>JAVBOI010000003.1:0-23993 GCA_031550695.1 Desulfovibrio sp. | reverse complement strand
CGGCGTTTCCCGGCGTGGTGCGCGTTCCTTTTTAGAGCTTTTCACGAATGAAATGAGTGAATTGCTCTGCAAGGATTTGTCCTCAAATCCTTGCCGCGAAAGAGGAGTAGGCGGGCCTTGCCCGCCGTTAAGCGACTCTTTTGCTCTAATGGATGCCTTCCAGCAGCGGGGCTATATCGGTCTCCTCCTCCCCCATGTGGTGGGACAAAAGCTCCCGTATGCCGGCCCGGTGTTCGAGGAACAGATCCAGCAGTTCCGGCTCGAACTTGCGGCCCCGATCCCGCTTGAGAATTTCCAGCACCTTTGCTTCTTCGAGCCCCCGGCGATAAACCCGGTCGGAACGCAAGGCGTCATACACGTCCGCCACGGCCACGATGCGCGCCTCCAAAGGAATATTCTCGCCGCTGATTCTGTGGGGATAACCGTTGCCGTCCCAGTTTTCATGATGGAAAAGGGCAATCCGTTCCGCCATCTGGATAATGCCGCTGCTGGAATTGGAAAGAATCTTCCCGCCGATTGCGGAATGGTGTTGCAGAATCACCCGCTCTTCCAGAGACAAGGGGCCGGGCTTGAGCAGAATGGAATCGGAAATGCCAATCTTGCCCACGTCGTGCAAGGGCGCGGCGGCACGGATAATGTCCGTCTGGGTGGTGGTCCAGCCCAATTTTTCGGCCAGAAAGGCGCTCATGATGCCTATGCGCCGCACGTGGCTGCCGCTTTCGGCGTGGCGCGACACCAGGGCGTTGAACAGACGGGAAATGATTTCCGACTGGGTGTCGCGTATGGCCCGGGTCTGGTCGCGCACAATATGCTCAAGCCCCACGGTATATTCACGCAAGGAGCGCTCCGCTTCAATGACGCGAACGCCCACCTGAATGCGCAGTCTCAATTCGTTGATCTCGAAAGGCTTGACCACATAGTCGTCCACGCCGCCTTCGGCAAAACCGTGGAGCCGATCTTCCGACTCACCTTTGCCCGTGAGCAGAATGATATACAGGTATTGGGCCTCGCGCAGGGCGCGCGCCCTTTTGGCCAGTTCCACCCCATCCATAACGGGCATGTCCCAGTCGGTGATGAGCATGCCTATCTTTTCCGCATCCAAATCCCTCAGATTGTCGGCCAGATGACTGAGCGCTTCCTCCCCATCAACGGCCTCGGTCACCCGGTGGCCCATGGCGCGCAGATGCGAGGCCAGAAAAAAGCGCGACGTGGCCTGATCTTCCGCAAACAAAATATGCATAGACGTATATTCTCCAAAAAACTTAGCCCGCCACGGGCGGGGAGCCGTCCGATCCGGCGCCCCGCTTCGTGAACAGGCACATTTCCCTGTGCAGTTGTTCCATTTGATCGCGCAACCGTCCAAAAAGGCGTTCCACTTCGGCGCGTCTTGCCGGCAGGCCGTTTTCCCGGCCTATATTCTCCAGAGCGAGACAAAGGCCGTAGGCGCCGCCGCGAGTGAAGTAGCCGGTAATTCCCTTGAGGGCGTGGGCATTGACCGTCAATCCGGCGTTATCCGTGCGTTCGGCCGCTTCGATCGCCTCCCGCAACAGCGAAGGCGCATCGCGCATGTACAGAGCCATGCTGTCGACGGTGAAATCGCGATTGCCGGCAAAATTGCGCTCCAGCAAGTCCCAATCAATGGCGACGCCCGCCACTTCTTCGCCCGCGGCGACGCCCTTTCCTTCCCGCCTGGAGTGAGAGGTGTTGTGGGCCGAATTCGCCTCTACCGGTTTCTCCCCGGCTGTTCTGGTGTCTTGGGCTCCGTTCCGGACCGCGTCATGAATCGAGCACCAGGTCGGCCCCGTTTTCGATTCCAAAGGCTCCACCATTGAAACCGTCTTTGGTCCGAACTGTTCGGCTATGGCGGTGCGCAGCTCTTCCAGCAGAATGGGCTTGGACAGGTAACCGTCCATGCCCACGGCTATGTATTTGGCCTTGTCGCCCTTCAGGGCGTTGGCCGTCATGGCCACAATCAGGGGCCGTTCCCTGATGATGCCCTGGCGCTCCATTTCCCGAATGGCCAGCGTGGCCTGCACGCCGTCCATGACCGGCATCTGCACGTCCATAAAGACCAGATCGTACGTCTCGGCAATCACGGCTTCCAAGGCCTGCTTGCCGTCGCCGACCACCGTAACCTCGTGCCCCAGTTCCTTGAGCATGCGTGTGGCCACCATCTGGTTCATTTCCACGTCTTCGGCCAGAAGCACTTTCAGCCGCCTTACGCCGGTTTCGGCCTTCTGGCTTTCTTCCCGCTGCAACTCCTGGATATCGTAGCTTTCCCAGAGGCCCAGAGCAGTGGCAATGGCCCGCATAAGCGTTTCCGGCCGCACGGGCTTGTCCAGCACAGCTTCAAAGAAGCCGGATTTGCCGGTTTCACCCTGCACTTCCCGGGGCAGGTTGCCCGAGGTCAGAAGCACGACCGGCAGATGGGCGAGGGCGGGATCCATGCGCACCATGCGCAGCAAATCCACGCCATCTTTTTCCGGCATTTGCAGATCCGAAAGGATAATTTTGAACGGACGATTGGAAACAGCCGCCACGGCGGCCAAGGCATAAGCCTCGTCGGCGGAAAGGCTCTGGGAGACATCCATGCCCCAGGTGCTCAAGGTTTCGTTAAGAATGCGCAAATTGGTGTCGTTGTCGTCCACAATGAGCGCGCGTACGCCCTTGAGGGCTTCGCCGCTCATCAGGGGCTTGCGGCCCAGTTCCTCGTTCTTTTCAACGGGCAGTTCCAGTTCGAACCAGAAGCTGGATCCAAACCCTTCGTGGCTCTTGAGGTCGATTTTCGAGCGCATGAGATCGAGCAGGCGGGCGCAGATGGCCAGGCCCAGACCGCTGCCGCCGTATTTGCGAGTGGTGGAGGTGTCCACCTGTTCAAAGGCGGTGAAAATATAGGCCTGCTTGTCCGCCGGTATGCCGATGCCGGTGTCGGTGACGGAAAACCGCAGGCGCGCGGCATCAGCCGTTTCGTTCACCAGAAGCACGGTCACCACAACCTCGCCCTGCTCGGTGAATTTCAGGGAGTTGTTTACCAGATTGAGAATAACCTGGCGGATGCGCGTCGGATCGCCCACCAGATACTCGGGGACCGCCGGCGACACATGCAAAATCAGTTCGATGTTTTTCTTGTAGGCGATGGGGGTGAGCCCCTTGATCGATTCAAACAGCAGATCGCGCAAGCGGAAGGGGATGCTTTCCAATGTCAGCTTGCCGGCCTCTATTTTGGAAATGTCCAGCACGTCGTTAAGCACATGCAACAGGCTGTCGCCGCTGCTCTTGATGGCCGCGGCCATGGAGGTCTGATCCGGGGCGAGCGGCGTGCGCAGGAGCAAATCGGCCATGCCGATGACGCCGTTCAAAGGGGTACGGATCTCATGACTCATATTGGCCAGGAAATCGCTCTTCGCCCGGCTGGCTTTTTCCGCGGCTTCCTTGGCCTGAAGCAAAAGCCGCTCCGCCTCGTCCCGGGCCGAGATATCCACCAGCACTCCACCGAGCCCCACCACCCTGCCCTCTTCCATGACCGGGAATACGTGGGCGCTGTAGTGCATCCCTTCCCGGGAAAAGAAACCGGGCTCGAGTTCCCGCGCGGTGGCGCTGTCGATGACCGACTGTTCGTGAACCCGAATCATGCGGGCGGCTTCCGGGGACAGCAGTTCCTTGTCCGTACGGCCTGTGATGCTGTCCAGGGGGCGGCCGATGATGGCGGCGAACTGGGCGTTGACTATGCGGTAGACGCCGCCCATATCCTTGAGAAAAACGCCGGCATTGGCATTGTCCACCAGGGCCTGCAAGTCTCTTTGCTGGGACTTGACCTCGTCCGTGCGCTCCTGCACGCGCTGTTCCAGCTCCGCGGTCAGGGCGCGCAGTTCCGCTTCCGCCTGATCCCGTTCCTTGATGCCGGCGCCAATTTGCCGCATGCCCAGAGAAATACCCAAGAGGCCGCAGAGCCACAATGCCACATGCGTGCCGGCCAGGATTTTGCGCGAATCTTCCATCACTGTCATCAAAGGGGCCATTGGCACGGACACACTGATGCTGCCGCGCAAGTCCCCCACCTTATAGCCTTGCTGGGCATGGCAGGGCAGGCAGCTTTCCTCTGTTACCAGGCCCCGGATAAGGCGCATGTACTCCCGTCCGTTTCGCGTTTCCAGAGCGCTGACCTCGTCCACTGTTTTGGAGGCCAGCAGTTCCATGGACGCCCTTTCCCATTCGTCCGGTTCGTTGCCTTTACGGATGGGATCCAGACTGGTGATGTGGCCGATGACCCCGGAGTTCAGGACTCCCAGTTCATGCACCAGGCGAGTCATGTAGGCCGGGTTGATTTTGGTGTAGACCTTGCCGTTCTGCCCCACCACTTCCCGCCCTTTGACCGGCAGATAGGGATTGGGCTCGAACTCGCCCGGCACCACCGGAACGAATACGCCGCCGTGTTTGGAATTCCACTGACGGTATATCACATCCTTCTCAACCGCCGTGCGCGCCTGAATGCGGGCGGAGTCAAGGGCGTGTTCCTTTTGCACGGACAAATTGTACCACAGCGACAGGCCCACGGCCGCCGTCCACCCGACAAGCAGCAGAGCGAAAAATATATTCAGATAGAGGCGCCGCCGTTGCCGAACGGCCATGGACGTATGATCCGCGTCTTTCATAATGCCCTCATAATATAGCGCCACGGATGGCACAGCATTGATCGGGTAACTGACGAAAATACTCCTAGATCATACTTCAGAGCTATAACCAATAGAACACAGGCGATAGCTAAAGGCAACATGTTCCATAAAAAAACTATATCATCCAAGTATATACAATATAATATATAGACTTAACGAAATTCATGCCATGCAAAAAAAAAGATCCCGGAGTCAGAAACTCCAGGATCAAATATTAAGTCAATGATATTGATTTGTAAAGTTCTCTTTTATCGCATCAGCAGAGGAGCTTTTTCAGAATGACAAAAGCGTCGTCGATGCCGGCGGCATTGACGCCTCCGGCCTGAGCCATGTCCGGCCTGCCGCCGCCCGAACCGCCGATGGCGGCGGCGGCTTCCTTAATCAGAGCCGGCGCGGTGAAACGGCCGTGCAGGTCTTTGGACACGCCGACGATCATGCTCACCTTGCCGTCTTCTTCTTCCGCCGTGAGGCAGATGACGCCGGAGGCCATTTTGGATCGCACATCGTCAGCCACCTCACGCAGGGCCTTCATATTAGGCGCGCCGGAACGGGTGGCCAGCACGGGCACGTCCCCTATTTTTTCAAGAGCGTCCATAAGGTTGCGCCCTTGGCCGGAAGCGGCCTGGGCTGAAGTCTTTTCCAAGGTTTTGCGCAAGGAGCGCACTTCGCCCTGCAGAGCTTGAATGCGGTGGGCCAGTTCGCCCGGCTTGCTCTTGAGCAGAGCCCCGGCCTCGGCCAGTTCCCTACGCTGGGCATTCAACAGGGACAGGGTATTCCAGCCTGTGGCCGCTTCGATGCGGCGCACGCCGGCGGCCACGCCCGATTCAGACAGAATTACGAAAGCCCCGGCCTGGCCGGTACGCTCAAGGTGCGTGCCCCCGCACAACTCCACCGACTCGCCCTTGATGGACACCACCCGGACGGTGTCGGCGTATTTTTCCCCGAACAGGGCCACGGCGCCGGCGCCTACGGCCTCGTCATAGCCGCAATGGCTCACGTCAAGGGGACGGTCAGCCATGATGGCCGCGTTGACCCGGCGCTCGACCTCGGCGATTTCCTCCGGGGTCATGGCGCTGATGTGGTTAAAATCAAAACGCAGACGGTCGGGGCTGACCAGGGAACCGGCCTGCCGGGCGTGCCCGCCCAGCACGACCTGCAAAGCCGCGTGCAGCAGGTGGGTGCAGGTATGGTTGCGGGCCGAGGCCAGACGGTGGCCCTCTTCCACGGTCAGGCCGGCTTCGGCGTCAAGCAGAACGTCGCCTTCGGTGACCGTAATCTGATGAATGGTCAAATCGGCCGACGGTTTGTGTGTATCCACCACATCGGCCTTGCCAAGCGGCGTAACCAGAGAGCCGGTGTCGCCCACCTGGCCGCCCGAAGCCCCGTAAAACGGGGTAGAGCCGGTAACGCAATAGCCGGAAGCTCCGGCCGGCAACGATTCCACTCGCTCGCCCTCGGCGTTCAAGAGGGCGATGATACGCGATTCTCCCCGCAATTCGTCATAGCCGGTAAAGCCGGAGCGCAGGCCTTCTTCCAGCAGCACGACGAAGCGGGCGGCGATATCCACCTCGCCCGATCCTTTCCAGGCCGCCTTGGCCCGTTCCTTCTGCTCGGCCATGTGGGCGCGGAATCCTTCCTCATCCACGGAAAAGCCGCGCTTCTCGCTGACGTCGTTGATGATGTCCAGCGGAAAGCCATAGGTGTCGTAAAGCTTGAAAGCCACCTCGCCGGGAATCTGGAGCTTGGCCTGTTCGGCCAGGTCGGCCAGTTCGTCCTCAAGCAGCACCAGCCCCTTGTCCAGGGTCTTTTCGAAGCGTTCTTCCTCCTCACGGATAACCCGTCCCAGGAACTCGCGCGAGGTGACAAGCTCGGGAAAATCCTCGCCCATCAGACGCACCACGCTGTCCACGGTCTTGTAGAGAAAGAGCGACGGCATGCCGATAAGGCGGCCGAAGCGGTAGGCCCGCCGAATCAGACGGCGCAACACGTAGCCCCGGCCCTCGTTGGACGGCATAATGCCGTCCGCCACCATAAAGGCCATGGACCGGCTGTGGTCGGCCACCACGCGTAAGGCAGTGTCCACATCGTTGGTGTCCGGCGCGCTGCGGCTGTACTTCACCCCGGCCAGGGCGCAGGCGTCGTCGATGATGGAGGTGAACAGATCGCTGTCGTAGTTGGAATACACCCCCTGACATACGGCCGCGATGCGTTCCAGCCCCATGCCGGTGTCGATGCTCGGTTTGGGCAGCGGCTCGCGCTTGCCCGGCGCGATTTCGTTGAACTGCATGAACACCAGGTTCCAGATTTCCAGAAAGCGGTCGCAATCGCATTTGCCGATGCCGCAGTTGGGGCCGCAGGTCATGTGCTCGCCCTGATCAATGAGGATTTCCGAACAGGGGCCGCAGGGACCGGTATCGCCCATGCGCCAGAAGTTGTCCTTCTCCCCCATGCGGATAATGCGTTCCGCCGGAACGGCGGTGTGCTTGAGCCACAAATTGGCGGCCTCGTCGTCGTCCAGAAACACGGTGGCGTAGAGCTTGTCCTTGGGCAGCTTCAGTTCCTCGGTAAGAAAGGTCCAGGCATACTTAATGGCCTGCTCCTTGAAATAATCGCCAAAGGAAAAATTGCCCAGCATCTCGAAAAAGGTATGGTGCCGCGCCGTTCTGCCCACGTTTTCCAAATCGTTGTGCTTGCCGCCCACGCGCAGCGACTTCTGGGCCGTGGTGGCCCTGGTATACGCGCGCTTTTCCAGACCCTGGAATATTTTTTTGAACTGCACCATGCCAGAGTTGGTAAAGAGCAGGCTGGGATCGTCCTTGGGTACCAGCGAGGAAGAACGCACGATCTCATGCCCGTTTTCCCGGAAAAAAGCCAAAAAGCGGCGGCGGATGTCATTGGTGGTCAGCACAAACACTCTCCTGAACGTTTTGCGGTCCAAAAACGGAAAACGATCGTTCCTGGATATGGATTAATTTCGAAGTTGCCCAAGAATTGTATTGCCTCCGGTCGCGGACACAGGCTCTGTGCGGCCAAAGGGATTGAATCCCTTTGGAAACCCCATTTTTTGGGTACGATATTTTCGCCGTCTTCAATCCCCGCTGGACAACCGCGAACGAATACGTCCTATTCGTCGTCTTCCGCGTCAATGTCGTCGGCATCCCCGCCGCCGCGGCTGTTGGCCGCCTGAGCCAGGGCGTCGGGGTTCATGCCCAGATGCTCGATAATTTTGCGTTCCAGTTCAAGGCGCAGGTCCGCGTTTTCCTCCAGCAGAACCCGGGCGTTTTCCTTGCCCTGGCCCAGGCGCTCTTTCTGGTAGGAAAGCCAGGCCCCGCTCTTTTCAATAATGCCGGCCTCAACGCCGATATCGATAATTTCCCCGGTACGCGATATGCCCGTGCCGTAAAGAATATCGAACAGGGCCATGCGAAAGGGCGGCGCGACTTTGTTCTTCACCACTTTCACCCGCGTGCGGTTGCCGAAAACCTCGTCCTTGTCCTTCAGGGCCTGCAGCTTGCGGATATCCAGGCGAATGGTGGCGTAAAACTTGAGCGCGTGGCCGCCGGTGGTGGTTTCCGGGTTGCCGTAGCCGCCGGGCATGCCGCCGATCTTCATGCGGATCTGGTTGATAAAAATCACGGCCGTGCGCGACTTGTGGATGGAGCCGGTCAGCTTGCGCAAAGCGTGCGACATCAGCCGGGCCTGGCCGCCCACCTGGGTTTCGCCCATGTTGCCCTCAAGCTCCGCCTGCGGGATAAGCGCGGCCACGGAGTCGATGACCACCAGATCCACCGCGCTGGAGCGCACGAGCAGATCCGCAATTTCCAACGCCTGCTCGCCAAAGTCTGGCTGCGAGATGAGCAGTTCGTCCGTGTTCACGCCCAGACGCTTGGCGTAATTCATGTCCAGAGCGTGCTCCGCGTCAATAAAGGCGCAAGTGCCGCCCAGCTTCTGCGCCTCGGCGATGATGTGCAGGGTCAGGGTCGTTTTGCCCGAAGACTCCGGACCGAAAATTTCCGACACCCGGCCGCGCGGAATGCCGCCCACCCCAAGAGCCAGATCAAGTCCGATGGAGCCGGTGGGAATGATCGGCAGGCTCACATGCGTCTTGTCGGAAAGCTTCATGATGGCGCCCGCGCCATGCTTGCGCTCAATGGTCGTCAGGGCGGTGTTCAGCGCCTCGGCGCGGATTTCTTCCGGAGTCAAAGCGGGTTTTTTGGCCATGTCACGCACTCCATAAATAGAGAAAAGTAAGGGAAATACACGTACCAGAATCGCCTTCGGAAGTCACTCCCTTTCTCGCCAAAGAGAGGAACGGGAAGGAAAAAGAGAACGGCGCGGAGAAAATGTTTCCAAATGGGCCAACACGTATTCCAACTGGGTTGAACAGCCCTTCCCGGGAACTGTCCCGCCCTCGCTTTGTCTTTTCTTCTCAGCGCAGTTTCGGCGGACCGAGCACAATCATTTCGGCCAGGGTGAGGTTGACGCGAGGCAGGGGCCGGGCGGCGCGCTTGTGGAATTCCAGTTCCAGGGCGGCCAGTTCGGCGTAAAAGGGAGTGCGGTCTAGGGTGGGGGTGTCATCCGGGCCGGCGGCCGCTGGCAATGCGGCAAAACGGACGCAGCCGGGGAAAATCTGGCGCTGGCCGTCGGGCCGGGTAAAGACGTTGCGGGTGCCGTGCAGGCGGCAGATCATCAGGCGGTGGGAATAGAGAGCGCAGAGCCCGCCTTCGTTCAGGGGGCACATGGCTCCCGGCAGGGCATTCAGGGCCAGGGCCCGGTTGGCTTCGCGCATGTAGTCTTCGGCCTGGCGGATAAAGTGGCGGCGACGCTTTTCGGGCAGTTCGAGCAGACCGCGCCAGAGGTAGCTCCATTCCACATACGTGTGATGGCGGAAAAAACTGACGCAGCAGTTGTCGGGACAGTTTTCGCAGCTTAAGCCGGCCTGGCGGGCGCAGGCGTTATAGGCTTCTTCCATGCGCCGGTAGAGATCGGCCAGGCGCCGGTAAAGGCCGGGTTCCTTTTTCGCGCCGGCGCGTTTCGGCGTGCCGCGCTCAGCGGCCGAAGCGCGGCCGGGCAGCGCCATGCCTTTGAGAAAGGGCGGTTGTTTCACGCTTTTTCCGCCAGCCAGGCGGCGATGGTCTGGGCATAAGCCGTTGCCGGGGCGCTGCCGCCCTCGACGGTAAAATCGGCGGCAGCCTGGTAGAGCCTGGCCCGTTCGTTGTAGAGGTCTTCCACGGTCTGGCCGGGGGCGATGGCCAGACCCCGGTCGGGCTTTCTGGCGATGCGTTCCAGAATGATAGGCAGGGGCACGAGAATATAGATGACCGGCCCCAGGGATTTCAGCCTGTCCACGGCCCGCTGACGGTAGACCACGCTGCCGCCGGTGGAGAGGATGGTGCGCCTGACGTTGATGGAGCTGATGATTTCGCCTTCAATGTCCAGAAATTCCTCTTTGGACATGCTGACGGAAATTTCCTGAAGGCCGGAGCCGTAAGTGGACTCGATAATGTGGTCGGTATCGACCTGAGGCCAGCCGATGAGGGAGGAAAGTTCGCGGCCGATGGTGGTTTTGCCGGCGGCGGCCATGCCGATGATGCTGATGCAGCCCGCAGGGTCTACCTTGCTGGGATGGGGAACGTAGGGGGGCGGCGCGCTGGTCATGGATGCTCCTGGCCGGGAAATCCGGGCTGATGTCCTTGTAGTCGGCGACAGCCGCGCCTGTCAAGGCCGGCAGGTTTTCGGCAACGTAAACTCCAGGCGTGACGCTCCTTAAGTTGGCCGGGCTTCCGGGTTGTGGACGAACGAGCCGCCTTGGTATACATCTGCCGGAAACGGATGCCAGTCAGCCGGAATATTCCGCGGTTCGTTTTCAGGCCCCCTTTCCTCTTCACCCCACTTACCACACAGGACGTCATGGCACTTCTCACGCGCACGCAGGGTATGGGGATAGCGGCGGCGGCCCTTGGGGCCAGCGTGTTTGTATCCCGCATTCTCGGCCTGGTGCGGGACAAGGTCATTTCCTACTATTTCGGGACCGGCACGGAGGCGGACGTCTATTTTAACGCCTTTGTGGTTCCGGACTTTCTCAACTACCTTCTGGCGGGCGGGTATTTTTCCATCACCCTGGTGCCGCTGCTGGCCAAGGCGTTCGCCAGCAATGAGGAAGACGGCTGGCGCTTTTTTTCCGCGGCCGTGTGCTGGTCCGCCCTGGCCATCGCCGTGCTGACCGCCCTGGCCTGGGTGTTCACACCAACGCTCACGCCGCTGATCGCGCCGGGGTTTACCCCGGAGGCCAGGGAACGGCTGACCCTGTTCCTGCGCATTATCCTGCCGGCCCAGGCCTGCTTTCTGCCCGGGGCCTGTTTTACGGCCATGCTTTACTACCGCCGGCAGTTCGCTGCCCCGGCGCTGACGCCGCTTGTGTACAACGGCTGCATCATCGTCTGCGGGGTGATCTGGCTGCACCTGTTTCCCGAACGGGGCATGGAGGGCTTTTGCTGGGGCGTGCTGGTCGGGGCTGCTCTCGGCAGCCTTCTGCTGCCCGCGCTGGCGGTGCGGGCCGGCGGGCTGCGTTTTGCACCCGGCCTTCGCCATCCGCTTTTGAAAACAATGCTGTTGCTGGCTCTGCCGCTGATGCTGGGACAGTCCATCGCCGCCCTGGACGAGCAGTTCGTGCGCGTGTTCGGCTCCCTGGCCGGTGACGGCGGGGTAAGCCTGCTCAGCTACGCCCGGCGCATCATGCAGGTGCCGGTGGGTGTGGTGGCCCAGGCGGCCGGGGTGGCGTCCTATCCTTTCCTGGCCGCCCTGGCCGCTTCGGGCGAGCGGGACAAGTTCGATTCCAGCCTGAACCAGGCGCTCGTCAACACCGTCCTGGTGGCCCTGCCCTTGTCCCTGTGGATGCTCGTATCGGCCGAGCCGATCATGCGCCTGATCTTTCAGCAGGGGCATTTCACGGCCGGGGCCGCTTCCCAGTCCGGGGTTCTGCTGGCCATTATGCTGGTCGGGGTGAGCTTGTGGGCGGTGCAGCAGGTGATCGGCCGGGCCTTTTACGCGCGCCAGGACACGCTCACCCCCGCCCTTGCGGGTACCGGGGCCACGCTGGCGGCGCTGCCCGTTTACTGGTTCGGGGCCAAAATATTCGGCGCGGCCGGGGTGGCCGTGGCCGGCCTGTGGGGCGTGCTGCTTTATGCCGGCGCGCTTTGCCTGATCTGGCGCAAGCGTTTCGGCGGCAACGCGCTGAGCGGTCTTGGCGCCAGGGCGGGCGGCTCGTTGCTGGTCTGTCTGCCTGCCTGCGCGGCCGCCTATGCCGCCATGCTGGGCGCGGGCCGCTTCTGGCCGGAGCTTTCCCTCTGGGGCGCGGCCTGCAAAATAGGAGCGGGGGGGTTGGCTTTCGCCCTGGTTTACCTGCTCCTCTGCCTCGTTTTCGCCCCGGCTTTATGCGCCCCGCTGACGGAGTTCGCGGCCAGGGCGCGCAAACGCCTTCCTATGTAAATTACTTTGAGAAATGTGGAAAAAAGTAGGCCACGAACACTGGCGGAACGTTCTTTTTTGCGATAGATTGTATCCGCCTAGTAATAGACTTGCCCGAGCAGGCAATTTCGGGAGCACAAGTCCTTTACTTATATATAACTCTCAATAAGGGAGAAGCGCATGAAAATCGGATGCCCAAAAGAAATTAAAGACAACGAAAACAGAGTGGGCCTGACCCCCAACTCGGTGCACGCCTACAAAGCCGCCGGGCACGAAATCTTCATGGAAAAAGGCGCCGGCCTTGGCTCCGCCATCACCGATGAAGAATACGTCACCGCTGGCGCCAAGATCCTGCCCACAGCCGATGAAGTTTGGGCTGTTAGCGATATGATCGTCAAGGTGAAGGAACCCATGCCCGTGGAATTCCCTAAAATGCGGGAAAACCAGCTTCTGTACACTTACTTCCACTTCGCCGCCGACAAAGCCCTGACCGATGCCTGCCTGAAGCAGAAAATCATCGCCATGGCGTATGAAACCGTTCAGGAAAGCTACGGTCTGCCCCTGCTCAAACCCATGAGCGAAGTGGCCGGCCGCATGGCTCCCCTGATGGGCGCCTACTACTCCGCCAAAACCCAGGGCGGCCGCGGCCTGCTGCCCATGGGCGTCACCGGCGTGGCCCCGGCCGAGATCCTGGTTCTCGGCGGCGGTATCGTGGGCACCAACGCGGCGCGCGTGGCCGCCGGCCTGGGCGCCAAAGTGACCATCCTTGACATCAACCTGAACCGCCTTGAGTACCTGAGCGAAGTCTTCGGGCACAATGTGGTCACCCTGTACAGCGACCCGCTGAACCTGGAAAATTGCCTCAAGGCCGCCGACATCGTTATCGGCGCGGTGCTCATTCCCGGTTCGGCCGCTCCGAAACTGGTGAAGACCTCCCACCTGAAGATCATGAAGCCCGGCGCCGTGATGGTGGACGTGGCCATTGACCAGGGCGGCTGCTTTGAAACCTCCCGCGTCACCAAGCACAGCGACCCCGTCTACGTGCAGGAAGGCATCATCCACTATTGCGTGGGCAACATGCCCGGCGCTTACGCCCGCACCGCCACCTTCGGCCTGACCAACGCCACCCTGCCCTACGGGCTGCGCTTGGCCAACAAGGGCGTGGAACAAGCCTGCCGCGAAAGCCAGGCCCTCAGAATGGGCCTGAACATGTACAAGGGCGCTATCACCTTCAAGGGTGTGGCCGACGCCTTCAATATGGAATACAAGACTCCTGAATCCGTTATCGGGTAACTTGGCACGCCCCTGAAAAGGCATGCTAGTGGCCGAGTTCCCGCAAGGGGAGCCCGGCCACTCTTCTTTCAATCGGGCATGGATAAAGACGGCTCCACCGGGCGCGGAGGCTGCCGTTTCCCGCCGCCCGCCCTCCTACTCCGGCTTTCCTTGAGGATGATAGGACGAAAAATCCACGGCAGCAGTTTTGTCTTCAGCGAGAAGGCGGGGAGCTTCCGCATCGTTGAGCAGGGAAAGGATGCCGGAGGAGGACAAAAAGTCCAAAAAGACGAAAGGCGTGGCCCAGTCCGCCGCGCTTTCCCACAGGGGGAAGCGCCCGTTCCCCGCAGTCGGGCGGTTTTGGTTTTTTGATTCGCCGCCCTGGGGCAACGGCAAAGCGCCGAGAGCGATCAAATCTCTTTTCAGCAGGTTCCAGACCAGGGTGTGGCCGGCAAAATGCTTTTCCAGAACTGTAAACAAAACGCGTGCCGATGCGGACGGAATTCGGCCCGTCCCGGCCAGTTCTCGGCAAACTGCGAAAGCCGCGTATATGACGTGCAACAGGTCGTGATAGATGACTTCGGGGCAATTGCGCTCGATGCAGATGCGGATTCGCTCCAGCAGGGGCAGCACATACCAGGCTGTGAACTGATCCGGCAGCGTAGCCTGATCGTCCGCTCCGGCCAGCAGGGCCGGACCGCACCAGAGCCAGAGCCGGCGGCACTGGGCGTGCCGGCTGAGCCTGCGCGCCAGCAAGACCCTGATACCCTTGTCCATGATTAGGCGGTAACCCTTTGCCTTGAGCTTGGCGCACAGGGCATGGTCTTCACAGGTCGACCGTTCGTGGCCGGAAAAGCCGCTCACCTCGTTCCACACCGCTTTACGCAGAGCAAAGGCCACGCCGGGAATGAAATCAACCGGCCCGGTTTCCCGTGCCAGGTAGTTGTCGCCAAACAGGCGCATGTAGAGACCCAGGGAGCCGCCGCCGGCATCCACCAGGCTGCTGCCGCTGACCATACCCACGCCGGCATCCTCAAGGTGCTCCAGACAACGCTTAAGATAGTCGGGGTGCAGGCGCGCGTCGCAGTCGGCCGAGAGCACCACGTCGCCCGAGGCCGCGTCAATGCCGGCCTGCTTGGCGGCCGCGAAGCCCCGGTTGCTCGGCAGGCGCTGGATCATCACAGGCGGGAAAGGCGGTTCTGGCGCCCGTTCCAGCGTGAAGGGCACGTCGGAGCCATCGTCGGTGATCAGAATTTCATCGGGCGCGCGGCTCCAGTCCCGGACGTTTTCCAGAAGCCCATGGACCAGGTTGGCATCATTATACGTATAGGTGCTCAAGGTGACGGTGGGCATGGGGCGCTTCCCGTGAAGGCGTGTCGGAAGTGGTTGGAGGAAAAAAGCGGTCAGCCGCGCGACGCCCGCAAGGTAGCACCGTCCGGCCCGAACTGGCAAGAGAACGCAAGGCCGACGGCTTTCTTCCGCCGGCAGGGAATGATAAGTCGCCCCGCCGGGACACAACGCCCGGTTGGTCCGGACGCCCGCAACCGAACGCCCCGGCTTTTTGAAAAAAGCCGGGGCGTTCGGTTGCGGCGTTTCGCCTTTACTATTTCTGGTACAGAGTGGACGGGTTGCCAATGGCCTTGAGGGCTTCCTCCATGGTCATGACATAACTGCGGTAGGCCTTCATGCCGGGAACGCCCTTAACCAGCTTGTCCACCTGGGCCACTTCCTCGGGGGTCTGGACAGTGCCGAGCACTACCACATTGCCGCCCCAGACTTCGACTTCGATCCGGTTGGGAGAACGCATGACCGGGTTCAGACGGGAAACCACGGCGGATTTCAGGGCCGGGTCGGCATTCGGATCAGAAGTTTTGGGGGCGAACCAGTGGGCGGTCACAAAATGGGTGTCCTGCACATAGTGAGCCGCCCTTTCCGCCCAGACGCCGAAGGGCAGAGCCGGTTCGCCCACCATGAACACATGACCCTTGAAGCTGTACACGTCAACGAATTTGGCCTGCTGGGGATCTTTGTCCGCCAGGCAGCTTTTCACGGCGCTTTCAATGTCCTGGTCCGAGCCACGGCCGGGAGAAACATGGTCATAGTCGGCAACGGCAAAAGCCGTACCGGCCAGACAGAGGAAAAGAAGGCAGGTAAGGGAAGCAATAATTCGTGAGTGGCGCATGTGAACATTCTCCTGCAAAATCTTGTGGTGAGGAAGCGACAAGGTGTTGACACGTCGCGGTGTACGATCCGGTGTTGTTCCGGAACATCGCACGGCCGGTCCCCCTTGGACGGCCACGCTCTCCGGCGCTGGATCCGATGTGCGTCTTGCTCAAACCACGCGAAAAAGCCGAGGGAAAAACGTTTTTGCGGTGGGAACACTCTTTTGCGGCGTTCTGCCGAAGCAAAAAACGGCTTTGTCAACGCATCCTTTCCGCGCAATGTATGTTTGTAAGCAAGCCCAAGCTTATAAACCTATGAAAAACGAGACGGCATACGCAGGCCGTTATCAAATTCACCATAAACACACAGCAACGATTCTGGCAAGTGGCGAAGGGCCTTTTATTGCAAAAAATGTACAAAAAAGAGGCAGAAAGAATGCTTTTCCATCCGCCGAAACCCAATACGGAAAACGTCCCCCCCCCCTGGCAATGGGGGCTTCCGCCGCTTTTCCCGTTTATACCTCGAACAGCATCTCCAAGTCCTCGCGGGACAAGGATTTCCAGGCCTCGGCGCCGGGAATGATGGATTCGGCCACGCCTTTCTTGGCGTCCTGCAAGCCCAGAATCTTTTCTTCCACGGTGTTCTGACAAATCAGCTTGTAGGAAAAGACCTGACGGGTCTGGCCGATACGGTGGGTACGGTCCGTGGCCTGGTTTTCCACAGCCGGGTTCCACCAGGGATCGTAGTGGATAACATAGTCGGCGCTGGTCAGGTTAAGCCCGGTGCCGCCGGCCTTGAGGGAGATGAGGAAAATCGGAATGTCCGGGCTGTTGTTAAAGCGATCCACCTGATCGAAGCGGTCTTTGCTGGCCCCGTCCAGGTAACAGAAGGGCATGTTGCTGATTTGCAGCCAGGAACGGATAATGTGCAGCATCTGCACGAACTGGGAAAAGACCAGCACCCGGTGGCCTTCTTCCACAATGTCCGTAACCATGTCCTTGAAGGCGTCGAACTTGCCCGAGGGCAGGTTGGTGGACACGCCCGGCAGATCGAGCTTGAGCAGGCGCGGGTGGCAGCAGATCTGGCGCAGCTTGAGCAGGGCGTCGAGGATGGACATCTGGCTTTTGGCTATGCCGTTCTTGTCCACGGTGCTGAGCACCTGTTCCTTGAGCTTCTTGGCCAGCATGGCGTAAAGCTCCGCCTGCTCCTCGGCCAGGCCGCAGTAATACGTGTTTTCGATTTTGGGCGGCAGATCCTTGGCCACCTCGGACTTGGTGCGGCGCAGGATAAAAGGCCGCACCCGGGTGCGCAGGAAATTCAGGGTGTCGTCGTCGCCTTCCTTGATCGGTTTGACCACGCCGCGCTTGAAAGCATGCTGGGCGCCGAGGAATCCCGGCATGAGAAACTCGAACAGCGACCAGGGTTCGAACAGGTTGGTCTCAATGGGCGTGCCCGACCGGCACAGGCGCATGTCCGCCTTGATGTGGCGCACGGAGCGGGCCGTGATGGTGTTGGGGTTTTTGATGTTCTGGGCTTCGTCCAGAATAATGGTGTTGAAGTCGTATTTCTGCAGCTCTTCCAGATCCCGGCGCAGCAGGGCGTAGGTGGTGAGCACCAAGTCCGACTTCTTGATCTTCTTGAACATGCCCTCGCGCCGGGTGCCGTAGATGGTCAGGCGGCGCAGGGATGGCACGAACTTTTCCGCCTCGCGCTCCCAGTTGGGCAGAACCGAGGTGGGCACGACAATAAGGTTGGGGGCGGTGCTGCCGTGCTCGATCATGTGCTGGAGAAAGGAAAGAGTCTGCACGGTTTTGCCCAGGCCCATCTCGTCGGCCAGAATGCCGCCGAAGCGGTATTCCTTGAGAAAATTCAGATAGGCCAGCCCCTGCTTCTGGTAGCCGCGCAAATCGGCCCGCAGCCCCTTGGGCGGGGGCACGGGGGTGATTTCCTTGAAGGTATGAATCTTGTCGCGCAGAATATTCCAGAAAGAGTCGGTTTCAGCGCCGGGCAGATCGTCAAGCAGGCTGTCCAGCACAGGGGCCTCGAACTGGGCGAACTGCTGCTTGGGCGGCTTGGAGGGGTCCAGGCCAAGGGCCTGAAGCTTGTGGGAAACGCGCTCCAGCCAGGATTCGGGCAGGCTGCTGTACGAGCCGTCCCTGAGCTGCACGTAGCGCTTGCCCTGGAGCCAGGCCTTCCAGATCCGCTCCAGAGGCACGCTTTGCCCTTCGTACTGGATGTCGATATCGAGGTTGAACCACTTTTCCTTTTCGTCGGATTTGACCGTGGCGCTGATGGTCGGCTGGGACAGACGCACCTTGTAGCGGGACAGGGCCGATTCGCCGTAGACGCGGTAGCTTTCCACCAGCCTGGGATAGATGTCGAGCAAAAAGGCGATGGCTTCTTCCGGCTCAAGAAACCAGACCCGCGAATTACGCGGCTGAAACTTGATCTCCAGCAGCATGTTGGTAAGAGCCGCTTCTTCCTCCTGCTGGCGCCGCACGAGAAAGGTCTTGCCCTCAAAGGAATAGCTGCCGGTCTGAAAGTCCGGGTTGGGGCCGGGCATGATGAATTCGCCGTGTATGGTCTCGTACACGTTCTGGATCTGAAGAGTGAGCAGGCTGCCCTCTTCATCAAGAAACAGCTTGGGATTATAGGCCGCCGGCACGAAATAGGGCTCCATGCGGCGCAGGAAGTCCTCCTGGGCGTACAGGGCGGAAGACGGCAGGCGGCTCCATACCCGGTCAAGAAATTCCGATATGTCTTCCTGGGGAACGGTCAGGGGGGTGCAGGCCAGTTCCTGCACCAGATGCGAGTCTATGGTGGAATACACCGGGTAAAAGCTCTGTTTCCAGCAGACCCACAGGGGCATCTGGCCGTGGAATGAAGCTTCCTCTCCCACAATGGGCACGGGCGGCTTGCCTTCGCGGTGCAGCAGCACTTCAAAGGTCAGGCCCAGATCTTCCTGGAAATCGGGGCGGAACTTGAGCTGCATGGTGCGCTGCTCGATGCGGCAGGGGCTGTCCGTATCCTGCCAGAACAAGTAGTGCTCCTTGCGCACGGCCCAGAGAAACCAGGTGAGCAGGCCGTCGGGAATGGTGACCCGATGCCCGCTGTAGTCTTCGTGCCGGGCGATAAGGGCGGCCACCTGCGGCAGGCTGGGCGACAAATCGCAGATGTCGGGCGAATCGACTATGTGCTTGAGCGTGATTTCGTTATGCACCGTGGACAGGCCGGACTTGTTCTGCCTGCCCCGGAAAAAGGCCACCTGGAGCCTGCCCGGCTCGGGGTAGAAGCGCAGGATGAGATAATGGCGGCCCGCTTCCGGCTCTATCTCGGTGGTAAAGAAAAAGCGGAAGATCTGCCGCCAGTCGGTGCGCGGTCTGGCCGCTTGGGGTTCGTTGTCGTCATAGACGTCAAGGCTGCTGAGCAGCTTCAGGGCGGTGGCGGCCACATGCCGGCAGGCGCCGGAAAAAGAATCGGAGCAGTTGCACAGGTAGCTGGTGGCTTCCTCGTTCAGGGCCAGGGTGAGCTTGGGGCTGTAAATCTGGAAGTCTTCTTCCTGAATGCTGCCTTCCACTTCCCAGTAGGACGGCCCCTTTTTAAGGGCGATCTTCTGCACCCCGCCCTCGCTGAACAGATCGCGGGCGGTATCGACTATGTATTCGGGCACGGAGTCGTTAATAAACTCCTGCAGAATCTTCTTGACCAGACTTTCGTCCATGCTTTCCTGCCAAAAACCGCACGTAACGCCGCACGGCCGTGTCGCGCCGTTCCCCGGGGCAGCCAAAAAGGGGAGACATGGCACCGTCCAGTACTCTACACCAGGTCACAGCATTATACAAGCCACCCTCGCAACGAGGCGCGGCTCTTGCCCCATCGACAAGGGGGTTCGGCGCGGGAACCCCTTGCCGGGTCAGGCCTGGCGCGTTTTTTACCGCGCCGCCTCTATTTCCCGGCCTCGCCCGGCTCGCTTTTTCGGCCGCGTTTTTTCCGGCTCCCCGGCACGCCGCCCGCTTCGTTTTTCAAACAGGCAACCGGAACACGGCAAATGCTCTATTGCCATTATGCGGCCAGTCTGAGAAAATAGAAAAGCGCCGGGGGGATACCGCCCGGTTGCGCGTTTTATGCCAAAGCGCGGCTCCGGCTTTGCCGGCGGCACGGCCGCGTCTTTTTCGGGAAACGGGAAGCGTCCCGGCACCCCTCCTCCGCGCTCGCACGCGGTTTGGCAATGTACGGGGTAGTTCCCATTTGAAATCCATTTTGTCAAGCCTTGCCGCATCATCCCCGCAGGGGGAAATCCGCCGGAAACGGCGGGGGGCAAGGCTCGGGAACGAATTTGAAAAAATATATCAGTTCAATCGCCCTGATTTCCCTGCTTGTTCTCACGGTTCTTATCCCCTGTCGCGGCGGCGCGGCCACCGGGGAAGGGCAGCCGGCTTATGGCGACACCATCGTTTACGGCATGCTCGGGGAACCGAGCAACCTGCTGCCCTATTTGTCTTCCGACACGTCGTCCGGCGAGGTGGCCGGGCAATTTTACGTGGCCCCCCTCAAATACGACAAAGATCTGAACGTGGTGAAGTGGGCGGCCGAGAGCTTCGACATTCTGAACGACGGGTTGAAGCTGCGCTTCACCCTGAAAAAAGGCATCCGCTGGCAGGACGGCACGGAACTGACCGCCGACGACGCGGAATTCACCTACCTGACCATGATCAATCCGGAAACGCCCACGGCTTACGCCGGCGACTTTATGGTCATCAAAAACTTTCGCAAGCTGGACCGCTACAGCTTTGAGGTGGAATACGAAAAGCCCTTTCCCCGCTCACTGAGCACCTGGATGGGCTCGCTCATGCCCAAGCACGCCCTGGAAGGGCGGAACCTGCGCGAGACTCCCCTGGCCCGCATGCCCCTGAGTTGCGGCCCCTATCTGATGAAGGAATGGGAACCGGGCGCGAGCCTGGCCCTTGACGCCAACCCCGACTATTTTGAGGGCAGGCCGTATATCGATCGCGTCCTGTACCGCATCATTCCGGACACGACCACCATGTTTCTGGAGCTCATGGCCGGCAAAATCGACGTCATGGCCGGCATGTCCGCCCAGCAGTATCTCTACCAGACCAATGATCCGGCCTTTACCGCCCGCTACGATACCTACCGCACCCTGTCTTCATCCTACGTTTACATGGGCTACAACTTGAAAAGCCCGCTTTTTTCCGACCTGCGCGTGCGCCAGGCGCTCGCCCATGCCGTGAACAAACAGGATTTGATCAAAGGGGCCCTGCTCGGCCAGGGGGAACCCACCATCGGCCCCTACCGCCCGGACAGTTGGGCATACAACACCGCCATTAATGATTACCCCCACGACCCTGCCAGGGCCCTGGCCCTGCTGGAGGAAGCGGGCTGGAAAAAGGGAAAAAGCGGCCTGCTGGAAAAAAACGGCCAGCCCTTCTCCTTCACCCTGCTTACCAACCAGGGCAACGAGCAGCGCATCAAAACGGCCATCATCATCCAGAGCCAGCTCCAGCCCCTGGGCATTGAAGTCAAGATACGCACTGTGGAGTGGGCCGCCTTTCTCAAGCAATTCGTCATGCCCGGCTATTTTGACGCCATCATCCTGGGCTGGACCATCCCCCACGACCCGGACGGCTTTGAGGTCTGGCACTCATCGCGCATAAACGGCGGCCTGAACGTCATCGGCTTTGCCGACAAAGAGGCGGACGAATGTCTGGAAAAAGCCCGCTCCACCTTTGATCAGGCCGAGCGCAAAAAACAGTACGACCGCTTTCAGGAAATCCTGCACCGGGAGCAGCCTTACAGCTTCCTTTACGTGCCCTATAGCCTTTCCGCCGTGAGCAAACGCTTTCGGGGCATAGAACCCGGCGCGGCCGGCATTTTCCACGACACCGACCGCTGGTGGGTGCCGCCCGACGAACAGTTGTACAAAGCGCAACCCACTCGATGAACGATACCCCCGGCAGCATCGTCGAAAAAGCAGATATCTAACGCCTTGCTTTGCGCGACAACCCTTTTTTCACCCCACAACCGCTCAGGATACCGACCCGATGATCCGCATCCAGGACATTCTCGATAAAGTGGAAAAATACCAGACGCGCGAAGACGTGGAACTGGTACGCAAGGCCTATGTCTACGCCGCGGCCGCCCACGCCGGCCAGACCCGCCTTTCCGGCGAGCCCTATCTCTCCCATCCCCTGGCCGTGGCCGACACCCTGGCGGAAATGCGCCTGGACGGCGCCACCGTGGCCGCCGGCCTTCTGCACGATACCGTGGAAGACACCAGGGCCACCATAGAAGAAATAGACGAGTCCTTTGGCGAGGACGTGGCCGACATCGTGGACGGCGTGACCAAGATCAGCATGCTGAGCTTTGACAGCAAGGAGGCCCAGCAGGCCGAAAACATCCGCAAGATGATCCTGGCCATGAACGAGGACATGCGCGTGCTTTTCGTCAAGCTGGCCGACCGGCTGCACAACATGCGCACCCTTGAGTTCATGAAGCCGGAAAAGCAGCGCCGCATCGCCCAGGAAACCATGGATATTTACGCCCCCCTGGCCAACCGCCTGGGCCTGCACCGGGTTAAACTGGAACTGGAAGACCTGAGCTTTCGCTACACCTCGCCCGACGCCTACAGCCACGTGGCCGAATGGATTGAGCGCCATAAGGCCGACGATTCGGAATACATCAACGACGTCATCAAATCCCTGCAGGAAACCCTGGCCAAAAACGGCATCAAGGCCAGGGTCAAGGGCCGGATCAAGCACATCTACAGTATCTACCGCAAGATGAACTCCCTGAACCTCGCCCTGGACGAGATGCATGACATCATCGCCTTCCGGGCCATTGTGGAGGATCTCAAGGACTGCTACGCCGCTCTCGGCCTGGTGCACTCCAACTGGAAACCCGTGCCCGGCCGCTTCAAAGACTATATTTCCATGCCCAAGCGCAACATGTACCAGAGCCTGCACACCACGGTGATCGGGCCCAGGGGCGAGCGCATGGAAGTGCAGATCCGCAGCGAGGAAATGGACCGCCTGGCCGAGCACGGCCTGGCCTCGCACTGGCTCTACAAGGAAGGCGGACGGGTCAAGGCCAAGGACGTGCGCCAGTTCACCTGGCTGCGCGAAATGCTCGACTGGACCAAAATGGAGAGCGATTCGCGCGAGTTCCTGCGTTCGTTGCGCTTTGACCTCTTCAAGGACGAAATTTACGTCTTCACCCCGCGCGGGGCCGTGAAGGAACTGCCGGAAAACGCCACCCCGGTGGACTTTGCCTACCAGATTCACACCCAGGTGGGCGATCATTGCGCCGGCAGCAAGATCAACGGCAAGCTCATGCCGCTTTCCACCCCCCTGAAAAGCGGCGACACGGTGGAAATCATCACCGTGCCCAACCGCCGCCCCAGCCGGGACTGGCTCAAGTTCGTCAAAACGGCCAAGGCCAGAACGCGCATCCAGCACTTCATCCGCACCGAGGAACGGGCCAGAAGCATTTCCCTGGGCAAGGAAATGCTGGAAAAGCAGGGCCGCCGCCTGGGCGTCAACGTCCAGAAAAACCTCAAGGACGGCACCCTGCTTCTGGTGGCCCAGGAACTCAAGTTCGCCGGCGTGGACGAACTTATGTCCGCCGTGGGCTATGCCCGCGTCACCCCGCGTAAGGTGCTCAATTTCCTTTTGCCCAAGCCGGCCGATGACCACGCGCCCGCCCCGGAGGAAAGCCCGGCTCCGGCTCCCAAAGCGGCCGAACCCGCCACCGCCGCCACCAGCGTTGTGGTCAAGGGCGTGGACGACATGCTGATCCGCTTTGCCAAATGCTGCAATCCCGTGCCCGGCGACCCCATTATCGGCTACACCAGCCGGGGGCGCGGCATTACCGTGCATACGGCCGACTGCCCCACCATCAACCAGATGGAGCCGGAACGCCTTCTGCCCGTTTACTGGGAAGGCAGCCAGGAAGACGCCCCCTTTCCGGCCCGCATCCATATCTGGTGTAAAAACGCGCGCGGCATGCTGGCCAAAATCGCCACCGCCCTGGACGACGGCGGGGTGAATATCGACTCCGGCGCCATCCGCTCCCTGGTGGACGGCCGCACCGAAATGGAACTGCTTATCGAAGTCTCCAACCTGGTGCAGCTCATCTTTGTTCAGGACAAACTGCGCAAGATCGAAAACATTCTGGAAGTGTCCCGCATGACCACCCCGAACGACTCCGAATTCGCCGACCGCTTTCACGCCAAGTAGAACGGATGTATTTCGAAGTTGACTAGTGTCTAGTTGCAAAAATTTTTAACAGAATTTGATAACTGCGCGCCTTTTATTTCTCGTTTTTTCCAAACAAAAGGCCGGGCCTTTTCGTTATATGCTTTCTGAAACGCCTTGATATGTGCGCCAAGTTCCTGCGTGC
>JAVBOI010000002.1:0-76784 GCA_031550695.1 Desulfovibrio sp. | reverse complement strand
TGAAGTTCCATGAAGAAATCCAAAAGATGGAATACGAGCCGATGAACGAGGTGGAGATCAAGCTGGTGCGTAATTCCATTGCGCTGGGCGTGATCATGCTCGTGGTCTTCTACTTTATCAGCGACTGGCTCTTCCCCGGGGAGCACGCCTAGAGCATTTAACGCTTGAAAGAGTCGCTTAACGGCGGGCAAAGCCCGCCTACGCCTCTTTCGCGGCAAGGATTTGAGGACAAATCCTTGCAGAGCAATCCACTCATTTCATTCGTGAATTGCTCTAAAGTCCGCCCGAAAACGGTATCCTGTCCGGCGGGCCTCGGAGTAGATTGATTTTGAAGTTGTCCAAGAGAATTATCGCCTCCGGCGGCCAAAGGGGTTGAACTCCTTTGGAACCCCAATTTGTTGGTCAAGCCGGGATGAGTAATCTCACGTTCAATTTGCTCCGAGCGCCAGCCGGGCGGGATGCGAAAACCGCCGGCATGCTGCCGTGTATATTTAAGGCAAGGATGAGCCATGGAATCGCAGCACTTTTCAATACGGTACATTTCCGGGTTTCAGGGGTTCCTGAAACAGGAAAAGGAAACCCGCGTCCAGGCCGCTTCTCTGCAAGAGGCCCTGCGTAAGTTCAGCGACTGGCCCATTGAGGTGCGCTACAACTGCACGAGCGCCTGGGCCAAAAACCCGGGCACCAGCCTCTATTACGTGGAGGCCTGGGAAGCGGAGCGGTGCGCCGCCCCGCGGTGACGCGGCCGCGAGCCGGGAGCCCTGCACAGAGTGTATCCGCGTTTATTCGTCGCGCCGTTTAGAGCAATTAACGCTTGAAAGAGTCGCTTAACGGCGGGCAAGGCCCGCCTACTCCTCTTTCGCGGCAAGGATTTGAGGACAAATCCTTGCAGAGCAATTCACTCATTTCATTCGTGAAATGCTCTAAAAGCTTCGGCGCGACGAATAAACGTTTCGTTTTTTCTTTCTGCCTGAAATTTTTCCGATTTCCCCGTGGCAACTTTTCGCTTTGCCACATAAAACTTGACAAATCGCCTTTTTGCTTCTAGTCGTGGGGGAGGTTGAATCATCGGCTTCCAGCAACAGAAATGTTCAGCAAACGGTAAAAGAGACGGCGAGAGCCCCTCAGGGGCTATAGCTGTGCCCGCGATCCGGGACCAGAACGTTAAAAACCAGTGGAGGTAAGGCAATGGCGAAACATGCGACTCCCAAGCTAGACCAGCTCGAGTCCGGGCCCTGGCCCAGCTTTGTGTCCGACATCAAGCAGGAAGCTGCGAATCGGGCCGCGAATCCCAACAAGATAGACTACCAAGTCCCCGCGGACTGCCCGGACGACCTGCTTGGTGTTCTCGAGCTTTCCTACAACGACGGTGAGACCCACTGGAAACACGGCGGCATCGTGGGCGTTTTCGGTTACGGCGGCGGCGTTATCGGCCGTTACTGCGACCAGCCCCAGAAATTTGCCGGTGTGGCGCACTTCCACACCGTCCGCGTGAACCAGCCCGCCGCCAAGTACTACAAGACCGATTTTCTGCGCCAGATCTGTGATCTGTGGGAACTGCGCGGTTCCGGCCTTACCAACATGCACGGCTCCACCGGCGACATCATTCTTCTGGGCACCCAGACGCCCCAGCTCGAAGAACTGTTCTTTGACCTGACCCACAAAATGAACACCGACCTTGGCGGTTCCGGCTCCAACCTGCGTACCCCCGAAGCCTGCCTCGGACCCTCCCGCTGCGAATACGCCTGTTACGACACCCAGGATATTTGCTACCAGCTCACCCTGGATTACCAGGACGAACTGCACCGTCCGGCCTTCCCCTACAAGTTCAAATTCAAATTCGACGGCTGCCCCAACGGCTGCGTGGCCTCCATCGCCCGCTCCGACTTCTCCGTCATCGGCACCTGGAAAGACGACATCAAAATCGACCAGTCTGCGGTGAAATCTTACGTGGGCGGCGAATTTGCGCCCAACGCCGGCGCGCACTCCGGCCGCGACTGGGGCAAGTTCGACATCCAGGCCGAAGTCGTTGACCTTTGCCCCACCAAATGCATGAAGTGGGACGGTTCCAAGCTCTCCATCGACAACAAGGAATGTACCCGCTGCATGCACTGCATCAACGTCATGCCCAGAGCCCTGCACATCGGCGACGAGCGCGGCGCGAGCATCCTTGTGGGCGCGAAAGCCCCGGTTCTGGACGGCGCCCAGATGGGCTCCCTGCTGGTTCCGTTCGTCGAAGTGACGCAGCCTTACGACGAAGTTAAGGAAGTTATTGAAAAGATTTGGGATTGGTGGATGGAAGACGGTAAAAACCGCGAGCGTCTGGGTGAGACCATTCGCCGCCTGTCCTTCCAGCGCCTGCTTGAAGTGACCGGTATCGCGCCCCAGGCCGTGCACGTCAAAGAACCCCGCCATAACCCCTACATCTTCTTTAAAGAAGAAGAAGTTCCGGGCGGCTGGGATCGTGACCTCGAAGCTTACCGCAGCAGACACCAGAGATAAGGAAAGGGGAAGAATATTATGGCATTCATCTCTTCCGGGTACAATCCCGAAAAGCCCATGGAGAACCGTATCACCGATATCGGTCCTCGCAAATACGACGAATTCTATCCGCCCTTTATCGCCAAAAACAAAGGGAAATGGCTGTACCACGAAATCCTTGAGCCCGGTGTGCTGGTGCACGTGGCCGAAAGCGGCGACAAGGTCTACACCGTGCGTTGCGGCGCCGCCCGCCTCATGAGCATCACCCACATCCGCGAAATCTGCGACATCGCCGACAAATACTGCAACGGCTACCTGCGCTTCACCACGCGGAACAACGTGGAATTCATGACCGACAACGCGGACACTGTCAAAGCCCTGAAGGCCGACCTGTCCCAGCGCAAGTTCGCCGGCGGTTCCTACAAGTTCCCCATCGGCGGCACCGGCGCCGGCATCACCAACCCTGTGCACACCCAGGGCTGGGTACACTGCCACACCCCGGCCACCGACGCCTCCGGCCCGGTGAAAGCGGTTATGGACGAAGTCTTCAAAGACTTCCAAAGCCACCGCATGCCCGCTCCCGTGCGCATCTCCCTGGCCTGCTGCATCAACATGTGCGGCGCCGTGCACTGTTCCGACATCGGCCTGGTGGGCATTCACAGACTGCCCCCCATGGTTGACCACGAATGGGCCGACCAACTGTGCGAAATTCCCCTGGCTGTCGCCTCCTGCCCCACGGCCGCCGTGCGCCCGACCAAGGTGGAATACAAAGGCGAAAAGGTTAACTCCATCGCCATCAAAAACGAGCGCTGCATGTACTGCGGCAACTGCTACACCATGTGCCCGGCTCTGCCCATCTCTGACGGTCAGGGCGACGGCGTGGCCATCATGGTCGGCGGCAAGGTGTCCAACCGCATCAGCATGCCCAAGTTCTCCAAGGTCGTTGTGGCCTACATTCCCAACGAAGCTCCCCGCTGGAAGACCCTTACCGACACGGTGAAGCATATCGTTGAAGTATACGCCGCCAACGCGAAGAAATACGAGCGCCTTGGCGAATGGGCCGAGCGCATCGGCTGGGAACGCTTCTTCTCCGTCACCGGGCTGAAGTTCACCCACCACCTCATTGACGACTTCCGCGAGCCCGCCTACTACACCTGGCGTCAAAGCACCCAGTTCAAGTTCTAGGGCCTTTCATTGTCCGCTCCCCGGGCGCCCAGCGCGCCCGGGGACATACCCTCACAGGGGATACCAATGACCGATGAACAACAAAAAGTTGTGGACTTTCTCAAAGGGAAGACCGGAAAAACCAAGTTCTATTTCAACGATTTTCTTGATGTTTTCCCTGATAAAGGCCCGCGCGACGTGAAAAAAGTCCTCACCTCCATGGTGAACGCTGAAATTCTTGAGTTCTGGTCCTCCGGCAGTACCACCATGTACGGCCTTAAAGGCGCCGGCAAGCAAAGCCACGCCGAGGGCGAAGATTAGGATACGAGCCGGGTAGGCGGGACGGGAAAATTCAGGCTTTCCCTTTTGGGAAAAGACCCTTTTCCCCTCCCACCCGCCTCTTGCTTTTCGGCCTTTTTTCGGGACGATCACCACAATCGCGGCGAGAGTATTCCGGTCTGTTGGGGTAGCCGGGCCGTTGTCTGGTTTTTTGCCCGCACTGAGTGACGCATGGCCGCTGGGGCTCTGCGTTTTTTTGTTGCTTGCTTTTGCCTGCAAAGGTATGCTTGTTTTCCGTCATTGTTGGTCTCATCTTGAGCAAAAGGAGCGAGCATGAGTTACGTGTTTTTCTTTCTGGGTCTTTGGGTGACGATCAGCGCTTTGCGCCATATCAAAAAAGAAAGCGAGTGGTTTTAACACCGCTCGACGTTCTCCGCGAAACCGGGGGCATTTGAAAAAGCGCAACGCAGCCATGGCCGCGTTGCGCTTTTTGCCTCTTGCCTGCCTGTCCGCCCGGCCTTATATTTACCCTGTATCAGTTTCAGGACGTTTCCGCCGGCCAGCCTTCGCGCGCGGCGCAACCCCTTTTTCGGACCAAGGAGTGTGAATTTTCATGACCAGCCAACTTAAAACAGCACTGCTGCTCGTTCTTCTGACCGCGTTGATACTCTTCATCGGTCAGGCCATGGGCGGGCGCTCCGGGCTGATTATCGCCTTTGGCTTTGCCCTGATTATGAACGTGGGATCGTACTGGTTTTCCGACAAGATCGTGCTCACGATGTACAAGGCAAAGGAGCTTTCGCCCTCCGAAGCGCCCATGCTGCACGCCATGGTGGAAGATCTGGCCAAGAACGCCGGCATTCCCAAGCCCCGCATCTGCCTGATTCCCGACGATTCCCCCAACGCCTTTGCCACGGGCAGAAACCCGCAACATGCCGTGGTGGCCGTAACCCAGGGCATCATGCGCCTTTTGTCGCCCGATGAACTGCGCGGCGTTATCGCCCACGAGATCGGCCACATCACCAACCGCGACATTCTCGTGCAGAGCATTGCCGGCGTGCTGGCCAGCGTGGTCATGGTGCTTGCCAACATGATGCAGTGGGCCGCCATTTTCGGCGGCGGCCGCAGCGACGGCGAAGGCGGCGGCAATATTTTTTCCACCCTGCTCGTGGCGCTGCTCGCGCCTATCGCCGCTTCTTTGATCCAGTTCGCCATCTCCCGCTCGCGCGAATACCTGGCCGACGCCACCGGCGCCAAGCTTTGCGGCAACCCGCTTTCTCTGGCTTCGGCCCTTGGCAAGCTGGGTGCCTACAGCAAGCAGGTGCCCATGCAGCAGGGCAGCCCGGCCACGGCCCACATGTTTATCGTGAACCCCTTTGCCGGCGGCGTCGGCAAGTTTTTCAGCACCCACCCGCCGCTGGAAGACCGCATCCATCGCCTGCAGGAAATGGCCCGGAACGGCTAGGTGTGAAAATGCCTCCGGCGGCCGGGGCTCTGCCCCGGACCCCGCAGGGGGGCAGCGGCCCCCTTGACCCGCGCATTGGGGGGTAAGTCCATTGTTTCGGGGTTATCATCAATTTGAAGGGGAGGAAATTTTTCAATTTCCTCCCCATTCCTTGTTTTGCGAACTTCAAGACTGCGGCCTGGAAAATTGGCGCCTTACTTTCCCATATAGGGCTTGAGCAGATCCGTATAGATGCCTTCCATGATGTCCAGCTTCTTTTCCACGCCGAACTGCGCGCTGAAGGCCAGGTTGCGCCTGGCGGCCTCGGCCAGGGCAGTTCTGTCGGCAAGAGCGGATGCGATGGCGGCGCCCAGTGCGTCCGCATCGCCCGGCGGCACAAGGTAGCGCGGGTCGCTGATGCATTCCGGCACGCCGCCCACGTTGCTGCACACGGCGGGCAGGCCCATGCACATGGCTTCCAGAAGCGTGTTGGGCGAGGATTCGGACAAAGACGGCAGCACGAACAGGTCGAAAGTCTGCAAATAGTCGGCCACGCGCTCGGTGCGGAAAACAATGCGCACGTTTTCCGCGATGCCCAGATCCGCGCAGACTTTCTCCCATCTGTTGTCCCTGCCGCCCACAAGGCAAAGCACCATGCCCGGTTTGACAATTTCCGCAAAGGCCCGGATAAGAAACTCCAGCCCTTTGACGGGCGCGTTGTTGCTCACGCAGCCCACCACCGTGTCCTTCCCGGCGATGCCGAGTTCGGCCCGCACTTCGGTGGGGGAGCGGGAGGGCGTGACCTTGTTTTTGGGCACGCAGTTGTAAACCACCCTGCCCGCGTGTTTTCGCCAGAGCAGGGGCAGAGTTTTCAGGCAGGCCAGGGAGTTGACCGCGAATACGCGGATGCCGGGCGCGATGTAGGGCAGAAAATTGTTGGGCCGGTAAATGACGCCCCGGTGGGCCACGCAGGCGATGGGCTTGCCCAGCAGGCGCCAAAGCGTGCCGCACCATGCCAGGGTTTTCACGCCCTCGTTATGGAAGGCGTGCACCACGGCCGGTTCGTTCCCAATGGCTTTTTCCAGGGCCTTGCGCCAACGGAGCCGGTTTTTCGGCAGGTCGCGCCAGTCGATCTCCGGGGCCAGGGGACGCAGGGCGCTGGCCGGCGAGGAAAAGAAAACCACCTCGTGCCCGCGCTCGCGCATGCCCAAGGCAAGGTACAGGGCCTGGCGGGCTCCGCCGCTGGCGTTTTGCGATGAGGTCAGAAAAATAATGCGCATGGCTCAGGCGTCCGGCAATTCGTATTTGCAGGGTTCGGGAAACATGGCCTTCAGAAAATCCGCAAGATTTTGCCTGTCGTTTTCCGAAGCGCCGGGTGCGTCGTTGAGGCAGAACGTGCGCGGGCGGAGCAACCGGATGGTCCGCATCTTGCCGCGCGTGTTGCCGTCGCCGAGGGAAGCGCCCATGTGCGCCATCCCCCGACCGCTTACAACATCCAGAATCTGTCTGGGGCCGTTGATGACACGCGCCCGGCCCAGGCCTTCCGCAAGAGCGTACAAGGGATAGAGTATGAAAACCGCGATGTCGGCAGGCGAGCGGAAGGGCGAGTTCAGCGTGGCGGCTATTTCGCGGGGAAAAGCGTCCCACAGGGCGGACGCGGAGGCGCGAGTCATGGCCTTGGGAAAATGGCTTATGATGTACGGAGGAGTGACGCCATAGCGCTCCCTGATCTTCGCGTGGGCGCGGGCCACAACCGAGCTGCGCGAGGCGGAACCGCTTATTCGGGAGAGAATTTTCTCCATGCTCTTTTTCCCGCGTTTGACCACCCAGAGCAGTGGCCTGCCGTCGGGCAGAAAAAAATCTTCGGGGCATACCGGCCGGCCGAGCATGACATCGTCGTTGAAATACAGGAAGTGCTCCGCCAGGTCCGGTATACGATGCACGCAAAATTCGATCGGCCGGCCGCTGAATACGGGCAGAGGCACGTTTTCAGGAAAAATGTCGCGATGGCTGACAAGGTTGACTGTTTTCGTATTCAGCCACGGGGGTCTCTGGTCCGCCGTCACCAGATGGACCGAGCGGATCCAGGGCGCGTACCGGGCAAGCGAACGCAAGGCGTAGCGTAGCTCGTCGTTGTCCTGAAACCGGGCTGTATTGTCCGCATCGCCGGGCGCGCCCGAATCGCCGAAAAGCTTTTGCCGCAACAGGCGCTTTTGCTCGAGCCAATTGGGATCCGCCCCGTCCACCCAAGTGAATACGGCGTCTATGGGAAAAGGCTGCTGCTGCGAAAGATGGGCCATACTGACAAGGGGTTGCGGGTTGTCGCTCCAAGAGCGCGAACGTCGGTTCTGTATATCGTTGCGGTGGGAAAAACAAGGTTGCCGTAATGAAGCGCCCACGGCCCAAATGCAAAACCGGCCCGTCGTTGAGATCTCAGGTTCTAGAGCATTTTACCTTTGAAATATTGTATTGGTCTGAGGTCAAGTTTCTGAAAAAAGCTCAAAACCCGAAGACTCTTTTCTCAGATACGCAAAAGGGAAGCCCTTTTGCTAAAGGCACGCTGCGCTGCCCGCTTGCGGGCGTCGCTATTGCGCCGCCAGAGCAAATAAACTTTTTCAAAGGTAATTTGCTCTAGAAGCGCATTTTTACGTAAAGGCTTGCCAGGAACGGGCGGCTATATATGCCGAGCCGGCCGAGAAGCCATGGGCCGGATTTATCCTTGACCTTGAAGCGGTGAACCTCCAGGGGCGCTCCGGGGCGGTTGGCGCCCTCCCGGGTGGTGAAAAAGGCCTCGAATCCGGCGGCCACGCCCTGGATTTTCGCTTCCTCGCAAAACGCTCCCCAAGGCCAGCAGAAGCTTTTGGTATCTCGTCCCAGTTCGCGGCGCAACGTTTCCTGTGTGTTTTTCATGATGCCGTGTATCCGGCCGATCATGGCCTCCGGACTCTCGAATTCTCCCAACTTGTTCGTAAAACCGGCCATAAGCGACTCCAGAGCGGTCGCATTGCCGGGGGAGGCAAAAAATTCGGCCGCCCCGGCATCATCTTGAGGAACAAGGCGTTTGATCGCCGCGATTAGGGCTGGCGAGGGAATAAAAGCCCGATGGGCCAACTCGGGGCCGCGCTGGAAGTTCGGCAGCCCCCAGAACGATTCGGGTTCGGTCTGGGTGAAGGTGCGTAGCCTGCTTCCCGGCCGTATGAAGCCCGAGTATCGCGGACCGGTGAATACCGAACCGTGTCGCATGGAGTGGCCGGCCAGAGCCATGTCGCCGCTTTGTTCCATGCGTCTGGCTTCGTCCCAGTTGAGGAACATATCCTGCCGGGCGGAAAATCCCAGCGCGTCAACGGTGAGCAACGTATCCACCGGGGGAAGATCGTCCGGGCCGCAGCCGCCGTTCCAGACATCCTCCATAGTGCGCCGGCACAGATTCGCTCCCGGCGGGTTTTGAGACACGCACTGCCGCTGGGCCTCGTTGATCCGGTCGGCAACCGCGAAAATGACGCCTTTATGCCCGTATTTTCGCAAGAGAGGCCAGGCATGGACGTAGTTGTCCAGATATCCGTCATCAAAAGTGAACAGAAAGGATTTGGCGGGCAGAGGCGCGCCGTTGACGAGAAACTCCTCGGCCTCCCTGAGCCCGACGCCGGTCCAGCCGTTTTCCGCGAGCGCCCCGCACTGGGCCTCAAAGGTTGGCGGGGGCACGCAGACATGGGAAGTGTCGTGGCTTATGATGTGATACATAAGCACGGGCAGACTTTTTAAGCGGCGCTGCTTCATGGTTTCCGTCCCGCTTGCCTGCCGGAAAGCGGCTTACTTTACTGTGTTGCTTTTGAGAACCCTCGGTGAAGCGAGGGTAGCGGAAATTCGCGTAAGACGCCAGGGGGCGGTTTTCGGCGGCCGCGCCGGGCGTCACTTCTCCCTTTCCCGCTTCGTTTCCATCGCTTCAATACGTTGCCGCGCCTGCCAGGCATCCGGCCAGGGGAGGTTCAGGGCGGTGGCATAGAGGCGCAGGGCCGCCTCAGCCTCGCCGCGCCCTTCGTGGGCCAGGCCCAGCCAGAAGTGGGGCAGGGGCAGGCCGGTGTGGATGGCAATTTTACGGCGCAGGGCTTGTTCCGTGGCCGGGTCCATACGTGTGAGCCGATTGTGGGCCTGGAGAAGTTCCGGCTCGGAATAGAGGTTCGGGATCATGCAGCGCAGCATCGCCAACGTGTCTTTCGCGTGTTGTTCCATCCCGCTGAGCATGCCGCCGCTGGTATGGATACGGTAATGGAGCATGGGCACGGGCAGGCAGACAAGGCGCAGACCGGCGGACAGGCTTTTAAGCCAGAAATGCCAGTCCTCGCCGCCCCAGGGATGACTGGAATCATAGCCGCCCGCCGCCTCCCAAAGAGTGCGCCGGAACGGGGCGCAGCAAAGAATATTGCCGCGCTCCTTCATGCGCTCGGGATCGAAACGGGTCAGCCGCCATTCGCTCTCTCTGGCGCCGAATTCTTTGTATGCGCCGGTAAAGGCCGTGGCCTGGGGGTCTTGCTCCATCGCCCCGACCACTGCGGCGAAAAAGCCCTCGGCCAGGATGTCGTCACTGTCAAGGGCCACAATCCAGCGGCCGCGCGACACGGCGATGCCCGCGTTGCGCGCGGCCGCCACGCCCAAGTTCGTTTGATCGATCAAGCGAATGTTCAACTTGGGGTTATTTTGGGCAAGTGATCGGGCAATTTCCGAAGCATCATCCGGGCTGCCGTCGTCAATGATGATTACTTCAAGATCTGCAAAACCCTGGGCCGCGACGCTGGCCACGGCTTCGGGCAGGAAGCGGGCCTGGTTGTGGCAGGGAATAATCACGGAAAACAGGGGTGCGGCTGGCGGCTGGGGCATGGTGAACTCGTTTGGCGCGGGGCGCTGTTTTGTTCTGTCCAATAATTTTATTGTGCTTACTCGCTTTATTTATTCGATTTGTCGGAACGGCGCAGCAGATCGGGCAAAAAACGGGCGTCAGCATTGTTGCAGGCGTAAAAGAGGCCGATCCAGAGCCCGAGGCAGGCGAGTATCATCAGCAGAAGAGCGACAGGAGGCAGAGGCCCATGCGGCCCGGCAATGGCGCAAAGCCCTCCGGCCATGATTGCCGCTCCGGCGGCATAGGCGGCCAACGGTCCTGCCGCCCGGCGCAGCGGGCAGGGGATGGCGTTTGCCCGCAGGCGACGCAGCAGCAGCAGGGTGTTGGCCCACGCCCCGGCGCTTAAGCCCAGGGCCAGGCCGGCCGCGGCCATGGCCGGGTCGCCGCCGGTCGCGGCCATGGCCGTGAGGCTTACCGGCACAAGAACCGCCAAGCTGAGGCAGGCGGTCTTCAGGGGCGCGCGCTCCAGCCCAAGGGCTGAAGCCGCGGCCAGCAGGGGCCTGGCCGCGCACATGGCCGGAAGACCCAGGGCGTAAACGCGCAAGGCGGCGGCTGTGCAGGCCACCTGCTCCTGGGAAAAGGCCCCGTGCCCGAACAGCAGGTCGGCCAGGGGAAAGGCCAGGGCAAACAGCCCGGCCGCTGCCGGCAGGGAGAAAAATGCGCTTAAGCGTATCCCGTCGGACAGGGTGCGGGAAAAGTCGTCCCGATCGTTGCGCGCGGCCAGCGCGGCCAGCCGGGGCAGGGCGCCCAGGCCCACGGCCACGCCGGCCAGGCCCAGGGGCAGTTCGAACAGGCGTTCGGCGAAATAGAGCGCGCTTATGCCCCCCGGGGCCAGAAAAGAAGCCAGCATGGTCCCGGCCAGAAGGTGAATTTGCTGCGGGGCCGCGCCCAGAGCGCTTGCCGGCAAGCGGCGCAGCAGGGCGTATACTTCCGGCAGCGCGACCGTGGCCTTGCCGCCGGCATCTCCGGCCGGGCGGCGCAGGCAGCGCAGCCCGACGCCGGCCTGGACCAGACCGCCGCAGACTATGCCCAGGCAGAGCAATATTTCCGTGCCGGTCAGGCCGGGGCCGAAAACAGCCGGGGACACGCCTTGGGGATACAGGAACAGGGCCATGCCGCCGGCCAGCAGGATCAGGCAGTTCAGGAACAGGGGCGACCAGGCCTGGGGGCGAAAGTTTTCCAGGGCCGAAGCATGGGCAAAAGCAATGGCGCTGGCCGCGCACAGGGGCAGATAGGGCAAACAGAGGCGCAGGAGCATGGCGCTTTTTTCCAGCGCCGGCGCGGGCAGGCCGGGGGCGAACAGAAAGGCCAGGGGCAGGGCCAGAAAGGCCAGCAGAACGGTGATGGGCAAAAGGATCAGGAACAGGCGCAGGCAGACGGCGCGGCTGAAAGCCAGGGCAGCGGCGCTACCACTGCTGAGCAGCCGGCGCGAGGCCTCCGCCCCGTGGGCCATGCCCAGGGAGCCTTCGGCCAGCAGGCGCCGAAAAAAGTTGGGAACGCGAAAGGCTACCAGAAAGGGGTCTGCGCCGGGGCCGAGCAGATAGGCCAGCAGCATGTCGCGGACAAAGCCGAGCAGGCGCGAGGCTAGTATTCCCGCCGCCAGGGTTGCGGTTCCGTGCGTCGTGCGGTGTGACATCGTTGGCTAGTTCAGATTACTTTTGAAGTTGCCCAAGATTCGTATTGCCTCCGGCGGCCAAAGGGGGCCGGGGGCACAGGCTCTGTGTGACCCCCTTTGGAAACCCCGTTTGTGGGTGAGCTTAACGTTACATTGTTCCAGCGCCGGCAAAAAAACCGCGGACGGCCGGGCCGTCCGCGGTTTGTCTTTGCTGGAGGCGCGGGAAGGTTACAGAACCTTGAACACGCGCCGTTCGTTGCTTTCCGGATCAATGACGTGCACGGCGCAGGCGATGCAGGGGTCAAAGGAGTGCACAGTGCGCAGGATTTCCACGGGCCGCTTGGGATCGGCAATGGGCGTGCCCACCAGGGCTTCTTCGATCGGGCCCATGACGCCGGCGGCGTCGCGCGGGCCCATGTTCCAGGTGGTGGGGACCACGAGCTGGAAGTTGCCGATCTTTTTGCCTTCAATGCGAATCCAGTGGCTCAAGCCGCCGCGCGGAGCGGTGACGTAGCCCACGCCTTCGCCCTTGTCGGGCATATCCCATTTTTCCACGATCTTGGGATTCTTTTCTTTGCCGATCTGCTCCTGGAAGGCATTGACCCAGCCTTCCAACTGCCCGGCAACCACGGCGGTTTCAATGCCGCGCGCGGCCGTGCGGCCAAGGGTGGAGAACAGGGCTTCGGGGCCGACACCCAGGGTTTTGAGCACCATGTCCACCACCGGCACAACCGCTTTGTTGCCGGAAGCGTAAGCCACCAGGATCTGGGCCAGGGGGCCGGTTTCCATGGGCTTGCCTTCGTAGCGGGGCGACTTGGACCAAGAATAGCGCTCGTCGCCGTGCAGGTCGGTAAAGGCGGGATCAGTCACGCCTTCATAGGGATGCTTGGCTTCAGCGCCCTTGTACCAGCTGTGGCGCACTTCTTCGGTGATCTTGGCCGGATCATAGGGGACAACCTTTGTGAGATCGCGGTTGTGGATCACGCCCGGCTGGAAGAAGCCGGAGTCGCGCTTGCTGTCGTCGGAACAGTATTCGCCGAAGGTGATGAAGTTGGTGGTGCCGCCGTAACCGGCCACATCCTTGTACTGGGCCGCGACGGCCAGCAGATCGGGGATGTACACTTCGTTGATGAAGGCGATGGTTTCTTTTTCAAGCGCGAGGAATTCTTTGATCTTCTCGGGCTTGAGGGCGTCGTAGCAGCTCACGCCGCCGACCAGCAGAAACTGCGGGTGCGGGTTTTTGCCGCCGATAATGGCCATGGCCCTGGCCGCCTTGACCTGCAGGTGCAGGGCTTCCAGGTAGTGGGCCGTGGCGATCAGGTTCAGTTCCGGCTCAAGCACGTAGGCCGGGTGGCCGCCCAGGAAGTAGGCGTTGGTGAAGTGGCCGAGTTGGCCGCTTTCCACGTACTTCTTTATGCGGTCCTGCACGGCTTTCAAGTCTTCCGTGGTGGTTTTCCGGCTGGAGATGCTGGAGGCGATTTTCGCGGCCTTGGCCGGATCGGCCTTAAGGCAGTCGGCTACGTCCACAAAGTCAAGGGCGTGCAGGTGATAGAAGTGCACCACGTGGTCGTGCATGAACTGCGAAGCCAGCACCAGGTTGCGCAGCATCACGGCCAGGGGCGGAATTTTCACGCCCACGGCCATGTCCACGGCCCGGGTGGAAGCGAGCGCGTGGGTATAGGTGCACACGCCGCAGGCGCGCTGGGTGATGTGCTGGGCGTCGCGCGGGTCGCGCCCTTTAAGGATGGTTTCCAGGCCGCGGAAGAGCGTGCCGCAGCTGTAGGCCTTGCTCACCTTGCCGCCGGTCACCTCCACTTCAATGCGCAGGTGGCCTTCGAGGCGGGTTACCGGATCGACCACGATCGGTCCGTTAAAGGAAGTGTCAATCTTGGATTTTATTTCTGCCATGAGGCTTTCCTCCCTGATAGGCTGCGCTGTTAGCTTTCATAGAAAGGTGACATCTGATCCCAGAAATTGGGCTCGCTGCAACCGATGCAGGGGTGCCCGGCGGCCACGGGCCAGTTTACGCCGTTAAACTTGGCCGAGGGACAGTTGTTGTAGGTGCTGGGACCTTTGCAGCCGAGATTGTAAAGACACCATCCCTTGCGGGCTTCTTCGGAATCAAAGGATTCCGCGAATTCGCCGGCCTCGAAGTGGGGCAGGCGTTCGCACTGCTCGTGCACGGATTTGCCGAAGAACATCACCGGGCGGCCGGCGTCGTCAAGCTCGGGCACGGTGCCGTTTTTCAGGTAATGGACAATGGTGCCGACAATGTTGATGGGGTTGGGAGGACAGCCGGGAATGTTGATCACTTTGCCCTTGACCGCGTCACCCAGGGCGTCGTTCACGCCCTTTGCCCCGGTGGGGTTGGGCTTGGCCGCCTGGATGCCGCCGTAAGCGGCGCAGGTGCCGTAGGCGATGATCGCCTTGGCTTTGGGCAGAATTTCCTTGTTGATGGACAGCATGGTGTGGTTGGAGACCTTGCCGTAAATGCCGTCCAGGGCGGTGGGAATGCCGCCTTCAACAATGCACACGAATCCGTCGGGATTGTTCACGGCATCGTGCAGCGCCTTTTCGGCGGCGTCGCCCGCGGCCGCCATGATGGTTTCCTGATACTCCAGGGAAATGGCGTCGAACAGCAGAACATCAAGGTAGGGGTCTGAGGTGCGAAGCAGCGCTTCGGAGCAGCCGGTGCATTCCGCGTTGTGCAGATACACCACGCAGGCCCGTTTGCCCGCGCCCCCCGTGAGCGCCCTGGCCACTTCCGGCGCAAAGGCCGGACCAAGGCCCATGGCGACCGCCACCGCGGTACAGTATTTCAAGAATTGACGGCGGTCTATGCCGTGCTCTTCGAGCCGCTTTTCCACATCATCCCTTGCGAGACCAACGGCAAATCGCATTCTTAAGCCTCCTTGTGTCATGCGCCGTTCCGGCTATGTGAGGAGAATATTCCTGGCGAAAAGCGTCCCGTGACGTTTTTCCCCGTTAACCAACATACATGAAGAATGGGTGAAAAAACGTATCAATGATCCCGATAGGATAATTTTTTTCTATAGTAACATTCGGTGGCTCTGCAATCGTACACGAAAAAAAGCTTCGCTTCAATGAAGAAAAAGCGGCTTTCGTTCTTTTTTAGGACTGTGTTACTAGTAAAAAAAACGTATGCGCCATTCCCGAAAATGCGGAAAAAGCGGTGAACCGGATTTTTCTCCCGGTTTTTTCCCTTGAAAACAGTCACGGCACATGGGAAAAGAACGTACCGGAACCCACTCGGAAGTATGGCGCATGCCGTTGGCCGCGCCCCGACCCGTCCGGGCAGGAGTATGCCATGGCCTTTCGCACCCTTGCCGCCTGCGTGCGCGATCTTGAAGAAAGCGGCCGCCTTGTGCGCGTGCCGGATCTGGAAATCGATCCCGTTCTCGAACTTGCCGCGGTGCAGCGCCGCGCCTACCGCAAAGGTTCTCCGGCCCTGTTGTTCCCGCGCGTCAAGAACAGCCCCTTTCCCGTGCTGGCCAACCTGTTCGGCAGCAAGGAGCGCACCCGCCACATTTTTCGCCACAGCTTGCGCCGGGTGGAGGCCCTGCTGCGCCTCAAGGCCGATCCCCACGATCTGTTCCGCCACCCCTGGCGCTACGCCGGCACTCCCCTGACCCTCTTGTCCATGCTGCCCAAAAAGGTGAAAAACGGCCCGATCCTGGCCGGCAGAACCAGCCTCGGCCGCCTGCCGCAGCTCGTTTCCTGGCCAAAGGACGGCGGCGGCTACATCACCCTGCCCCAGGTATACACCGAGCATCCGGACCGGCCCGGGTTCTTCCAGTCCAATCTCGGCATGTACCGGGTGCAGATGAGCGGCAACGATTTTATTCCGGATGAGGAAGCCGGCCTGCACTACCAGATCCACCGGGGCATCGGCCCGCACCACATGGCGGCCCTGGCGGCCGGCCGGGATCTCAGGGTGAACATTTTCGTGGGCGGCCCCCCGGCCCTGACCCTGGCCGCCATCATGCCCCTGCCCGAGGGCGTGCCGGAAGTCTGTTTCGCCGGCGCCCTGGCCGGACACCGCATTCCCATGGTCATGCCGGGCAGGGACGGGGCCTTTGGCCTTCCCATGCCGGCCGAGGCGGATTTCTGCATCTGCGGCTACCTGCCCGGCAAGGGCGGAACCGCCCGGACCAAAACCGAAGGGCCTTTCGGCGATCACCTGGGCTATTACAGTCTGGCCCACGATTTTCCCCTGCTCAAGGTAGAGGCGGTGTACCACCGGCCCGACGCTATCTGGCCCTTTACGTCCGTGGGCCGGCCGCCCCAGGAGGACACGGTTTTCGGCGACTTCATCCACGAACTGACGGCCGATCTCGTGCCCACGGTCTTTTCCGGCGTGCATCAGGTGCATGCCGTTGACGCGGCCGGCGTGCACCCCCTGCTGCTGGCCGTGGGCAGCGAGCGCTATGTCCCCTTTGCCGGCGAGCGCATGCCCCAGGAACTGCTCACCTGCGGCCTGGCCCTGTTCGGGTCCACCCAGACCAGCCTGGCCAAATACCTGCTCATCGCCGCCCGCGAGGATCAGGGCTGCCCCGGCGCCTACCAGATGCCGGAGTTTTTCGATCACATGCTCCGCCGCACCGATTTTTCCCGCGATTTGCACTTCATCACCCGCACCACCATGGACACCCTGGATTACAGCGGCATCAGCCTGAACCAGGGCTCCAAGCTGCTCTGGGCCGCGGCCGGTTCGCCCCGCCGCCGCCTGATCGCGGAAGTGCCGGCAGCCCTCACCCTGCCGGAGGGCTTCGGCAACGCCCGCCTGTTCGCGCCCGGCATTCTCGTCTGCCGAGGGCCAAAGCACACCCTGGCCCGCGATACCCAGGATCCGGCCATGCTGGCTTTTGCCGCTCACGTTGGGCAGACACTCCGGCCCGCCGGTAGTTCTTCCCCGGCTGCTTCCAATCCCCTGCCCGAAGAAACGGCCCTGCTCGTCGTGGCCGACGCCCCGGACTTTACCGCCCGCGACTGGGACAACTTTCTCTGGGTGGTCTTCACCCGCTCGGACCCGGCCACGGACCTTTACGGCGCGAACGAACGCATTCACTGCAAGCACTGGGGCTGCGACGCCCCTCTGATCGTGGACGCCCGCATAAAATCCTTCCACGCCCCGCCCCTGGAAGACGACCCGGAAGTAGAGCGCCGCATCGACGCCTGGGCCGCCAGGGGAGGACCGCTGCACGGGCTTGTGTAAGAGCTGGGGGAAGGAAAAGGAAACTTTTGTAAAAGCCCGCTCGATCCGAGCGAAGCGAGGACGAGCTACTACGAGGAAAATCTCCCTTCCCCCAGACCCCCATCCTTTTCCTTCAAAACTTTTTAGTTTGGGGGATGAAGGGGAGTGGAAACGCGAAAGTTTTTCTTCGTCCGGGGCTCCCGGGTTGCGGTTATTTTTTACGGCACCTTTAACGCGTTTGAGGAGATACCATGTCCAAACCCCGCATCGTGTTTCTTGACGCCGGCACCATTCGCGAGGATATCCAGTGGCCCGACTTTTCCAGCCTGGGCGACATGGTCATGTACGACCAGACCCTGCCTCGCGAAACCCTTGAGCGCGTCAGGGACGCTGACATCATCCTCACCAACAAGGTTCTCATCACGGCCGAGCACATCAACGCGGCTCCGAAGCTGCGCTATATAGGGCTGCCGGCCACGGGCTACAATGTGGTGGACTGCGCGGCCGCGGCCGCGCGCGGCATTCCCGTGTGCAACGTGCCCAATTACGGCGCCGAGGCCGTGTCCCAGCACGCCTTTGCCCTGATGATCGCCCTGCAATCGCACATCTGCTGGTTCGCCCAGTCCGTGCGTAACGGCGACTGGTCCAAAAGCACGCATTTTTGTTACTGGGATAAGCCCATTGTCGGCATGCACGGCAAAACCCTGGGCATAGTCGGTTTTGGCAGCATCGGCGCTGCCGTGGCCAGAATCGGGCACGGTTTCAACATGAACGTCCTGGCCTACAATCCCCGGCCCAAGCCCGCGCCGGAGTATACCCCCTTTGCCTTTGCCGATCTTGACGACCTGTTCCGGCGTTCGGACATCATCAGCCTGCACTGCCCGCTGACCGAGGACAACGAAGGCATGGTCAACGCCGCCCGCCTGCGTTCCATGAAAAAAAGCGCCATCATCATCAACTGCTCGCGCGGTCACCTGATCAACGAAAAAGACCTGCTGGAGGCCCTGAAAAACGGCACCATCGCCGGGGCCGGCCTGGACGTGGTCATTCAGGAGCCCATGCCCGACGATTACCCCCTGCGCTTTGCCCCCAACTGCGTCATCACCCCTCACGTGGCCTGGTGCACCATTGAATCGCGCACCAAGCTCATGCGGATGGTCTTTGACAACATGAAGAGCTTTCTTGACGGCAAGCCGATCAATGTTTGCAACATGTCAGTGAAATGAAGAGATCTCCCATGCGTGGAGCATGGAAAGGGGTGAGGGCATGAAGATTCTTCTGGTCAACGGCAGCCCCCGCAAGGCCATGAACACGGCCACTGTTCTGGAAAAAATCGCGGAAGGCGCCCGCACCGCCAGGGCGGAAGCGGAAGTCGTCCATCTGATCGACTATTCCTATATGGGCTGCATCAACTGTTTCCGCTGCAAGGAACCAGGCGGCAGGCACTACGGCCGTTGCGCCCTTCAGGACGAGTTGACCTCGATCCTGAACAAGGCGCACGATGCCGACGCCCTGGTTCTGGGCAGCCCTTTGTATTACGGGACGGAATCGGCCCTGATGCGGGCCTTCATGGAAAGGCTGTGGTATCAGTACACCACCTTTTCCCTTGAGGAGCCGACAGCGTCGCCGCGCAAAAAGGCGGTCGCCCTTGTCTACACCATGCACGTCAAGGAGGACGAACTGGCCGCGAGCGACAAGAACTTCGCCCTCAAAGTCTCAAAAGAGACCATGGAGTTTCTGTTCGCTCCCTGCGAGGTCTTCTTGTGCTGCGACACCCTGCATGTGAACGACTACGGCAAATACGCCATGACCCGCTGGAACGTGTCGGAAAAACTGAAGCGCCGGGCCGAGGTGTTTCCAAAAGACCTTGCCAGGGCGCTGGATTTGGGTTTCCGGATGGCCCGCTGATTTGCCTAACGTGGCCGGCGTCGCAAGGGCGGTCTGTTCCGGCGCGTGGACAGCGAAAGCGCTGTACCCCCCAAAAGGGGTTTCCAAAGGGGGTCACGCAGAGCCTGTGCCCCCGGCCCCCTTTGGCCGCCGGAGGCAATAATTCTCCAGGGCAACTTCAAAATTGACTTTCTAACCGTCGCGCCGGCCTTCGCCCTTGTATCGCCTGGCAAGGGCGACCCCGTTAGCCAGCAGATAAAACACCACGTCGCCCACCACGGTTACGCCCCGGCTTAACAGCACGGCCATGAGCAGCGGGCCTTCCGGAACGCGGCTGTTGAACAGGAACAGCAGCGCCAGTTCCCGCACGCCGGCCCCGGCGGGCGCGCCCGGCGTGACGAATCCGATGAGCCAGGCCAGGATGAAGGCCCCGCAGACGCTGGTTCTGGCAAGCCCGTCCGGCAGTTGCCCGCCCAGACCCATTTGCAGGACCACGGAAAAAATCAGCCCGGAAAAGGCAAGAAAGATCAGGTGGCTGCAAAAGGCCGCCATAATGGACGCACCGACGAAACGCCGCACCAGAAAAAGGCTCGCGGCCACGGCAAGGATGAACGCGCACACGCCGGCAAGGGGAGGGATGGCCGGAAAATAGGCGGACAAAGCCGGAAAGGCGAACAGGCTTCCGGCCGCGAGTTGCGAGGCCAGATCCCACACCGTGGAGCGCAGCAGGGGCAGGGCGGGCAGCCCCTTTGCCATGCCCATGGCCTGGCGGCCGGCAAAATGGAAGATGTTGCCGGGAATATACTTGGCCAACTGCGAAATGCCGAAGGCCTGCACGGCCCAGGCCGTGCTCACGTCCAGGTTCAGGTGGCGCAGGATAGAGTGCCAGGCCTTTGCCATGAGCAGCCCGGCCAGCCCGTATAGCATGGCGCATGCGGCCAGCGTGGCCCAGACTCCGGCGCCAAGGTCGGAAAAATCCATGGCCGCCGAATAATTGTACAGCCGGGCGGCCACAAAGCCTATGCCGGCCAGGGCAAGAACCGCGCCCGCCCGGTGCAGCAGAATTTTCAGCCGGGCGGTGTTCATGGGGAGGTGGGGCGGGTTTTGTCCCGTTGCCCGCGAGCGGCCAGCCACATGGCCAGATGCACGCAGAAGAACGTCTGGAGCAGGGGCCCCATGGGTTCTGCGTAGCGCGGTATGAAGTGGGAGGAAAGTGCGTATGCCCCGATCATGGCCAGGGGAAACCAGAGCGTCACAAGATCAAGGGGGCGTTTGCGCGTCAGGGAACGCACAAGGGCGACGGAACAATAGGCGAACAGCGCCAGACCCGTGGAGCCCGTGGCCAGACCGAAAAGCCCCCGGTAGAGAAAAATAGGGGTCATGGCCAGGTGCAGGGGCAGGTTTTGCAGGATCATGTCTTTGGCCAGGTTTTTTCCTTCCATGCCTTTTGCCAGCGCGTAGTAGCTCCGGCGTTCCTCCATTGGCAGCCACTTGTCCGCTGATCCGTCGGGGGCTCTGTCCGTGCCGCGCGAAAGGCGTTCCCACCGGCCGTTGCGCTGCACGTCTTTTTCCGTGGCCCCGTAAATGAGCCCGAAAAAGGAATTCAGGCCGCCTTTGGAATAGGCGTACAATGCCCCCCAACGCTCGTCGGGGGTCATTGTGTTTTTCAGGGCGCGTATGGCCAGCACGCCGTCGCCGCGCGAACCGGAAAAAACGTCCTTGGCGCTGATGCCCGGGTGCATCGCCACCATCAGGGCGACGTACAGCCCTATTACGCCGCCAAGGGCCGCGGCCGGTAAAAAGAAAACGCGCGCGGCCTTGCCGAAGCTTTGTCCGCCGCGCCAGTACAGGGCCAGAGCCAGCAAGGGCGAACTGCCCAGAAACACATACAAAAACAGCATCTTGGTCATCGCCATGCCGGCGGCCGCCACTCCGGCCAGAACGAGCCAGCGCGCTTTTCCCGAGTCCAGGGCTTTCATGTAGGCCCAGGCGAGCCAGACCAGCAGGGCGGCGGCGGGTATTTCCGTGAGCATGTTGCCGATGTTTTCCCGGCAGAAATAGATGAAGGCAAAGCTTAAGGACAGCCACACGGCAATGAAGTGCCTGTTCCTGAACGTTCCCATTTTCCAGATGCCGAGCAGCAGAAGAGCGGTCCACAGGCAGGTGGCGCCCTTGAGATAGGGGTGCGCATAGAGCGCTTCCAGCCGTTGGGCCGAGTCGGAAACGTCGCGCAAGTCGTGCAGGGCCGCGGCCGCGAACGGCAGCATGGTGAGGGGGAACAGGGGTTCGCGGTATGACGAGTAGCTGGGGGCGTCGCTGTACTCGGCGGGGGTATAGACGGAATAGGTAAGGATGTTGAAGGCGATGCGCGTATTGGCGGGGGCATCGCCCATCACATACGATCTGGCGGAAACCCCGGCGATCAGGATCGCCGCGAGCAGGGCCACGGCGATGAAGCGTTTTTTTCCCCGATCGCCGGCCAGAAAGAGCGCCGGCAGGGAAAGGCAGAGGGTAATGACGAACAGAGAGCTTCTGCCCTGCGCGATAGCCCCGGACATCAGCGCGCCGACAACGAGAGCGAGCAGGGTGGAGGCAAAAGCAAAAAGGGCCGCGCCGCGCGGGGACAGAGACTGTATCCTGTCCCGCGCCCGGAGGCTTTTTGTCCGGACATCGGAAAAAAACGAACGAATTGCCGTCATGACGCCCCATCCGGTGAGAGGGAAATTTCCGGCAGATCCCGGCCGTGCCCTTCCAGCCAGCCGTCCATGCTGGTGAAGCGCAGTTCCTTCAGCAGTTGTTCAAGCTTGCGGAAGGCCGTTTTGACGCCCACGGTGCGCATCCATTTGAACAGCAGCCCGCCGCCGGGCACAAAGTGGCAGGCGGAATTCAGGTCATAGGGGTGGGTGTAAAGCAGCCCCGGCATTCCCCGGTCGCGGCACTGGGCGAACATGCGCCGGGTCACGGCCAGCGGCAGCAGGCGAAAATACGCCCCGCCGCAGGGCACGGCCAGGGGGCCCAGCCACCAGGCCGTGGCGGGCACTTCCCGGATCAGGGCTCCGGAGGGCAGGCGTATGGCGTGCGGCGTAACACGGCGCGTTCCGGCGTTGCGGAATGCGAAAAAAAAGCTGCTGTCGTAAGTCAGCCCCAATTCGGCCAGCATTTCGAGCACGGCGATTTCCAGGGACGGGGTCAGGCTCCATTTGGGCGCGCGAAAGCCTTTCACCCGCCGGCCCGTGGCCTGGGAAACGCTGTCCAGGGAGCGGGCAAGGTCGTCCTTGATGTCCCGGGGGGAAGCGAAACGGGGCAGCAGGGTGTGCTGATCGGAATGGGAAGCGACCTCGTGCCCCCTTTCCGCGCAGGCGCGGGCCGTGGCGGGAAACTCGCGGGCAAAGCTGCCGGTAAAGAAAAACGTCGCCCGCTGCCCGGTGGCGTCCAGCAGATCCAGCAGGCGTTCGACAAGAGAGGTGTCGCAGTCCGGGAGGTTTTCATACCCTCCCAGGCCGCGCAGTCTCCATGATTCGTACCAGTGCTCTATGTCGAAGGTAAGAATATGCATGGCGCTATTTTTCAGCAATGACAACAGTGATGGCTTTCAGGAAAACGCTGGTCATGCTTATCTGAAGAAAAAGAAAAACTCAATAACGCTCCGGGCAGCCAAGGCCTCGCTCGCGCGCCCGCCGCCAGCGCCGGTTACTTGCCGAGCGGAATTTGAACCACCACCGGCGCGCCTGCGATCTTCAACTGCAACCGGACTTCCAGCGGCCCCTCGCTTCCCGCGCGCGGATGCAGCTTGGCGTAATACAGCGCTATGCCGTCCTGATGCGTAAGCGTGTTGGGGGCCGGCAGGATAACGGTCCTGTCGAGCAACTCCCCGAAAAGCCGTTGCGGTAAGGAGCGTACAACCATAGGCGAAGAAACGGGCGGCAACAGCAGCCGCGCCAGTTGCGTTTGCACCGGACTGTCGGCCGCTGCCGTGAGAAAAACCAGTTCCTTGATCTGTTCCGTTTTTCCGGCAAAAGAGGCCGCGATAACCTTGTGGCCGTTCCTTTTGGCCACCAGCAGCGAACGTAAGGTCACTGTGGGCGAAATGGCCAGGGAGCCCCGCCACTCCTGCACGGCCGACTGTTCCAGCGTTTCGGGCGCCGGGTCCATGAGCAGGTACGCCTGTTCCAGGCCGTGCGCCTCTGAAAAGACGTTTCCCCAGGGAAGCGGGTTGCCGCGCAATGGATCAAGAAAGAAAAAATTCCTCTGCCGTATGCCGGGATATTCCTCCAGAAAGACCGTCTTTTTTCCTTCCTGTTTCAGGGAAGCGACGGCAATGTCCCGTTGCCGCTCCGCTTCCTTCAGGCGCGTATAATCAATGCAGGTCAGCGCGGCCCAGAATGCCGCGAAACCAATCAGAATGAGGGGAACCGCCCTGAGTGACGGCAGCGCCTGAACGGCCGTTCCATAGGCCATGTTCATGGCAATCAGCATGAGGATAAAAGCGAAACTCAAGGCCCTGTACGAAATAACGCCGCCGCCCAGTAAAAGGGCGGCGGACAGAAGCGAGGCGACAAAAAGGCATGCGCCTGTTTTCCAGACGCGCTTTGCGTTGCCGGACATTTTGCCCAAGCTCACGACAAGCGCGAAGAAAAGAAACAATGCCGTGGGAACGGCCACCGTATACGAGTATTTGTAGGCAAGGGAGGCGGCCGCGCGAATAAGAATCATGCTGTCGAACGCGACGGCCGCGCCGGCGCGGGCGAAATTGCCGGGCGCCGCGATGGTCAGCGCCGAGCCGAGGAAGAATGCGATATATGCCGCCAGAGGCCAGAAGCCGGCCTTGCTCTCTTTTGGCGACAGGAAGAGGCAGACGGCCGCCAGCCAGAGCGCGGGAAGTATGACGATTTCCACCCAGAAAGGCGTAATGAAGGCGAATGCAACAAAGGGACTCGAGGCAATCGCGCTGCGAAAAACGTTCTTTCCTTCCAGCAGAAAGCGGTACGGGATAAGGAACGCGCAGGTAAAGAGCCCCGCCGCGGTATAAAATGTCGCCGACCGCCACAACGTCGTTTCCCAGGCCTCCGGAAGAAAAAGAAACAGCACCGCTGCCGGAAAAGCAAGCTTGTGCAAGGAGAGATTGTTTTTCCACTCCGCGCCGTATGTCAGTATGTGTATAGCGACGAACAACAGGCATATGAAAATGGAAACGATGCATGATGTCACGTGATCGGGGAGGGACTCGACGGCTATCATCCATGCATGCCCGAGAACTCTGCCTCCCCAGGTAAAGTACATTTCCCAGGCTTTGCCGAGCGCGTTGAAAATGGGGGCCTGGGCATAGGTGTAGTCGTCGGCGAACAGAGGCGCCTTGATGCCAAGGTAAAAAAAGACGCCGAAGGTGATACAAAGAAAAATAAACGCGCTGCGTGTTTTCATTCTTTTTCCCAAAAATATGCGGCGATCGGCGTCAGCGTTAACTGGTTTAATGGGCGTCGGCCCAACTGGGACCCACGCCCCAGTCCACGAGAAGCGGAACGGAAAGCGGGGCGTCGCCGGGGGTGACGCCGCTCATCAGGTAGGCCAGGCGCAGGGCGGCCGCCTTGGCATTGGCGTGCGGGGCCTCGAGCAGAAGCTCGTCGTGGATTTGCAGGATCAGGCGGGCGTCAAGCCCGCGCAGTTCCTCGTCGTTTTCCACGGCGATCATGGCCAGCTTGATGATGTCGGCCGCGCTGCCCTGGATGCGGGTGTTGATGGCCTGGCGGCGGGCCTGGGAGCGCAACTGGGTGTTTTCGGACAGAATGTCCGGGGTGAAGCGTCGTCGGCCGGCCATGGTGGAGACAAAGCCGTGCTGGCGCGCTTCTTCCTCTATGGCGTCGTAGAATTCTTTGAGCCGGACAAGGCGGGCGAAGTAGCGCTCGATGAATTCCTTGGCCTCCTTGAGGGAAATGCGCAGTTCCTGGGCCAGCTTCTGCGCGCCCATGCCGTAGATGAGGCCGAAGTTGATGGTCTTGGCGCTGCGGCGCTGCTCCGGGCTGACCGCGTCCAGGGGGATGTCAAACAGCAGGCCGGCGGTGCGGCTGTGGATGTCCTCGTTGTTGCGGAAGGCGTCCAGCAGGGTGGGGTCGCCGGACAGGTGGGCCAGCACGCGCAGTTCGATCTGGGAGTAGTCGGCGCTGATCAGGGACATGCCCGGCGCGGCCACAAAGCAGGAACGCATGCGCTGCCCGGCCGGCCCGCGTACGGGAATGTTCTGCAAGTTCGGGTTGCTGGAAGACAGGCGGCCGGTGGCCGTGGCCGTCTGGTTAAAGGTGGTGTGGATGCGTCCCTGGCTGTCGGCCAGACGGGGCAGGGGTTCCAGATAGGTGGAGCGCAGCTTTTCCAGTTTGCGGTATTCAAGAATGGCATCGATTATCGGATGCTTTCCGGTAAGCTTCTCAAGCGCTTCCTGCGAGGTGGACATGGCCCCGCCTTTGGTTTTGCCGGCCTTGGGCAGATCCAGCACGGTAAAAAGCACGTCGGAAAGCTGCTGTGAGGAACGGATGTTGAACACGCGCCCCGCCAGGGTGTGGATCTGCCCGGTCAGGCGGTCCAAATCCGTTTGCGTTTCGGCGAGAAAGTCGGAAAACGCCCGGTGGTCAATGGCAATGCCGCGCTCTTCCATGCGGGCGAGTACGGGCGCCAGGGGCAATTCCAGTTCGGAAAACACGCCGGCAAGCCCGGAACCGGCCAGTTGCTCGGCCATAAAATCGCGTAGGGCCAGGGCCAGCAGGCCGGGATGGTCATGCAGGCTGTGGCCGCTGCCCGTGCGCTCGCCCCAGCGGGCGGCAACCTGTTCCCAGGCGTAGCCGCGATCCTCGGGGCTGAGCAGGTAGGCGGCCAGGGAAAGATCAAACACGCGGCCGGCGGGCAGAGCGCGCAAGGCCGGGTCCTTGTGCAGCGCCTTGGCGTCCGGGGTGACCAGAAAGGCGCGGTTTTCGGGCGCGCACAGGCTGATGATGACAGGAGCGAGATCCTTCATCGGGCCGGTGTACAAAATTTCCTGGTCGCGCGCCGCCAGAAGCGCTCCCTGATCCAGGGGCAGCAGGGCCAGGGCGGCCGGCTCGCGAATCATATCCGGGGGCAGATCGCGCGGGGAAAGCGCTTTGGGAAAGGCGGCAACAACGGGCGCGGCGGCGAACAGACTTCCCTGAGCGGCGGTCGCGGCATTGTGGGACCAGGAATCCGGGGACGATGCGCCGGGTTGCGCCTGAGTCTTGTCAGGCGCGATTCCAGGATCCAGTTGGTCCTCTGCCCGCGCCGGGACGATGGAGCTAACGGGCTGAGGTCCGGAAACATTACCGGCCAGAAGCCCGCCGGCCATGGGCCGGGAACCGGCCGTCCCGGCGGGGGAAGAGGACGGGGCGGGCGCTTTGCTTTCCGCCGGTCCGCCGGCCTGCGTCAGCGCGGAAGTTTGGGAAGGGCGCAGCAGGCCGGCCCGGGACATGGATTCCAACTCCCTGGCCAGGGCGCGCAGTTCGTAGGCGGCCATAAAGCGCAAGGTGGCTTCCAGAGCAATGGGGCGCACGGCCAGATCCGCAAGGCCGGTTTCGGGGCAGGCGTTGTTTTGCAGCCGGGTGAGTTCGCGGCAGAGCATGGCATTTTCCCGCTGGCCTTCGAGCTTGGAACGGATTTTGGGCGGCACGGCGGGCAGGCGATCAAAGATGCCTTCCAGGGTTTTGAATTCCCGGATCAGCTCCAGGGCGGTCTTTGGTCCGATTTTGGGCACGCCGGGAATATTGTCGCTGGAGTCCCCCACCAGAGCCTGATAATCCGGCCAGGATGAGGGCTCCATGCCCGTTTCCGCGCGGAACTCGGCCAGGGAGGTGACCTTTTCATCCTTGGCCGCCGGGTCCCAGAGCACCACGTTATCATGCAGGCACTGCTTCAGATCCTTGTCCGCGCCAAGAATGATCACCGGCCTGTCATCGCGATGGCGGCCGGCCAGGGAGGCGATGCAGTCGTCGGCCTCGCAATGTTGCGACACGATCACGGGCACGCCGAGCAGTTCCAGCAGTTCGCGCAAAGGGCCGAGCTGGGCCACGAGCGGCTCGGGAGTGGCCGAGCGGTTGGCCTTGTACGCCGAAAAACGCTCGTTCCTGAAGGTCGGCCCTTTGCCGTCCATGATAAAGCTGAAGTGGACCGGCCGTTCCTCGCGCAGCAGTTTCAGGATCAGGCGGGCCACCATGTAGAGGGCGTTGGTGGGAAAGCCGTCCGAGCGGGTCATGTTCTGATAGGCGTAGAAACTGCGGAAAATAAAGGCCGAACCGTCCATGAGGTACAGAGGGTCCGCGCTGAGGCCGAGGCGGGATCGCAATGACATGGGGCACCCGTAGTGGTATGGGACGCGCCGGGCAATCAGCGCGTCCTTATGGTTTGTCGCGGGGACAAAGGCGTGGTATCGTAAGGCAGCGGTTGGCGGCGCCATTGGCGCGCCCGGAGGAAACAGTATCCTTTTCCCGGTAAAAACGCCACAGTGAAGCAGGGGAAGGCTGTAATACATCAATAGCTCCCCACTAAATGGGGTTTCCAGAGGGGTTCACACAGAGCCTGTGTCCCCGGCCCCCTTTGGCCGCACAGAGCCTGTGTCCGCGACCGGAGGCAATACCACTCTGAATGTATTTGCCCTGACGAGGAAAATCATGGCGCGTTTTCGCAGCAATAAAGTGGAATTTCAGCGCATCTGCGCCGGGGAAGACTGGATGCAAGCCCTGGACCGGCGCATCGGCAAGGGCGAGGCCGCCCAGGAAGCCGTGGGGCCGCTGCTGGCGCTTCTGCCCCGTCCCGAGCTTTGCTGGCGGGCGGCTTACGGCCTTGGCCTGGCCGTGTCCCGCATGGCCGGGGCGAACATGGAATCGGCCAGGATCGTCATGCGCCGGCTCATGTGGAGCATGAACGAGGAATCGGGCAATCTCGGCTGGGGCGTTCCCGAGGCCATGGCCTGCATTCTGGCGGAAAGCCCGGCCCTGGCCCGCGAATACGGCCGGATACTCCTTTCCTACGGGCACGACACCGGCCGCGAGGACAATTTTGTGGAGCACGCGCCACTGCGCCGGGGCGTTTACTGGGGTATCGGCCGGCTGGCCGCGGCCGACGCGTCCCTGGCAAAGCCGGCCCTGCCTCACCTGATCGCGGCCCTTGGCGACGGCGATGCCGGCGTCCGGCTCATGGCCGCTTTCGCCCTGTGGCAACTGGCCGGCAACATTCCGGCAGCGGAGAAAAACCAGGGAGAAGCGCCCGGGCAATGGCAGGCGGCCGCCCGGGCCCTGGAACAGGCGGCAAAAGCCGGCGACACGGCCATGGAGATTTTTGACGGCCGTGACATGGCGACCGTAACCCTGAAAGAGATGCTGGATCGGGCGCGCGAGGCGTTGCGGGGCGGCAAGGCCGATTGATACGGCAGTCATGAGTGAAAACAATGCCGGACAGAGGCGCCCGGAGAGGATATTCCCCTCCGGGCGTCGGTTGTTTGTTCGGAATTCGCCCCGGTTAGGGCAAAGTAACTTTAGAGCAATTAACGCTTGAAAGAGTCGCTTAACGGCGGGCAAGGCCCGCCTACTCCTCTTTCGCGGCAAGGATTTGAGGACAAATCCTTGCAGAGCAATTCACTCATTTCATTCGTGAAATGCTCTAAAATTATCCATCGTGGCTTGATCCAACAAATGGGGTTTCCAAAGGGGGATCATCCCCTTTGGCCGCACAGAGCCTGTGTCCGCGACCGGAGGCAATACGACTCTTGGGCAACCTCAAAATAATCCGCCCTAGTCCGTCTTCACCTTTGCCCAACTCCGATCCGGGTTAAAGACAGTGATCCGCTTGGCCAGGCTGGCGGTGGACTTGCCCAGGTTCTTCTCAAAGACCGTGCCGTCCTGGTTGACCATAAAGGACATGACGCCGGTAACGCCGTAGGTTTCCGGATAGGCAAGCAGGGCAAAGCCGCCGAACATCAGGCCGTTTTCAATATAGTTGTAGGCTCCGTGGGCGGCATTGGCCCCCTGCGCGGTGAGGATGCGGTAGCGGTAGCCGTGGTAGGCGCCGCCGCCGCTTTGGGATTGCACGGGCGCCGCCTTGCCTTTGTCTTCGGCGGACGCGGCCAGGGAGCCAAGAGGACTTTTTTCCTCGCCTTCCTTTGGCAGCCAGTAGAGGCCGTCGCGCTTGCCGGGGCTGGAAGTTATTTTCTGAGCAAAATGAGCTATGGGCGAGTTTTCCGGATTTCGCCGGTAATAGTCGTTCTGGGCGTCCACGTAAGCCAGGCAGACCTGGATGGCCGACAACTCGTTGTTGCCGACGCGGCGATCCAGCAGTTCCTGCATGCCGGCGGCCGTATCAAAGAACCAGCGCCCGTTTTTCGGCTCCCGAACCAGGGGGATGGGAAAGGGCCAGTTGTTCTCGCCTATCTCCAGAATGCGCAGTTCCCGCGCGTTCGCCCTGCCTTTGGCCGGGCTTTTCGTTTGTTCTCCCCCTGCCTGTTCCGGCTGCGGGGCAACCAGATCATGTTTTTTTTCATAGGCCGAGGCAAAGGCGGCGCGCTCAACGTCACCAGCCCGGGTGTCGCTGGAACGCACCAGCGGCGCGGCCTTTGGTCCCAGAATGGCCAGCAGTTCCTTGGAATCGCCGGCCTTTGTCGCGGCTGCCAGGGCCTGGGCCGCATCCTCGGGCGTGGCGTAGAAACGGATATTCCCGTCCGCCGCCGCCGCGCCTGCGGTCCAGGCCAGCAGCGTTACGAGCAGGGCAATGCGGGCAGTGGTTTTCCGAAGTATTGTCGTTATCATGCTTGTTCTCCTCCATCAGCGCCTGAAGCGCCCGCCGCCGTGAAAACCGCCGCCACCGCCGCCGTGAAAGCCTCCACCACCGTGGGAGCCTCCTCCGCCGTGGAACGCGCCGCCGCCCTGAAAGTCGCGCTTAATGGCGTTGCTGCGCGCTCCGCGCTCCGCGTCAAAGTGGGCGGCGCCGCCGCGGTTCATGTCCTGAAAGAGCCCTCCGCCACGGGGGAGGTCATGACGCCCGCCGCCGCCAATGCCCGAGCCCGTGTGGCGGTCCATGCCTCGGGGCCGTTGCATGTGGGCGCCTTGGCCGGGCGGGCCGGCGTGTCCCGAAAACGGGCTTGCGCCGCCATGGCCGCGAAAGGCCTGCCGGGCCTGGCTGCGCTCCTGATTGCGAAGCGTATCGGCATTGCCGCGAAACTGCCGCTCCACCGCCGGGTTATGGTAGGGAACGCCCTTGCGGTGAGCCGGATCGTGCTGCCAGAGCTGCCTGCCGCCGTCACCGCCGGGCCTGGGCGGAAGACCGCCGTGCGGACCAGGGCCGCCGCCATGCGGAGGCGGAGGAGGCGGAGGGGGATGGCCGCCGCCGTCCCAGTGATTATAGTTGTGAACGTCAACATCCACGTCATAGTGGCCCCAGTCCATGTCTCCCCAAAGGGCATACCCGGTGGCGAGGCCGACGCCGAAGGACAGCAGGCTGGTCGTGGCCACGTAGCCGGGCGGATACCACGCATAGGGAGGATAGGCCGGATACGGCCAGACCCCGTAAACCACCGTGGGGTTGTAAGTAGGCACGTAAATCACGTCGGGTTGGGCCGGCTGGATGATAATCGTCCGGGCGCCTGAACCGGAAGGCTGCGTTTTGACGATCTGCTGCTTGGTCGTAACAAGCGAGCCCTGGGCCTGAGCCTTGGCCCGCAGGCGCTGGACGGCGTCCATGCAGTCTTTTTGCTGGGCCAGGAAGGCGTTGCCGAGCTGTTCCGTCCAGTCCAGTTTGTCGTTCATCATCTGCAGCACCTGGGGAAAGGCCACCAGGGATTTGACGCTGGGATCCCATGGCTGTTTCTGCAGGGCCGCGTCCAGGGATTTGCCCTTGAGGGAACTGTTGGCCTTGGCCCAACGCGAAGCGGAAACGACTTCCAGGGGGTAAGTCGAGGCCATCAGCACCTGGGCCAGCAGGCTGTCCGGATACAGAGCAATGGGCGCAAGAAGCTGCTCCAGTTGCTCCGAACTGAGGGTGGCCGCCTTGGCCTCCGGCGGTTGGGCCGCTCCGGGCACGCTGGCGGGATCCGGCGTGGGAGGCTGCTCCGCCGCAAGGGAAAAAGCCGGCGAGGCAACCAGGAGGACAAGCAGTAAGGCTGATGTGACCTTTTGCAGTGTGGTTCGCATGCGTTGCTCCTGTGTGTTCTGTCTTCGAGCCGCAACACCGTCCGCGTGATATGGCGCAGCCGGTGTGATTGCGATTTTCGCATACGATACCATATTTGCCGTTATGCGCAAATACCTTTTCGATAAATTCAGAGAAGGCGTCCAAGAAATGAACGGGGCGGATACAAGCGCGCACCCGGCAAGAAATACGCGGCGGTTTTGTCCCGCCGGTTTCCTGGGGTGGCCTTTACAGGCGAGAAAAAGAAAGGTGCCGTTTTTGCAGGATGCGGCGTCGGGGATTCCGGAGAGATCGACGGGCATTCCCTCCAGGCTGACAAGCAAAATGGGGTTTCCAAAGGGGGATCATCCCCTTTGGCCGCACAGAGCCTGTGTCCGCGACCGGAGGCAATACGGCTCTTGGGCGACTTCAAAAGTAAGTTCCACCAGGGCCTGCTCACACTACGAGGATTTTTGTTCTCCGCCAAGGAAGAAAGGCTTTTTATGAAGGGAGTGTACTCTGACGGTACTCGACCGGAATAAAAAGCCTTTCTGACGCGGGCAGAGGACAAAAAGACCGTAGTGTGAACAGGCCCTAAACCGAAGGCGAGTTCTTGTCGTCCCGGCGCTTGCCGAAAAGCTGCCCGCGTTCCAGGCTGGCGCGCTCGGCCGTGTAAAATTCCGTCAGGAAATTCCGGACCTCGTGGGGCGGCACTTCCCGCTCCCAGTGTATCTTGCGGCGGATCTTGCCGCAGATTTCCTCCAACTGACGCTGCGTTTCCTCGGAAGGCGGCCGGCGCAGGAATTCTTCCAGCACCTGCAATTCAAAGGCTCCGTAGACGGACAAATGCGTGTGGGTAAAGGCGTAGGCCGCTTTTTTCGTCTCTTTTTGCGGCCCGGCGGTCAGATCGCCGGACAACACCCGCTTGGGCATGGCGATTACCTGGGTGCCGCCGATAATATCCCCGGCCCGCAGGCGATCGCGGTTGAACAAGGGCAGGAGGGCGATGAGCAGAACCCAGCCGGTCAGGGCGAGCATCTGCAGGGAGCCGGGCCGGACGTAGACGCTGAGCATCAAAGACAGGGGCAGAAAAAACTCCACCTCCCTGGTCAGGTTGCGGGCAATGACCGCCGAGGGGGAAAGCTCGCCCCCCCGGCGGTTGATGACGCGCAGGCCGCAGATGCGCTTGCCCGGCGTGCGGCCCTGCCAGGCCAGCTCGAAATGCAGAAAGTACAGGTTGCGCACCACAAAGGCCGCGAACAGGATGATGGTCATGCCCACGGAAATGTTGGCGTCCGTGAAGAACAGCATGATCAGGAGAAAATACAGGACAAACACGGCCGCGAACATGAACAGCAGGTCAAGAATAAAGGCGGTCAGGCGTTCGCCGCTTCCGGCCAGGCGAATGTCCAGTTCCACCCCTTCCGGGGTCACGATTGTCCGGCGCCTGCGTTTCGCGCCTTCCAGGATGTCGCCGAGGCGGTCAGGGCGTATGGCCATGGTCTTTTGTCCTTCCGGCGCGCAGAAAATAGGCTGTCCACAGCGCGGCCGTGGCCGCGGCGAACAGGTAACGGCCGGGAGTGTTATTGATAAGTTGCCGGAAACCGCCTTCCAGCAGGCCGGCCGCGAAAAACAGCGGCACGGAACCGGCGGCCGCGCCGGCCGCCTGCCGGCCATGCCGCGCCAGGCTTTCGAGGCGGGGAAAGTTGCCGGGAAAGACGATCGTTTCCGCCACCCGAAGGCCGGCGGCCGCGCAGAGCAGGATGGCCAGAATCTCGGTGACGCCGTGAATGGAAAGCCAGCCTATGAAATCCACGCTCAGGCCGCGCGCGGCGTGCAGGGCGACAAACGCGCCGAGCACCACGCCCTGGTAAGCCAGCAGCAGCAGGGTGGGAAGCCCCAGGGCAAAACCCAGCCCGAAGCAGAGGATGCCGACCATGGTATTGTGGCGAAACAAAGAATTGGCGAACACAATGAAGGTTTCAACAAAGCCGGGCCAGGGGGCGAACAACTCCCTTGTCCGAAGGTCCTCGGCCGTGCTGCCCGGCCCTCGACCGCCGGCCAGAGCGTCCGGCACCAGGGTGTGAAAATAGTCCATGTCGGCCTGCACCAGCATGTAGCCCGCTATGATCCCGATGATCAGCACCGCCGTGGCCACGGCCAGGTGCTTGCCCATGGCCCGGACGGCGCGGGGAAAGCCCTGCCGGAAAAATTCCCCCAGGCTTGCCAGAACGCCGACGCGCGGGCCGTATACCGCAAGGTAGGCGCGCAAGGACAGGTGTTCGAGATACAGCAGCAGGTTGCGGTCAAGGGCAATGGCCCTGGCCACGGACAGCGAGGATATGGCCGCCCGGTACAGCAGGGGAAGCTGCTGTACTTCCCCGGCGGAAAGGGTACCGATGCCGCCGGCTTCCATACGGCCCACCAGTCGGTCCAGCTGTTGCCAGGCTTCTTCGCGCCCCTTGCGGAATTCCGCGCTGCGCAGCACCAGGGCGCGCTCCGCTTCCCCGGCCGGGCCGATATGGTTTCTTCTCCGCTCGTCGGGGCCGTTGCCGGCGGGAGGGCGGGGTTCACGCAACACCCTTGCCGGCCAGTCGGCCACGGCAGCGGCAAAGGGCTTTTGCGGCGCGTCGCTGTCCGGCGTCATAACAGTCCCCTTTGCTTGATGAACAGGTAGCGGTTCAGCACGGCCGACGATACTTCCTTTGCCGGCACGTCAAGGCAGTGCACGCCCAGCCTGGCCACCCGCTCCAGCACGATGGAGCGCTCGCGCAGAAAATCGCCGGCCAGCACCGCTTCGGCCGCGTTGAAAAAGGTATCCGGCGCGGCGGTTTGCAGGCGGGTCAGAAAGGGGTCGCGCATGGTGACGAAAACAACCACGTGCCGCCTGACCAGCAGTTGCAGGCTTTCCAGCAAAAGCTCGGCGGAAATGGTGTCAATGAACTCCGTGAACAGAATGATCAGGGCGCGGCGCTGAAGCCGGGCGTTGAGTTCGGCCAGGCCAAGGGTGAAGTTGCTTTCTTCGTTGGTGTAGGCGAGGCCGGCGGTAAACCGTTGCACCTGGGTGAAGTACGGCATGCCGCGGCCCGGTTTGATAAAATTTCTGAAAAGGGCGTCAAAGCCGCACCCGCCCACAAAATCGCCGTTGCGCAGCGATATCCAGCCCAGCAGCAGGCCGGCCTTGATGGCGTGATCCAGCCGGGGCAGGCCGTCCACGGGCTCCAGCATCAAATGGCCGGTGTCAAAGCCGAGCACGATCTGGTGGTTGCGCTCCTGGCGGAACTCCTTGCACAACAGCTTTCTGTGCCGGGCCGATCGCTTCCAGTCGATAAAGCGGTTGTCCATGCCCCGGGCATAGTCGCACAGAGTGTCGAATTCCGTGCCTTCCCCTTTCAGGCGCTGGCTTTTCAGGCCGATGGCGGCGTCGTGGGTGAAAAAGCGCAGGGCTTCCTCGTGGATGCCCTGGATGTTCGGCACAACGTCAATGCGTTTTTCCACAGGCTGCCGGCGGCGGATTTCGATCAGCCCCAGCGGCCCGCGCCAGCGCAGCCACGCGGCCAGGGTCTCCACCCGCCCGCGCCGGCGGGGCATGACGGGCAGGGCGAAATCCAGCTGCCCGTCCCTCATGGTTGCGGACACGGCGGCCGGCGGGTCGGCGTCGCCGTTTTGTTCCAGCATGGCCGTCATGGCAAGCGGGCGCGAATATCCCCGCCCGGACAGGCGCAGCCGGACCTCGCCGGCCTGCCCGACATACAGCCGGCCGGGCTGGCTCACCTCACAGTCCAGACGGCGGCCCGGCAGAAGCATGCTCAGGTCGGCCGCCATCAGGGCCAGGGCCAGGCCCGGAAAATAGAGGGAAAAGCGCCAGGCCTCGTCCCTGAAGCAGACGATCAGAAGCGCCAGCGGCACGGAAAGCGCGAACAGAAACACCGCCCTGCGCGTGGGGTACAGCGAGTGGCGCGGCCGGGCTTCCGGTTCCGCCGCCTCCGCCCTGGCCGGGGGCGTTGCCTGCAGCGCCGCCTGGGTCATCGCGGCGCCGCCGTTTGATCCACGATGTCGCGCAGAGCCTGATCGCTGCTTATGCCTTCAATGTCCGAGGTCGGGGTCATGACGATGCGGTGCCGCAGCAGGGGCAGGGCCAGGCGTTTGATGTCGTCCGGGATGACGAAATCGCGCCCGCATACGGCCGCGTAAGCGCGGGAAGCGGCGGCCATCATGGTGGCGGCGCGGGAGGAGGCCCCGGTTTCAATGGCCGGATGCTGGCGGGTGGCCCGGATGATATCCACAATGTATTCCACCAGCGGTTCCGTGAGCCGGATGCGGGCCGTAAGATCGCGGGCCTCGGCCAGCTCTTGCGCGCTGACCACGGGCCGGATGGCGAAATTGGCCACATTGGGCATGGCGGAGTGGTGGCCGTGCCGCGCGACGATTTCCAGTTCTTCCTCCCGGCTGGGGTAGTCCATCAGGATCTTGAACAGAAAGCGGTCCAACTGGGCTTCCGGCAGGGGGTAAGTGCCCTGCTGCTCAATGGGGTTCTGGGTGGCCGCCACCATGAATTCGTCGCCCAGGGCGTAGGTCTGTCTGTCAATGGTGACCGAGCGCTCGTTCATGGCCTGCAAAAGGGCGGCCTGGGTTTTGGGCGGGGTGCGGTTGATTTCGTCCGCCAGCAGTATCTGCGTGAAGATGGGCCCTTGGGTGAGCACAAAGGTATTGGTCTGGAAGTTGAACAGGTTGGTTCCCAGCACGTCGCCGGGCATCATGTCCGGCGTGAACTGAATGCGGCCGAACTGAAGGTCGAGGCAGACCGCGAAAGACTGCACCAGAAAGGTCTTGCCCGTGCCGGGCACGCCTTCCAGAAGCACGTGCCCGCCGCACAAAAGGCTGGTGAGCATGAGCTCTATGGTTTCTTCCTGGCCGATGATGGCCTTGCCCACTTCCCGCCTGATGGCGCTAACGAGCGCGCCGATGTGCTGAAGTTCCATGCAGCAGTTCTCCCTTCCAGCGATGGATGTTCCGGGCGCATGCGAACAACCCGGACAGGTTTTTCGCGTCGCCGGCAATAATGGTGTCAACGGTATGCAGTATGTCCGCGCAGGAGTCTTTTACCCCGCGCGCTTTGCCCACGCGGTCGAGCCAGCGTAAGAGTTCGTCTTCCGCAAGGCCGGGGGGCGCGTGCAGGGCAACGGCAACGGCACGCACGGTCATGCGCGCGTAGCGATCGAGCACCAGGGCGTGGTGTCCGGCATAGTCGAGCAGGCGCGCCCCGTTGCCGATGAGCTGGCTTTTGCCGAAATCGGTTTCCGGCGGGGGCGTGCGCGGCGCGCCGAAACGGCTGGCTCCGGCGCGGGCGAACAACAGGGCGGCCACGCACAAGAGCGCGGTGACGATGGAAAAGGGAAACCGGAATAAAAGCGCCACCGGGGAGCTTTCGGCCTCCTGAAAACCGTGCACGGTTTCGTCAAAGACGATTGGGCCGTTGTCGCCGCTGTTGTCCAGGCTGCCGAGCCTGTCCGCGAGCGCGACCATGAAGGCCGCGTTGTCGCCTTTGCCAAGGCCGTGGTTGGCCATGACGTCCGGGTCGGACAGAACCCAGACGATGCTGTCCCCGTGGCGCATCTCGCCCACCAGCATGCCGTCGTCGTTGCCCACCACGGGACGCATGTCTTTGGAGCGCGCCAGTTGCACCCAGCCCGTTCCGGAAGGCGTGACGCCCAACTCATTGGTTTTCCAGGCGGCCGGCCAGTCGCCGCGCGCTATGGCGCCATCCCCGGCCACCAGGGCCAGAGTCTGCTGCGCGTATTCAACGGGAACGGGAAGCGCCTTGGCGATCCATTCCAGCCGGGCCGGGTCCCGCTCCCACACCCGTTTGGGCAGAACCAGAAGCAACCGGGGCATGTTCGCGAGCGAGGCGATATACTCGGAAGGCAGGCCGAAGATATCCGGCTCGGCCACGATCAGAAGGCCGCGTTGCCCGGCGGTGGCCCTGGCTCTGCCCGCGCTGCGCACGACCGGGCGCTCCAGGCGGCGCAGGGTATCGTAAAAGCCGGCATAGCCGAGGGAGGAAACGGAGTAGGCGCCCGGGCCGGCTCTGTTTCCGCCGGCGGCATCCCCGCCGTGGCCCTCCAGCAGGACTGAGGCGGCGAACAGGGCCACAGCGCAGGCCAGAAGCAGGATCAGGGCCGGGCCGGAAAAGGGGCCTTTGCTCATAGTCCTTCCTCCCGGCGCAGGGCGGCGCTCAAGGCCTCAAAACTGTGCCGGCAGCGCAGGTAGTCCGCCTCGTCCGGCTGGTGAGCCCCAAAGTACGATATCTCCACCGAGGCGATAATGTCGGCAAAATGCGAACGCTCCGCCGGGGCCAGGGCCAAACGCCGCAAAATTTCGCGGCTGGTCAAAGAAACGGCTATGGACACGCTCAGACGAAGCCGCAGTTCGCTCACGCTGCGCAGCAGCAGAACGTGCATGGCCTCGGCAAAGCTTCCAAGGCGGGCCAGTTCGTCGGCTTCTCCCTGGGCCTTGTCCAGGCGCGCGGCAACGCCCGCCGGCGCTTGCTCTTCATCTTCCGCGTATGCAAAGCGGCGCGAGCGGCTGGAACTCCATACATTGTCCCTAAAGGTCTTGAGAATGATGAAGGCAATGCAGGCCAGGGCAACCCAGAGTATCACCCTGGCGGTTTCAGGCGAAAGATCCAGGGATAGTGATTTTTCCGGTTGGTACTTTTCCTTGCCGGCATCGGCGGGCAGCTCGGTTTGCAGGCGGGCGGAGCGCAAGGAAGCCTCCGCCGCCAGGCGGGCCTCCTGCGCCGGGGTAAGATTCGCCACGGCCGCCGCCGCAATGCCGGGCGGCATGATAGCCGCCACGATGACGGCAAAGGCGACGATAAGCGCCGCTATGGCTTTTCGGCCGGCGTTCATGCCGGTTTCTCCCCGTGTTCGGCGCGGAATGGTTCCGCGAATGAGGCGTTGTGAACCTTTTGCAAATGCTGCAAGCAGGGTTGAATGCTGAGAGCCCCTTTTTCGCCGCCACCAGATATACCTTCTTCCGCGCGGGAAGCCAATGCGTTTCGCAATCGTGAAAAGAAATGGCGCAAAGGCCGGTGCGGCCAATGCCGGCAAGGCGGCTTGGTATGCGCCCGCAACCGTGGTACAGTCAGTATAAGCGGGTAAACGCGGACAACGCAAAAAATTACCGGAGACAGGGCGATGAGCGAAGAAACGAATAACGCCGGGCAAATCGTGTCGAAAAACGGGTCGCGGCCCTCCGCGAAAAGTCCGGAAGGCTATTTTACCGGAGCCGTGCGCATTGATCCCCTGTTTGAGGCCAGCAAGGATATTCCCGTTGCCGGCGCGTATGTCACCTTTGAGCCCGGTGCCAGGACGGACTGGCATTCGCATCCCGTGGGGCAGCGACTGATCGTCACGTTCGGCTCCGGCCTGGCGCAGATCTGGGGCGGCCCGGTGGAGGAAATCAGGCCGGGCGACGTGGTCTGGTTTCCGCCCGGCGTCAAGCACTGGCACGGGGCCTCGCCGGCCACCGCCATGACCCACATTGCCCTTACCGGAGAAAGCGACGGCAGCCTCGCTTCTTGGATGGAAACGGTCAGCGGCGAGCAGTACGGTGACAAATGAGCGGCGCCAGTCATCCGCATTACGAAAAACGGCGCCTGAAAAAGCGCCGTTTTTCGTAATGCGGATGATAAAAATGAAAAAGCCTCTGGGGGGGGGCCAGAGGCTTTTCTGTGAAGATGGGCTTCACGTATGTCCGGCATAAAAGGGAGGGACCGGACTTGGGGAGGGGTAACTGACTGCAACCCAAGGGGGATAAGGTTGGGCGTGATGGGGGGGCATCGTGCCTCGTCAGTTGCCTTCTATAAAGCAACTGTCGTGCCAAAAATGCAAAATGAGAGCGGAAATTTTTTATCATGCAAAATCGCTATATTGTAAAAACAGGCTTACACTGATTAACTTGGCTGGTTGTGCGAATGGTGCGGAATCAAACGTGCGGAAGCGCACTTTCGAGCGAAATCGCTCAATTTAGAATTTTCGCATCCTTTCTTGAGCGGTCTTCCCCGCCCTCGTTTTCCCCCATCTGTTGCAGGCGCCTGTGCAGGGCGAAACGGGAGATGCCGAGATAGTCCGCCGCCTTGGTTTTGTTCCCGTCAAAGCGCCGCATGGCGGCCTTTACCACCGTGTCCATCAGGTCATCGAGGCGTATGGGGTGATCCGGCAGGAAGACCTTGCCCGGATCGCGCAGATCCAGAACAACTCCCTGCGGTTCCGCGGCCTCTCCGGCCAGCGTATCCGGTTTCGCGGCGCGGGAGACGGGCGGCGCACCCCGGAAGAGAAAATCCACGTGGCCGGGAAGCAGAAGTGGGCCGTCGTGCATAAGTACCGCGCGTTCCATGGTGTTTTCCAGTTCCCGGACATTGCCCGGCCAGGGGTAGCCTTGCAGAATATCCATGGTAGCCGGGGCGATGCCGGTGAAAAGCTTTTTTTTGCGCTTGGCCTCGCGCAGAAGAAAATGCTCTGCCAGGGGACGGATATCGGTAAAGCGCTCGCGCAACGGGGGAATGAGCAAGTGCCCCACCCGGAGGCGGTGGTACAGATCCCGGCGAAAAGAGCCCTTTTCCACCATCTCCGTCATATTGCGGTTGCCGGCGCAAACGATGCGGGCGGCGAACTCCCGCTTTTTCATGCCGCCCACCCGGTAAAAGCTGCGTTCTTCAAGTACGCGCAGCAGTTTGGGTTGCAGGGAAAGGGGCATTTCCGCCACTTCGTCAAGAAACAGGGTGCCCTTGCCGGCCTGCTCCAGCTTGCCCGGGGCGCCGTCGGTCCGGCTGCCCGTGAACGCGCCCGCCTCATGCCCGAACAGCTCGCTTTCGAACAGTTCGTGCGGGATGGCCGCGCAGTTGATGGCCATAAAGGGCGTTTCCACCACGGATTCACCGTGGTGCACATAGCGGGCCAGCACTTCCTTGCCGGTTCCGGTTTCGCCTTCGATCAGAACCGACACGGTGGGATCGCCGTGCAGAATCAGGGCTTCGCGCAGCAGTTGCAGCATGATCGGCGATTCGGCGATGACAAGGCCGATGCCTTCCACCTCGCGCAGGCGCTCGCGCGCGCTTTCCAGATCTTTTCTGATGTCCGCGGCGGCTTCGGATACCCTCTGCTCGATGTTGCCGCGCAGTTCCTTGTTTTCGATGATCAGGGACTGGTGTTCAGCGGCCCGATCCACCACGGCCGCAAGCTCGCGGGCGTTGATGGGTTTGTTCAGGTAGTCGTAGGCGCCTTTGCGCAGGGCTTCCACGGCCGTGGCCATGTCGCCGTGGCCGGTGATGAGCACTACATCGCCCGGATGGGTGAAGGGATCGTTTTTCAGCTCCGTGAGCAGGTCAAGGCCGCTCAAACCCGGCATGCGGATATCGGTGATGATCAGCGGAAAATACTCCTTGCGGGCCACGGCCAGGGCTGCCACGGGGTCTTCCATGCCGCGCGGCTCATGGCCCAGATCCTTGAGCACAAGGCAGAGGCTTTGCAGGCTGTTGCTGTTGTCGTCAATCACAAGAATACGCATGACCTGTCCTGGCGGATAAAAACGGTATCGGGAATCGGAAAAGGGATAGCTTATTCATGCCCTAGTTGGGGAAATTGTCAAATACCTTGCGGGCGATTTCGCACGGTGATTCTCCGGCGTCGGCGGCCATGCCCAGGGCGATCATGAGCAAAATGCGGGCTTTCTGCGCCCGCAGATTGCCGCCCAGAATCACGCCCATGTCGCGCAGGGTGTTGGCCCCGCCGCTGTAGCCGTACACCGGCCAGACCCCGCCTTCGATGCAGCGCGAGGTCAAGACCACGGGCAGGCCAGCGTTAACGGTTTTGCCGAGTTCTTCCAGAGCGCCCGGCGGCACGTTGCCAGCGCCGAGCCCCTCCGCCACCAGCCCTTTTACCCCGTTTTCGCGGCAGAAGGCAATCAGCCGACCGTCCGCGCCGGGAACAAGAGAAAGCAATTCCACGCGCGCTTCCAGGGACCTGGCCCCAAGCGCGGCGTGGGGCACGGGCATGCGGAAAATCTGTATGCCGCCGGCCACGCAACTGCCCAGAGGTCCGGCCGCCGGAGAGCCGAAAGCGTCTATGCCCATGGAGTGCACCTTGGTCACCTCCCTGGCGGCAAAGAGCTTGTCCGTCATCAGCAGCACGACCCCCAGTCCGGCGGGCAGGGGCGACAGGCAGGCCCGCACGGCCGAGGCAAGGTTGCGCAGCCCGTCATAGCCCGGCTCGCCGTAAGCGCGCATGGACCCGGTGATGACCACCGGTTTGGCGGAATCCAGCAGCAGATCGAGCATGAAGGCGGTTTCTTCCATCACGTCGGTGCCGTGCAGGATGACCGCGCCGGCGATATCGTCCCGCGCGAGCATGGCCCGCACATCCCCGGCCAGACGGAACATCAGTTCCGGGGTCATGTGCGAACTGGGCAGGTTGGCCCATTCCACCGGCAGCAGGCGGGCCTGGCCGGGCAGGGGGACCGGAAGCTCGGCCAGCAACTCCCCCAGGCTGAGGGCGGGCCGTACCGCCCCGTCCTCTCCCTGGCGCATGGCAATGGTGCCGCCGGTGAAAAATATGGCTACGGTTTTCATGTCCGGCTCCTCATACCAGTTGCGATCAAAGGAATGCCTCCGGCGGCCGGGGCTCCGCCCCGGACCCCGCTGGGGGAAATGATTTCCCCCAGACCCCCTCAACGTGGGCGGCCCGAAAAACGGTAACCCTCAAGTCGCCGTATTCGCGGCCCCCAATTTGGGGGTCAAGGGGGTGTGCCCCCTTGCGGGAGAGTCCAGAGAGGGCGGAGCCCTCTCTGGCGGGGATTCTTAAGGGGCGGAGCCCCTTAAGCCGCCGGAGGCATTTTTTACACAAGTCCCTGAGCCAGGCGCTTGTGGAGCCAGGTGTAGCGCTTGTGCATCTTGTTGTTGTTAACGGCGATGTGCATGGCGCGAACGGAGCCGACAAGAACCACGAGCTTTTTGCCCCGCGTGATGCCGGTATAGATCAGGTTGCGTTGCAGGAGCATGTAGTGCTGGGTGAGCACGGGCAGGACAACGGCCGGGTATTCCGAGCCCTGGGACTTGTGCACGGAAATGGCGTAGGCCGGGATGACCTCGTCCAGTTCCTCGGCGCTGTAGAGCACGTTGCGATCCTCGTAGCGGACGGTCAGTTCGCGCTCCTCGGCATTGACGTGGCATATGCGGCCGATGTCGCCGTTGAACACGTCCTTGTCGTAATTGTTGCGCACCTGCATGACCTTGTCGCCCAGGCGGAACTGGCGCTCGCCGCGCTGGATTTTCTGGGACTGCGGGTTAAGGACGGCTTGCAGGCGCTGGTTCAGGGCGGCCACGCCGGCCGCGCCCTTGTGCATGGGGGTGAGCACCTGGATGTCGTCCAGGGGATCGAGGCGGAAGCGCCGGGGAATGTGATCGCGCACCAGTTCCACCACCATGTCGGCCACCTTGTCCGGGTCGTCCTGGCGGATGAAATAGAAATCGGACAGGCCCTGGCCGGGCGATTCCAGAACGGGCATTTCCCCCTGGTTGATGCGGTGGGCGTTGACGATGATTTCACTGGCCGCGGCCTGGCGGAATACTTCCGTCAGCCGGATCACGTCCACCATGCCCGAGGCGATGATATCCTTGAGCACGTTGCCCGGCCCCACCGAGGGCAGTTGGTTCACGTCGCCGACAAAGACCAGGGTGGCGCCCAGGGGCACGGCCTTGAGCAGATGGTACAGGAGCATGGTATCGAGCATGGAAGCTTCGTCCACCACCAGCAGACCGCAGGCCAGGGGATGGTCCTCGTTGCGGGCGAAACCGTCCTCTTTGGGGCTGTATTCGAGCAGACGGTGGATGGTTTTGGCCTCGCGCTCGCTGGTTTCGGCCATGCGCTTGGCGGCCCGGCCCGTGGGCGCGGCCAGCAGCACCTTGGCCTTCTTCAGCTCGAAAAGCTTGATAATGGCGTTGATGACCGTGGTCTTGCCCGTGCCCGGACCGCCCGTGATCACCAGCACCTTGCCGGACATGCTGGCCCGCGCCGCTTCCACCTGCTCCTCGGCCAGGGCCAGGGGCAGCATGTTCAGTACGCCCTGGAGCAGGGTTTCCGGGTCGTCGAAGCGGGTGGACTTGGGCGAGCGCAGGATGCGGCGCAAATAGTGGGCGGTTTTGCTTTCGTAGTGGTGAAAGCGGCTGAGGTACACGGCCTGGAAGGCCTGCCCCTGGTCGTCCTCAAGGTCGTCGATGACCACGCGTTCCTCCCGGGCCAGGAAAGACAGGGCGCCGCGCACGATTTCCGTTTCCACCCCCAGTTCGTCCGCGGTCTGGTGCACCAGTTCCTCGTAGGGGAAAAAGACGTGCCCTTCCTCGGTAATCCGCTTGAGCACGTAAAGCAGGCCGGCTTCGGCGCGCAGGTCGCTGTCCGGCGCGAACCCGAGCTTCATGGCCACGGTATCGGCCGTGACAAAGCCGATGCCGTGGATGTCCATGGCCAGGCGGTAGGGGTTTTCCCGCACCACGGCCAGGGCGTCGGCCCCGTAATGGCGGAAAATGCGCACGGCGTAGGAGGTGGAAACGCCGTGCGGCTGCAGAAACATGATCAGGTCGCGAATGCCCTTGTGTTCCGCCCAGGCCGCCTTGATGTCGCTGACCAGACGGGGGGAGATGCCCCTGACCCTGGTGAGCCGGTCCGGGTCGTCGTCCAGCACGGTAAAGGTATCTTCGCCAAAGGCGTCCACAATGCGCCCGGCCAGGGCCTTGCCCACGCCCTTGATCAGGCCGGAGCCGAGGTAGTGCTTTATGCCTTCCACTGTCGCCGGCAGCAGAGTTTCAAAGGATTCCATCTTGAACTGCCGGCCGAAGCGGTTGTCGTTGACCCAGACGCCGGTGACCGTGAGCCCGATGCCCGGCTGCGGCGAGGGCATGGAACCGACCACGGTGACGGGATCGGCCTTGCTCTGCACCCGCATGCGCATGACCGTGTAGCCGTTTTCCTCGTTGTGGAAAACGATTCGTTCCAGCGTGCCGCGCAGGGTGCGCCTGGTCTCGGGATCAAGCAGGGATTGCAGAGTGGCCATCGGATTGTTTTTATTCCATTCGCTGCGGTTTTCCCATATCTACCCGCAGCTTCCGTTCCCAGTCAATGACGCGGTCGGCAATGGTCCTGGATAGTTCATCCAGGCCCTCGCCGGTGCGGGCGGAGATGAAAAAGGCGTGCGGATGGCGTTCTTTCAGCACGTCAAGGCGGCTTTCCCGGTCCTGGCCTTCCTGGCCCGGCTCATTGGCCTCCGGTTCGGCGGGCAGAGCGTCTATTTTGTTCAAGATAAGCAGACGCGGCGTTTCGTGCAGCGCAAGCTGCTCCAGAATGTCCTCCACAGCCTTGAGTTGCAGTTCCAGCTCGGGATGCGAGGCGTCCGCCACGTGCAGCAGCAGATCCGCTTCCTCCAGTTCCTCAAGCGTGGCCCGGAAGGCCTCCACCAGCTCTTTGGGCAGGCTGCGGATAAAGCCCACGGTATCCGTGAGAATGAGCTCCCGCTCCTTGGGAAAACGCAGCCGGCGCGTGGTCGGGTCCAGAGTGGCGAACAGCCGGTTTTCCGCCAGAACGTCCGAACCGGTCAGGGCGTTGAGCAGAGTGGATTTGCCGGCGTTGGTGTACCCCACCAGAGAGGCCACGGGCACCTCGCCCTTGGCCCGGCGGGAACGGGCGTAGGAACGCTGGCGGCGCAAATTTTCCAGGGCTTCCTTGATGCGGGCCACCCGGTCGCGCAGGCGGCGGCGGTCGGTTTCCAGCTTGGTTTCGCCCGGCCCGCGTCCGCCTATGCCGCCGGCCAGACGGTCCAGGGCCCGGCTTTTGCCCACCAGCCGGGGCAGCATGTACTGCGACTGAGCCAGTTCCACCTGAAATTTGCCGGCCTTGCTGGAAGCGCGCTGGGCGAAAATGTCCAGAATCAACTGGGTGCGGTCCAGCACCCGCCGTTCGGTGATGTCCGTAAGGTTGCGCAACTGGGCCGGCGACAGTTCGCCGTCAAACACGATCAACCCGGCATTGCCCTGCAGGGCCAGAACTTCAAGCTCGGCCAGCTTGCCCTTGCCGAGAATGGAACGGGGATTGACCGCCTGCACGCGCTGGATCAGCCTGCCGGCCACGAACACCCCGGCAGTGTCGGCCAGTTCGGCCAGTTCGGCCAGCGACGATTCCTGCTCGGTACGCGTTTTGGTGGACACACTCACCAGCACGGCCCGGCTTCCGGGTGAGCGGCCGGGTTCTTCCCTCCCCTGATCCAGGCGGCCGGGCAAACGCCCGGAGTCCCGACCTTTCCTGGCCGCTCCGGCAGCGGCCGGCCTTGGCCCCGGCTCGGCCGGGTCCATGGTCCGGGCCAGCTCTTCCTCAAGAGCGGTGGCTTCGGCCAGAAAGTCCGCGTCCACCATATCCCAGCGCTCCGGCGGATACAGCCGGTAGCTTTTGTTCTCGGGGTTGGGCGGCAGCAGATGGGCGCGCTGCAACTCCAGCGGCTCGCCCCACTCGTTGACGCTGAGCACGGCAATGCTGTCCAGGCGCAGAAAGAGCAAGTCCATGCAGTCTTCCTGGGAAAGCAGATCCGCGGTCAGGTGGGTGTGCAGAAAACGCAGGCCCCGCAAACGGCCCGCGCCCTCGCGCGAGCGGGGCAACTCGGGAATGAGAATGCTTGAGGTGTCACCCACCAGCACCATGTCCGGCCGGCCCTGCCGGTTGAGCAGCAGGCCGATCTGCCGGCCCGTGGAACGCGACAGGGCGGCCAGTTCCCTGGCCTGATCCGTGGTGTAACCGCCCCTGGACGGATACCGCCTGGTGAGCAGCCGCGACAAAGCCTTTATCTGGCTGGGCTTGAGCCCCTGCGTGTTCCCTTCAATCTTGGCTATGGCGTGTCCTCGCGGGCTGCGCGGTGTGGTGGAAGAGGGTGAGGGAATCTTTTTAGTTCGCTTTGCCGGTTATGTACCCGGCGATCATGCCGTCATAGGCGGAGGTGGCGGCAAAGGTGGCGGCGGCCAGTTCGCGGCGCAGATCCAGAGGGGCGCGCATGCTGTTGTCGTTCAGGGCTTTCTGAATGCGCGCATAGTATGTGGGCGAAGGAACCACCATGACGGAGTGGAAGTTTTTGGCCGCGGCCCGCAGCATGCAGGGGCCGCCGATGTCGATTTCCTCGATGGCGGCGCGCAGATCCAGTTGTTTGCGGGCCGCTTCGGCAAAATTATACAGGTTGACGCAGACCAGATCAAAGGTGCGGATGCCGTGCTTGGCAAGCGCTTCCAAATGCTCCGGCGTGTCCTTGTCGGCCAGGATGCCGCCGTGGATGGACGGGTGCAGGGTTTTGACCCGGCCGCCCATGATTTCCGGAAAACCGGTGACGTCGCTGACCTGGGTAACCGGCAGCCCGGCATCCTTCAGGGTTTTGAAGGTGCCGCCCGTGGACACCAGTTCCACCCCGCCCTTGACGAGAAAGGCGGCGAAATCGGGCAGTCCGCCCTTGTCCGTAACGCTGAGAATGGCGCGCTTGATCGGAAGAAAATCCATAAAAACCTCGCGGCTGAAAACTGAAGCCGTGTTGTTTGCACCCCTCAACCGGGAGCTTGGATACAAGAAGAAGCGTCGTGTCCCCGTTCCGTCCATTCACTCAATCTAAAAAGTTTTGAAGGAGAAGGAAGGGGGTTTGGGGGAAGGGAGCTTTCTTCGTAGTAGCTCGTCCTCGCTTCGCTTGGATCGAGCGGGCTTTTCCAAAAGTTTCCTCTTCCTTCCCCCAATCTCTTTACTCGTCAACGGCGATCTGGATGCCGGAGGTGTGGTAGCCGGCGTCCACGAAGACGATGTCGCCGGTAACGCCCGAGGCCAGGGGGGAGGCCAGGAACATGGCCATGTTGCCCACTTCGTCGGTGGTGACGTTCTTTTTCAGGGGCGTGTACTGTTCGATGTGGTTCAGGATTTTGCCAAAGCCGGAGATGCCGGAGGAGGCCAGGGTTTTGATGGGACCGGCGCTGATGGCGTTGATGCGGATGCCGCGCGCGCCCAGATCGTAAGACAGGTAGTTCACCGAGGCTTCCAGGGCGGCTTTGGCCACGCCCATGACGTTGTAGTTGGTGATGTGCTTCTGGGCGCCGTAATAGGTGAGGGTGAGCACCGAGGAGTCGTCGTTGAGAATGGGCTCAAAGGCGTGGCACAAGGCCACCAGGGAGAAGGCGGACACGTCCAGGGCCAGGGCAAAGCCTTCGCGCGAGGTGTCAATGTAGCGGCCCTGCAGATCGTCGCGGTTGGCAAAGGCCACGGCATGCACCAGAATATCCGCTTTGCCCCAGTGGGAGCGCACGGTTTCGGCGGCGGCGGTCAGGTCTTCATCTTTGGTCACGTCGCACGGAAAGGTGAAGGCGGCGCCGAGTTCTTCGGCAATGGGGTCCACCCGCTTGCGCAGGGCTTCGTTCGGCCAGGACAGAGCGAGTTCGGCGCCGTGGTCACGAAAGGCCTTGGCCACGCCGTAGGCGATGCTCTTGTTGTTGGCTACGCCGCAAACGATGGCCTTTTTCCCGGATAGCAACATGTATGACTCCTTGTGGTGCGCTGTGGCAGCGACTTGTTCGCGTTGAGTTTTGTGGGGCAGCTGGATTGCTGATAATGCCGGTATGCAATGGATGCGGTCTACATGGTAAGTTTTTTGCCGGTGAGTATGGCGTAGGCTTCGCGATACTTTTTGGCCGTTTCCTCAATGACCTCTTTGGGCAGGGCCGGCGGAGGCGGCGTTTTATCCCAGGGTTGGGCCTCCAGCCAGTCGCGCAGGTACTGTTTGTCAAAACTCGGCTGGGGTTTGCCGGGGACAAAGCCCTGTTGCGGCCAGAAGCGGGAGGAATCGGGGGTGAGCGCCTCGTCTATCAGATAGAGATCGTTGCCGATAAGGCCGAATTCAAATTTCGTGTCAGCAATGATGATGCCGCGCGTGGCCGCATATTCACGGGCCTGACAAAAAATGGCAAGCGATATTTCCTCGATTTTCAGAAACAGATCTTTGCCTACCAGGCGCATGGCCTCGGCCCGGGTGATGTTTTCATCGTGGGCGCCGAGGGCGGCTTTGGTGGAGGGCGTGAACAGGGGGTCGGGCAGTTCGGCGGATTCCTTCAGGCCGGGCGGCAGAGCGTAGCCGCAGACCGTGCCCTCGGCCTGATAGTCTTTCCAGCTTGAGCCGCTCAGATGGCCGCGCACAATGCACTCTATGGGCAGGGGGGTGGCTTTGCGCACCAGCACGCTGCGCCCTTCCAGCATGGATCGGTAGGCGCGCAGATCTTCGGGAAAGCGGTCGATATCGTGTTCTAGGAGGTGATTTTTCACCAGATGGGCGAAGCGGCCCATCCAGAACAGCGATATCTGGTTCAACACCACGCCTTTGTAAGGAACGGGTTCCTTCATGATCACGTCAAAGGCCGACATGCGGTCCGTGGTCACGATCAGAAGGGTGTCGCTTCCGATCTCGTAAATGTCGCGGACCTTGCCGCGGGAAACGAGGGGGAATTCCACTATATTGGTTTCAGTGACAATTTGCATCGAGTTCTTTCCTGTTTTCCGGGTCCTGTTCGCGGCCCGGAGAGGAGCGGTTATGGGGCACAGGCTCGTCAAGGCGCGCCGGTCCGGCACAGGGCGGAACGGGCGTGGGCTTCCAGTCCTTCGAGCCGGGCCAGCCGGGCGATGGAAGCGGCGCCGGCCACGGCGAATTCGCGGCTGGCGGCGATTATTGATGTTTTTTTGCAAAACGTGGCCACGGACAGGGCGGAAGAAAAGCGGGCCGTGCCCATGGTCGGGAGCACGTGGTTGGGCCCGGCAAAGTAGTCGCCCAGGGGCTCCGGCGAATAGTGGCCCATAAAGACCGCGCCGGCGTGGCGCACGCGCGGCAGCAGGTTCCAGGGGTCGCGCGCCAGCAGTTCCAGGTGTTCGGGGGCGATGCGGTTGGCGAGCGCCAGGGCAGTATCCATGTCCGGCACGACAATGATCGCGCCGTATTGTTCCAGGGACTCCCGGGCGATGTCGGCCCGCGGCAAATCGGCGCACTGGCGCTCGAGAGAACGGGCCACGGCCGCGGCCAGCTTTTCGTCCGTGCAGATGCACACCGACGAGGCCAGGCTGTCGTGTTCGGCCTGGGAAAGCATATCCGCCGCCACCCAATCCGGGTTGGCTGAATCGTCGGCAATAACGCATATTTCGCTAGGCCCGGCGATCATGTCTATGCCCACGGTGCCGATGAGCAGGCGCTTGGCCGTGGCCACAAAAATGTTGCCCGGCCCGGCGATGACGTCCACCGGGCGCAGGGGGCCGGCTCCATAGGCCAGGGCGGCCACGGCCCAGGCGCTGCCGGCGGCGTAGACTTCCGTGATGCCCAGCAGGCGGGCGGCGGCCAGGATGTGCGGGTTTACCGTGCCGTCGGGCCGGGGCGGGGAGATAACGGCGATTTCGGGCACGCCGGCCACCTGGGCCGGGATGGCGTTCATGAGCAGGCTGGAAATAAGGGGAGTCGAGCCCCCTTTGCCGCCCGGCACATAGAGCCCGGCCCGATCCACTGGCCTGACCATCTGGCCGAGCACGGCGCCGTCCGGCCGGGGCAGAAACCAGGACTGCTCTTTCTGCGCTTTGTGAAAGGCGCGGATGTTGTCCGCCGCTTCCCGTATGACGGCCATATCCCCGGCCGGAACGTCGCGCAGGGCGTCGGCCAGATCGGCGGCGGGCACGGCGAAAAGGGTAGGGGCAAAATCCGGGGCGTCAAAACGCCGGGTGTATTTGACGACGGCCTCAAGGCCTCGCGAGCGCACGTCCGCGAGTATGGCGGCGACCATGGACTCAGTGGACGGGGCGCCTTTTGGGCCGGCCGGGTCTTCCCGCGCGGGCTCGGCAGCGGGATCCTGGCGCGCGGCTAAACGGCGCAGAAAAGGCTCGGCTTCGGACAGGACGGAGATATGCATAAAAGAAACGGTCATCAAGCCTCCAGACATCCCGCGGGCAAAAGGGAGCGATAATTAACCATTCTACCCGACTGAAATAAAAAAGTCGAGCCAGGCGCCGGCGGCGGGGTGGTTTGATAAAAAAACTCACCCCGACTCCCGGGGTGAGTTAGGAAAGCGCGCGGTGTTTCAACGTATATCGCGGAGCGGGGGTGAGGCTGACGTCTCCTCACCTCACCGCAGCCTCTCTACCACAGCCTTGAGCTGATGAGCCGTTTCCGCAAGGTCGTGCACCGCCGCTGATGCCTGAGTCATGCCGTCTGTTGTTTCGCCCACAATGCGGTTGACTTCCTCCAACGCATTGGTGATTTCTTCGGACGTGGCGCTTTGTTCTTCGGCCGCCGTGGCAATGGCCGCCACAACACTGGAGTTGGCGGCCGCCAGATCCACGATTTCACGTAACGCCTGCCCGGAGGCGGTGGAAAGACCGGTTGCTTCGCCGATATTCGCCACAGCGGTTGTCACCTCTTTGATATTGGCAAGAGTGGAATTCTGGATGGCCTTGATATTGGTGCCCACTTCCTGCGTCGCGCCCATGGTTTTTTCCGCGAGCTTACGTACTTCATCGGCCACCACCGCGAAACCTCGTCCCGCTTCTCCCGCTCTGGCCGCTTCGATGGCCGCATTCAGAGCGAGCAGGTTGGTTTGATCCGCGATGTCGGAAATGACGTTCATCACGCCGCCTATGCTTTCCGCCTGCTTGCCGAGGTCTTCCATATTGTTTTGCAAAGCCAGGGCCACGTTGTTTATATCAGTGATTGACTCAACGACTTTGTGCACCAGGTCCGCGCCGCCGTCAGCCTTTTTCCGTGTGTCCTCGCTTTGTTCCGAGGCGTTGCCCGCGCTACGGGCCACTTCGAGCACGGCGGCGTTCATTTCGGTCATGGCCGCAGCGGTGGCGTGTACGCGCTCTCGTTGCATTTCAGCGCCGCGGGACACCTGTTCGACCTGGGCTGAAAGCTCTTCGGCCGCGGCCGCCACACGATCGGCGATGGTCTGTGCTTCTTGCGCGACGCCAAGCATGGTGCTTTGCGTGTCCTTCATGGCAGTGATGTCGGTGATGACTTCCATGAAGCCTTCAGTTTTTCCGGCAGGATTATGCAGAGGGGCGGCAACAACGTTGGCTTCAATGCGTTTGCCATGTGGGTGCAGCGTGACTTCATTGTTGTAAGGGCTGTTGCCGTCTATGGCTCTCCGGCCAAAGCACCCTTGAGTGTTGCACTCTTTGGTGTTGAGTATGTCGGCGCATTTTTTGCCAACCTGATTGCTCCCCAAAACCCTTTGCGCTTCTTTGTTCAAAAAGCGGATGGAGCAGTTCTTGTCGCCGGTCATCAGAGGGGTGGGGATGGAGTCGAGCACGCCGGTGTAGGCGTCGCACACGTTGTTGATGCAGCCAGCCAGATCGCCGAACCCCCCGTTGAATTTGTTGGTATCGAATCGCGTGCGGAAACTGCCTATGGAAATACTTTCCGCCAGCTGTTTACCCTGACTCATAACATTGGAAAGGACCTCCGGAATTTCCATGATGGCTCTGGCCATAGCGCCGATTTCTCCTCCTTCGCGCACGGGGAGAGCGGTGTTGAATTCGCCCCGCGCAACATCGGAAGCGAAGCGGGACACGAGCTTGAGCACCCGCGTGACCCCGTAGATGATCCACAGAGCGAAGGCGAGGCCGAGGATAACGCCGACAAGGCTGCCGCTGATCAGTAATATCTGTGCTCTCTCGTTGCCGGCGAGCGTGGCGGCTCCCAAAGCGAACATCTCCTGCTGCACCTGGGCGGTATAGGAGTCAAAAATGCTGCTTGCGGCGTGAGTCAGCTCCTCAATTTCCAATTTCGCCGCTTTCGCCTCAGCAACCAATGCAATCAAGTTGCTTGCGGTCCCCTGATAGCGATAGCAGTTGTCACGCAACAAGGCGTAAGCTTTGCGCGATTCTTCGGAACGGAACAGGGAATCCATTTTCTGCACGGCTGTGATCAAATCCTGCAGATAACGCGAAGCGTCAGTCGCGATCTCCTGCTGTTGCTCGACAACGTAGGCACGGATGAGAACACGGGTTTCCACATACGCGCTGTAGGCTTCGTCAAGAGACACGAGCAGGGCGGGATCACTTGCGCTGGCGGAGGTCATAAGGGCGCTGAGTTGGTTGTTGAGCAGGCGACCTGTAGGAAGCGTCTCTTCATCTCGCAATTTAAGCGCCGCCAATAGCTTGGTGCGATAAAGCTCGATGGCGGCGACGATTTTGGTAAATCTGGCCAATTGTTCATCAAGAATGGAAAAACTGGCAGGGGTGGTTTCAAGCTCGCGCGCGTCCGCGACGTACTTGCCGCCGGCTTCGATATCCTTGACAGCAGCGTCAATAAGTTTTGGATCGGGTGAGGAGGTGAATGTTTGGGTCTTGACGGCGGCCTCGCGCAACAATGCGTCCCCCGCATTGGCGAACACAGCCATCCGCGCTTCAGCCCGATATGCGGTGAACCCATCCGTTGATTCATCTAGTTGCGTGTATGCAAATATGGATAGGCAAATTAATACAATGATCACAAAAGAAAAACCGATAATGATTTTGAGTCTCGTGGTCATACGCACCTCTCGGTTAGGGTTTTCAGACTCTATAATTTTTTCAGCATAAGAGAGTGACTTTGTCAAGGCGGGTCTTTAAAATTTTGATAAACTGCACAAATATTTTTCGCATGAGTTTTTATAGTGCGTAACATGGTGTCATGAAAGAATAATAGATTGCTATGTATTTATAATAAGAAAATTAATATAGGCTTGTACTATATTCAACCTGCGCTGTTTTGTTCGCTCCGCTGCAAGATACTCGCGGAGCCCCCAAAGAAAAGGCGCCTCCTTCAGCGGCCCACTTGGCCGAGGAAGCCGGAGTGGACCGCTGAAGGAGACGCCTTTTCAAAAAAAAGCGGCCGGGAAATTTCTTCCCCGGCCGCAAGAGGCGTAAGGCTTACATCAGACGAATGTTACTTCATCTGACGGGCGATCAACTCGGCGATGTGTTCCACCTTGAGCTTCTTGCCGCGTTTTTCTTCACCGCCGCGCAACTGGATAACGCAGCCGGGGCAGTCCGTAACCAGGACGGACGCGCCAGTGGCTTCCAGGTTGGTCAGCTTCTTGTCCAGCACCTGGCTGGCCACTTCCGGGAACTTCACGGAGTAGGACCCGCCAAAGCCGCAGCACACGTCTTCTTCATTGGCGGCCTTGTAGTTGGCGGCCATGTCGATAAGCGCGCGGGGCTCTTCGGTGACGCCCATGCCGCGGCACAGGTGGCACGGAGCATGGTAGCAGACGCCTTCGCCGGACTTGTTGAAGTCGCCTTCGCTGAACCCGAGCACGTTGCGGGCAAAGGAGCTGAAGTCAGTCACTTTCTGGGTGAACTGCTGCACCTTGGCGGCCAGGTCGGGGTAGTTGCGAAGCACGCGCGGGTAGGCGTGTTTCAGGTGAGAGGCGCAGGAAGCGCACAGGGTGATGATGTAGTCGTAGCCGGCCGAGTCAAAGGCGTTCAAGTTGTTCTTCGCCACGTCTTCGGAGGCTTTGCGCTCGCCCATCATCTGCACGGGCAGACCGCAGCAGCTCTGGCCCTGGGGGAAGTCCACGGCGCAGCCCTTGGCGGTCAGGATTTTGACCGCGGCGGCCAGATGCTCGGGATAGATGAAGTCCTGAGCGCAGCCGGCAAAGATGCCGACCTTGATCTTGGCGTTGGGGTTGGTGGTGGTCTTCAGCTTTTCCCACATATCGCGGAAAGGCTTGTCCGCAATGGCGGGCAAAGCGCGGAATCCCTGACCCTTAAGGAAGACTTCGGGCAGGTGGCGAATGTAGGGGGTGCCGGCGGTCATGGGCTTTTGGGCCCACTTGCCGAAGCGCAGCAGGGTGTGGAACAGCTTGCGGTTGGAGAGCACCTTGGCCAGCAGGGAGGACTCGATGGGGGAGCCGTCTTCTTCATTCAGGCGGGCCCGGATTTCGGCGATAACGGCGGGCAGGTTGATGCCGCCGGCGCAAACCGCTTTACAGGCTTCACAGTTGATGCAGTTCTGAATGATGTTTCTGGCTTTATCCTTGCCATGGTAGAAGTAGGTAAGGATAAGACCGATGGCGCCCATGTACACGTGGCCCATGGCGTGGCCGCCGACCATGCGGTAAACCGGGCAGATGTTGGCGCAGGCGCCGCAGCGGATGCAGCGCAGGGCTTCGCGGCACAGCGGATCCTTGGACAGGGCTTTGCGGCCGTTGTCCAGGATGACGATGTGGTAGACCTTTTTCTTGTCCGGGTTCTGGAGCTGTTCCATGGCGCCGGACATCCAGGTCACGTAGGAGGTGATGGGCTGGCCGGTGCCGTTACGGGCCAGAACGTACTGGGCGTTCAGGGCCTGGCGGGTGGTGAGCACCATTTTGTCGAGGCCGGCGAGGGAGACCTGCACGCGGGGAATGGTGGTAACCAGACGGGCGTTGCCTTCGTTGGTGCACACGCCCACGGTGCCGGTTTCGGCCACGACAAAGTTGCCGCCGGTAATGCCCATGTCGGCGGTGGCGAATTTCAGGCGCAGCACGCGGCGGGCCACCATAACCAGTTTGGCGATGTCGCCTTCCTGCTTGAAGTTGGTGACGTCAGAGAAGGTCTGGGCGACCTGGTGGCGGGAAAGGTGCATGGCGGGCAGCACCAGGTGACAGGGGCCTTCGTCGCGAAGCTGGAGAATCCATTCGCCGAGGTCGCCTTCCACCACTTCACAGCCCTGGGCTTCCAGGACGGGGTTAAGACCGATTTCCTTGGAGGTAAGGGTCTTGGTCTTGGTGATCAGCTTGACGTTGTTGTCGCGGGCGATCTTGGCGATGATGGCGTTGGCTTCGGCGCCGGTGGAGGCGTAGTGGACATGCGCGCCGCGTTTTTCGGCTTCCTTTTTGAACATCGCGAACAGCTCATCGTAGTGAGCCATGGCGTAGTCTTTGGCCGCGGCGTTACCGGCGACGATTTCCTTCTCGTTGATCACGGAGAAGATTCTTTCGCGGGTTGTCCGGTAGTTCACGGCAATTTTGTCGAGGGTCTCGCGCAGGAAGGAGTCGGCAAGGGCCTGCTTGAGGTCCTCATGATATGTTTTTATGTTCTTGGCGGGTGTTTGCATGCGCCTATTCCTCCGTAATAACAAGGTGGATTATGAGAGAACCGTGAACGCCGATGGCAAGCACCCGTTCAATGTCAGCCGTGCGGCTGGACGAGGAGATGAAGTCCACGTAATTGGGCCCGGACATAAGGTCGTTCAGGTAATCTTCAAGATCGAAGGAGGTTTTCACGATCCGGGATTTGGGCGCCACGACAACGTACTCTTCGCCAACGGAAAGGGCGAGACGCAGGTTTTCGTCCATGCAGGAGAACACGAGGGTGGGGTTGTCGGCAATGATTTTGTCCGCAACGGCAAAGCCCACGTCGTGTCCGGCCATCCATTCCCAGTCGCGCAGGTTTTCGCGGCCGACCGTGATGTTCTTTTTCGCGCACTGCTTGGACAGGCTGTCAAAGGCCTTGTCGTCCAGCCCGCCGGCGGCCATGGTCTTTTTGTCATCATAGATGACTTCCGTGGGTCCAAGGCCGACCAGCTTGCCGTCCTGCATCTTCAGGTAGCGCTGAGCCATTTCTTTTTTGTCGCAGACGTCCACGGCATAAGCGATGGCCTCTTCAAAGTTCTTTACCTCCGCCACTTTCATGCCAACGGCGGCAGCCTTGGTTTTCAAAAGCTCCAATGTAGACTCTTCTACGTTTGCCATGTAAGACTCCCTTGCGACGGCAAAAGACGGCCGAGCTTCACGGTTCTCTTTCCACGCCGCGGTTTGTATGATGCTCCTGGTCACACCAAAGCAATCCACATAATCCACACTTAGGTGCCTGCTCGCTTCAACAGCATTTAGACACTTCCTTTGCCGGCCTGCGGCAAAACACAATTCCCTCCTAATTTGTTAAGATATGTCGTTTTTGTCCATTGGCAATACCAAAAACTCGCTATATCGGTCCCTGTCGCGCCAGCGTTGCATTGCCAGACAGGGCTTATACACTTTTGGCCGCCCGTCCTGACGGACAGTACGGGAAAAGGGTTGTCGAAAAGCCGTTTGTCCTGCCAGAGGACAAAAAGTATATACATCAACAAATCAGCGCGTTCAGACAATCGGCCGGCCCGGAAAAGACTTTTCAGGCGGAACGGTCGGGCCGCCCGCCTTTAAGGCCAGGCTTTCGCCTGTCCGGCTTTCAAATGCCGCAGCGTGGTCGGCGGGAGCATTCCTGCGCGGACTACTGGGCATTCGTGGCGATTTTATCAAGAATACCCTGGATATCAAGAGTATTCTCCACCAGGCTGACTGCGAGACGGATCTGATTGAGATCCCTCAGTTTTTTCGCCATCAGTATACGCGACATGGCCCTGGCCACCGTATAGGTATCCTCGCGCACACAGACCAGGGCGGCTCCCATGCCTTCGGCGCGGGAGCGTATCAATTCGGACGGGCCGATGTTGCCGGTCAGAACAATGCAGGGGCTGGCGGCGTGCAGCGCGGCCAGTTGCAGATCCGCCCTGTCGCCGCCGACGATGACGGCGCAGCCGCTTCTCTGCCGCAAGTGGAGCATGAAGTTGTCCACCTGCATGGTTCCGATCAAAAAACTGTCCACCATGCGCGAGGCATGGGCGTTGCCGGCCACTATGTGACCGTTCAGGCCCTGGGCCAGTTCGGTGACGCGCATGGCCGCAAGGCCGGGTTCGCGGCCGATGATGCCCAATACTGAAACGCCACGCTCCCGCAGATACGGAACGAGCAGCCTGGCCGCGTCGCGTGCCTCCTCATCGGGCACGTCATTGAACACTATGCCCAGCAAGTCCGGACCGAGCAGATCCTTGAGGAAAAGCAGGGCGTCGTAGTTGAAGCGGCCGGTAAAGCGTTCCACAAACAAAATTTTCAACCCGAGGGTCCGCAGAACGCGCAGCCCGTCGGCATGGCAGAAGCGCCCCGTGGCGGGAAAAGACGCGCTTCCCGATACCAGCGTGAAATCTTTGCCGGCCGAAATCTGTTCGTAGGCCGCGCAAATACGCCGCATGGCCGCGTCCCTGTCATCTTCCCGCACGGCAAGGGCGTGCAGGTCTCCAGGAATCATCACCGGCGAAACAACATCCGCCGGAGCGTTCTGACCAAGCACCTCCTGCACCACCAGGGCATCGGCATCGCCTAGCAGCTCGTCTTTTTTTTGGGGGATTCGGCCCAAGGGCTTCATGTATCCGACGGAATATCCCGCTTTTTGCAGGAGAACCCCCAGAGAAAACGACAGAAGGCTCTTGCCGGAGCGAGGAACGGTGGAGCCGATGTAGATACCGGTCATGCCGCACTCCTTGTGAAATGAAGATACCCGACATGGGGCTATTTTTGCAACTGCAAGTTTTTATAAAAAAAGTTAACTATTTAATAGACAAAGGCGAATGTCTGAAAAAAAGTTCTTTGTTGTATACAAAAACAGCTTTCTTTTTTATAGGCTGATTTGTATAATAAAAAATTTATTTTCGGCCGCGCGGGGATCATGCCCGAAAAGTTTTTTTATTCCTCCGCATCGGTCAGGCCCACAAGATCGTACGTGGATGTTTCGACAATGTCGGCATTGACCATGGCGCCGGGAACGACGCCCGGGCCGCTGATGTAGGTAACGCCGTCGCTTTCCGGCGCCTGGAACCAGGTTCTGCCCAGGTGCAGTCCGGGCCATTCCTCGTGGGGGGAATCCACGAGCACGTCCAGGCGCTGCCCGGCGTAAGCGCCGAGAATGGCTTCGCTGATTTCGCCCTGAATGTTCATGAGGCTGTCGCGCCGCCACTGTTTTTCCCGGTCCGGCACCTGGTCGGGCATGGTCGCGGCCGGGGTGCCTTCTTCCGGTTGATAGGCGAACACCCCGAGGTGGTGAAAGCGGCTTTGTTCCACAAAGGCGCAGAGTTCCGCAAAGTCCTGTTCGCTTTCGCCGGGAAAGCCCACAATGATGCTGGTGCGCAGGGCGGCTTCAGGAAAGCGGGAGCGAATGCGCTCAACAACCTCGTGCGGATTGCGGGAAAAGGGGCGGCCCATGCGGGCGAGCACCGGTTCGGCCGCGTGTTGCAGCGGCACGTCGAAATACGGCACAAAAGGCGGGCCGGCCTCTTGCAGAAAGCGCAACAGATCGGGGGTTAAGCCGGTCGGGTACAGATACATAAGGCGCAGGCGGGCAAGGCCGGGCAGCGGCAGGAGTTGTTCGAGCAGAGTCTTCAGCCCGTGCTTAAGGCCGAGATCCCGCCCCCAGGCGGTGAGATCCTGGGCCACCAGGATCAGTTCCCTGATTCCCTGGCCCAGGAGCGAACGGGCTTCATCAAGCAGGTGCTCCGTCGGGGTGCTGACCAGGGGGCCGCGAATGGCGGGAATGGTGCAGAAAGAGCAGGCATGGCGGCAGCCGTCGCTGATTTTCAGCCAGGCGTAGGCCGGGCCGGTGGACAGCAGCCGGGCGGTCGCCTTTGGGGCCGGTCCGTCAAGGCCGAGGCCGGCGCGCAGCCGTTCGCCCCAAAAGGCAAGCTCGCGGTTGTCAAGCAGCAGGTCCGCTTCCGGCAGGTCCGGGGCGAGCGTTTTTGCGCCGTACCGGCCCACAAGGCAGCCGGCCACGGCCAAAAAGGGACGCTTTGCCTTGGGCAGCGAATTGATGCGGTCAATGGTCTCCATGACCGTGCGCACGGATTCTTCAATCGCCGGGGCGATAAAGCCGCAGGTGTTGATAAAGACGCAGTCGGCGTCTTCGGGCCGCGGGACCGTGTGCAGCGGACCAAGGGCGCCAAGGGCGCGCTCGGTGTCCACCCGGTTTTTGGGACAGCCGAGGCTGATGGAAAAAACGCGTATCATGGCGGGCAATCTACCGCGAGGCGGCAAGGGATGCAAGCGGCGCGCCGCTCGTTCGGCGGGGATTTGCATTTGTCTTTTGCTGTGGATAGAGGTAAGGAGATAAGACTGGGAAATCGTTCGCCCGACGCGGCGAACGCGGTCCGCTTTCCGGCCGGCGTTCGCCGCGGCCGAGGCCAGCAAACGGAGGCCTTCATGGGCTTGCAGACCCTTATCGATTATGACGGTTCCGGCGCCAAACGCCTGCTTATCGGCATAGTGGGCCAGGGACCCGCGCTTGACGCGTTGACGAAAATTCTTGAGCGTGACGATTTCATAACCGCTTTTCCCAGGGTCAAGGTAGCCGGATGGGTGCCTTTGCCGGGCGCGCCGCTGAACGATTCCGCCGTGACGGTTCCGGCGGTTTTGCAGAACCAGCCGCTGTTTCCGGATGTGGCCGCGCTTTTCGCCGCCCGGCCGGGCGTCTCCATGGCCCTTGACGTCAGCCCTGACGCGCGGCACATGGACGACTTGCGCCGGCACGCGCCGCTTAACGCCACCCTGGCGTCATCAGAGGCCGTTCTCAGATTCTGCGCGGCCGCGGAAGACGGCAAGCTGGCCATTGGGGGGGGCGAGAACCTGCGCAAGGCGCAAAAGCTGTTCGCCCTGCTGGTGGACCAGGTGGACGGGGACATCCTGATCGTTGACCGTAACGGCATCATCCTCGACACCAACCGGCATGTGGGCGAAAGCCGGGGGCTGACGCGCAACCAGATCATCGGCAAATCCTGCGAGGATCTGGATGTCTCCCTGGGTCTCTGTCTCACGGACAAGGTCGCTTCCCCCTACCCGGAAGCCAAAGACACCGGCAAAAAGGCGGAGATCACCTTTTCCGAGGTCATGCCCAGCGGGCGCGTCCGCTATATCCATTCCCTGTGCTTCCCCGTAGCGGACGCCTTTGGCAATCCTTCGCAGTTTTTGTACATCCGCCGGGACGTGACCGAGCAGCAGCATCTGGAACAGCGCCTGCAACAGGCGGAAAAGATGGCTGCCATCGGCGAATTGTCCACATACATGGCCCATGAAATCCGCAATCCGGTGTTTTCCATCGGCGGCTTTGCCAACTCCCTGCTCCGCAACCCGTCCCTGGACGACGCGGGCCGTGAGAAAGCGCGTATTATTTATGAGGAATCGCGTCGCCTGGACGGCATTCTCACCAACATTCTCAATTTCGCCCGGCCCACGGAACAGGCCCTGGCCGTTTTCGATCCGGAAAGCGTGGCCCGCCAGACCATGGAGTTGATGACCATTGGCGGCGACGAGCGCGGCATTATCGCCGTGGTGGACATCACACCGCCTCTGCCCCATGTGGAGGGCAACCCGGAAAATCTGAAGCAGTGTCTGATCAATCTGGTGAAAAACTCCATGGAAGCCATGCCGGAAGGCGGCACGGTCAGCCTGCGCGCCCGCCGGAACGACGGCTATGTGCAGATAGACGTGGAAGACACCGGCACGGGTATTCCGCCCGAACTGCACGATCAGGTGTTCAGCCCGTTCTACACCACCAAGCAGCGCGGGGCCGGACTGGGGCTGGCCATGACCCGCAAGGTGATAGAGGAAATGGGCGGCAAGGTGATCCTGACCAGCCACGTGGGCAAGGGCACCTGCATCAGCCTGATGCTGCCCGTGGCCCTGGCCGTGGAAGATAATGAAGCAGCGCCGGACGGCGGGACGACCACGTAGGCGGTTTTGTTCGCCCGAATGAGTAATGTTTTACGACCGCCGGCATGGGGCCGCCCATGCCGGCGCAATCGTTGAAAGGAAAAGGACATGCCCGAAAACCATGGTTCGTCGGCCGGCCCGGCCATTGTCCTGGCCACGCGCAACAAAGGCAAGATACGGGAATTCGCCCAACTGCTGGCTCCGTTCGGGTTCACCGTGCTCAGTCTGGACGATTTTCCCCATCTGCCGGAGATAGAAGAGACCGGCAAAACTTTCGCGGAAAACGCCCTGCTCAAGGCCCGCGGCGTGAGCGAGGGCACCGGGCTTGTGGCCGTGGCCGACGATTCCGGCCTTGAGGTGGATGCCCTGGGCAAGGCGCCCGGAGTGTATTCCGCCCGTTACAGCGAAGCCCCCGGCCTGCCGGCCACGGACGAGCGCAACGTGGAAAAGCTGCTGGCCGCCCTGGATGGCCTGCCGCGGGAGCGGCGCCAGGGGCGGTTCCGCTGCTGCATGGCCGCCTGTGCCCCATCGGGGCAACACCTGCTGGCGGAAGGGGTTTGGGAAGGCGTGATGGCGGAAAGCCCCGCCGGCAGCAACGGTTTTGGCTACGATCCCATCTTTTTTGATGTGGAGTCGGGCCGCACCGCCGCCCAAATGAGCCGGGAAGAGAAAAACGGCCGCAGCCACCGGGCCAGGGCCGTGGCCGCGCTGCTGGAACAGTGGCCGGCTTTCTGGCAAAGCTGGCTGGCCGGGCGGTAGGTGGCGAAAGAGTGCCGCCGGAGGCAATAATGCTCTTGGGCAAGTTCACAATGAATTTTTCTTCAATTTAAGGATGCAGGCTATGACGGAACCAGTTCGCTGCCCATGGAGTTTGCGGTCGGATATCGAGATTGTCTACCACGATCAGGAATGGGGCGTGCCCCGGCGGGACGATCCTGGCCAGTTCGAGTTTCTGATTCTTGAATCTGCCCAGGCCGGGCTTTCCTGGACCACGATTCTGCGCAAACGCGAAGGCTATCGTGAGGCTTTTGCCGGTTTTGATCCGGTAAAGGTAGCGGCCTTCGGGCCGGCCGATGTGGAAAGGCTGATGGCGGACAGCGGCATTGTCCGCAACCGGAAAAAAATAGAAGCCGCCATTGGCAACGCCCGCTTGTTTCTGGAACTGGCGGCGAAGCACGGCAGCTTTTCAAACTATATCTGGGGCTTTGTGGACGGTAGCCCCCTGGTCAACCACTGGCGGGAAATGGGCGAAGTACCCGCGACCACGCCCTTGTCCGACGCCATTGCCAAGGAATGCAAAAAACTCGGCTTCAAATTTCTCGGCTCCACCGTTCTTTACGCCCATATGCAGGCCACCGGCCTGGTCAACGATCACCTCGTTTCCTGCTTCCGCCATGCGGAACTGGCGGCGCGGGCTTCCTGATGGCATCGGGCTTTTCCGACCGTGTTTTCAGGCAAATTACCTTTGATACTTTATGCTGACGGCTGACCAACCAGGTGGGTTTTCCAAAGGGGGTCCACACAGAGCCTGTGCCCCGGCCCCCTTTGGCCGCCGGAGGCGATACTGCTCTTGGGCGACTTCAAAATGAATTTGCTCTATCGCCTTCCGGCCAGGGATTGCGCCAGGGCTTCGGCGGCCTGGAGGCTGCCTCCGAGCCTTGGCCGGAGCCAGGCGGCGAAGCGTTGACGCACCTTGGCGGTTTCGTTGGCGCGGGCCGCCTGCCAGTCCGGCTCGTCGGATTCGTTCGATGCCGGAGGGTACCCATTCGGGGCGCGTCGCAGGGCGTCCAGGCGCGCCTGAAGGCACTGTTCCAGAACCGGGCCCAGTTCGGAGGCTCCGGACAGCATCACGGCCAACCCTTCAGTAAAAAGTTCATTGCCGGACCAGAGAAAATTGTCGATATGCGGGCCCACCAGAGGGATAACGCCTTGGGCCGCGGCTTCCAGAAAATTCTGCCCGCCTAGGGGAACCAGGCTGCCCCCCACGTATGCGGCGTCGGCAATGGCATACAGGGACGGCAACTCGCCGAAGGTATCCCAGAGATACACCGGAGGAGCGGTAAAAGGTGTTGCGGCATCCTCGCCGCCCTGTCCGCCTTTCATCGACCGAAGGCGAAAAGGCACGCCCGCCGCGCGCAGCCCGGCCTTCCAGGCCTCAACCCTGTGCATATGGCGTGGGGCCACGGCCACGGCCACGGGATGACCGTGTATGGACAGGCCGTGCAGGGCGCGCGCCACGGGCAGCAGCAGATCTTCTTCCTCTTCGCGTACCGAGGCCAGAACGGCCAGCAGCGCATCGTCCCCCATGCCGGCCTCGCGGCGGAAAGAGGCGGGGGCGTCGCCCCGTGTCAGGCGGACCGAATCTTCAAGCAGGCGGTCGAACTTGATGTTCGGCATGACGTCCACTCGCTCGGGGTGGCCGAACAGACGGGTAAAGCGGTCGGCGTCCTCGGCGGAAATGGCCAGGATGCGCTCCGGCGCGTGCTCGCGCCAGAAAAAGGCAAGCCTGCGGTATGCGCGGAAGCTTTTTTCCGTCATGCGGGCGTTGAGCGCCAGAACCGGGACGTCATTCTCCCTGGCCGCGGCCAGCAGCCCGGGCCAGAGTTCGGTTTCCAGCAGGATCACGGCGTCGGGTCTGGCCACGGCCACGGCCCGGCGCATCACGTCCGGGCGATCCAGGGGAAAGTGGCGGGGAAGAACGGAAACGGCGGGGGAAGCGGGCAGTTTTTCCAGAATGTCCAGGCCCTGACGGGTCCAGGTGGTGCACAGCAGGCTGACTGGGCGGGATGCAAGGGCCGGATGAACGGCCAGGGTTTCGGCCAGTGCCGGAACAAGGGAGTGAACAAGCCAGGCTTCGCCGCCCGAAGCGGCCTGGACCCAGACGCGCAGGGGCGGGGCGTCCGGGCCGGAAATATCCGGAACAGCGGCAGCCAAATCGGGTTGCCCGGCCGTGAGCCAGTCGTCCGGAACCAGACGCCGGGCGAAATCATCTTTCAGCCGTTTGTGGCGCCGGAGCAGGGGCTGGGCGGCGCGCCACAGCCCGCTGTACGCTCCGAGAAACAACCGGCTTAGCGCGCTCATGGCCTTGCCCTGAAATCCGCTGCCGGCACTATCGCAAAATGGTGCCGATGCGGTTCCACTTGATGTTCACGAAATCGATGCTGGACCAGTAGATAATGGCCGCCCGGCCGTGGATGGTGTCTTTGTCCACAAAGCCCCAGAAGCGGGAGTCTTCCGAATGGTCGCGGTTGTCGCCCATGACAAAGACCTTGCCCGGGGGCACGAGCACGGGCTTCATGTTGTCGCGGCGCGACATCATGTTGGGGTCGGTATGGATGGCGTAGTCTTCGTGCACGGGCTGACCGTTGCGGTACAACTGTTTGTCCCGGATTTCGATCACGTCGCCGGGCACGCCTTCCACCCGTTTGATGTAGTCCACGCTCTTGTCGTTGGGAAAGGGAAAAACGATGATGTCGCCGTGCTTCGGCTCGCCAAGGGAGAATATTTCCTTTTCCACAAAGGGCAGGTGCACGCCGTAGCTGAACTTGGTGACGAACAGCCGGTCGCCCACCTGCAATGTATCCAGCATGGAACCCGAGGGGATGATGTAGGGCTGGATGATGAACGAGCGGATGACAATGGCGATCACCAGAGCGATGAGAACGACCTTGACGATTTCAAAAAAGGACTGCAAGGGCGTTTGATACATATCGGGCATTAGTCGTCTCCTACCTGCAGGGCGGCGAGAAAGGCTTCCTGGGGCAATTCCACATTGCCCATGCGCTTCATGCGCTTTTTGCCTTCTTTTTGTTTTTCAAGCAGTTTGCGTTTACGGGTAATGTCGCCGCCGTAACATTTGGCGGTAACGTTTTTGCCAAGGGGGGCATTGCGCTCCCTGGCGATCACCTTGTTGCCGATGGCCGCCTGGATGATCACCTCGAAAAGCTGGCGCGGGATGGTGCGCTTGAGCTTGAGGGCCACGGCGCGGCCGTGGTGGTAGGCTTTGTCGCGGTGAACGATCACGGCCAGGGCGTCCACCGGGTCGCCGTTGATCATCATGTCCAGCTTGACCAGATCCGCGTCCCGGTAGTCGATGAACTCGTAGTCCATGGAGGCGTAGCCCCGGGTGGTGGACTTCAGGCGGTCGAAAAAGTCGTAGACTATTTCGGCAAAAGGCAGCTCATAGGTAATGATAACCCGGTTGGCGGTCAGGTAGCGCATGTCCTGCTGGTGCCCGCGCTTTTCCTCGCACAGCTTGAATACGTTGCCCACGTATTCGCTGGGCACGTGAATTTCCATGCGCACGTATGGTTCGCGAAAGGCCTGAATCCTGCCGGGGTCCGGCAGTTTGGCCGGGTTGTCGATATTCAGGGTCTTGCCGTCGGAGGTATCCACTTCATACACCACCGAAGGAGCCGTGGCGATGAGTTCCACCTGGAACTCCCGCTCCAGCCGCTCCTGGATGATTTCCATGTGCAAAAGGCCCAGAAAGCCGCAACGGAAACCGAACCCCAGGGCCTGCGAGGTTTCCGGCTCGTAGGAAAAGGCGGCGTCGTTGAGTTGGAGCTTTTCCAGGGCGAACTTCAGGGACTCGTAATCGGCGTTGTCCGTGGGGTAGAGCCCGCAGAACACCATGGGCTTCACTTCCTTGAATCCGGCCACGGGTTCGGCGGCCGGCCGGTCGGCGAGGGTGACGGTGTCGCCCACCCTGGCGTCGGCCAGTTCCTTGATGTTGGCGCATAAAAAGCCCACCTCGCCGGCGGCCAGAACGGGGATATCGATCGGCTCCGGGGAAAAGGCGCCAAGGCGCAGCACCTCGTATTCCACTCCGGTGGAAAACAGCCGGATGCGATCGCCCTTTTTCAGCGTGCCGTCCACTATGCGGAACAGCACGATCACGCCCTGGTACGAGTCGTACCAGGAGTCGAAAATCAGGGCTTTCAGCGGCGCGGCCGGGTCCCCTTCCGGGGCGGGCAGGCGGTCGACAATGGCTTCCAGCACCGCTTCCACGCCCATGCCGGTTTTGGCGCTGATGGGCAGGGCGCCGGAGCAGTCCAGGCCGATGCCTTCCTCTATTTCTCCCTTGACGCGATCCGGGTCGGCGCTCGGCAGATCTATCTTATTAAGGAGGGGGATGATTTCGTGGTTGTGGTCAAGGGCGAGGTAGACGTTGGCCAGGGTTTGGGCCTCAACGCCCTGGGAGGCGTCCACCACCAGCAGGGCGCCTTCGCAGGCCGCCAGCGAGCGCGACACTTCATAGTTGAAGTCCACATGGCCGGGCGTGTCGATAAGATTAAGGACATACTGTTTCCCGTTTTTGGCCGCGTAGGGAATGCGCACGGTCTGGGCCTTGATGGTGATGCCGCGTTCGCGCTCGAGATCCATGCGGTCCAGGTACTGATCCCGGCGCTCACGCTCGGAGACCAGGCCGGTCTTTTCCAAAATTCGATCGGCCAAGGTGGATTTGCCGTGATCGATGTGGGCAATGATGCTGAAGTTGCGTATGTGTTCCTGCCTGGGCATGGAGTGGCTTTCCTTGGACAACGGAATTCGGACCGCTGCGGGCCCGTGAGGGGAAACTCCGGGTGTGTCGCCATGCCCGGAAATGAAACTCGAACTGGGGAGCATACTCAAAGTGTCGGAAAAAGTCCACGCTCGGATCTCGGCGAAGCCGGAGCGGCGGGAAGGGCACGGCGGGGGATACAGTGAGATGCCGGGGATGAGCCGCTTTTTGTCGGAAAGGCCGTCACGCATGCGGTCCTGTCCGGAAAAGCGTCCGGCGTGATTGCGGCCGGGGCGGGGGTCATTGCCGCTGGAGTTCCAGCAGGGCGTCGCGCAGGGCGAGCAGCCCGGGGGCAAGCTCGGCGTAGAGTTTTTTGGCGTCTTCCGTTGCACCGCTCCGGCAAATTCCCTCCAGGTCGCGGCACTGCTCGTACAGATAGTCCGCGCCCATGGCGCTGCAATTGCTTTTCATGGAGTGCGCGTAGCGGGTGGCCTCGGCCATGTTGCCCGTTTCCAGGGCAAGGGCGAGTTCTTCCAGTGCCTCGGGCAGGCGCGAAGCGAAATAGCGGGAAATTTCCAGAAAAATCTCCCGATCCCCCATGCGTTTGATGGCTTCATCGAGATTCAGGGAAACGGAGCAAATGTCCATAAGGCACCTCATGACTCAGCCAATATTGACGCGCCTGTTCCATGTGCGGCGACTGCGTCGGCGTTCAGGGCAGCGGGGCGCACGTATTCACAAGGACGCGGTATTTTTGCGTCCGCATCGCGAAAAACAAGTAAAACCGCGATTGCAACTCCGCTGTATTCTGTAACTTTCCGAAAATTGCGGACCATGGTCCTTTCCCGGCACGGGAGCCCGTCGGCCGGCGTACAGCACCGGGAAACGGAATGGGCTCTGCCCGGTTTCCGAGGCGGCTCATTACTCTTCTGTACTATACCGAAACCAGAAACGTTATCAAGCCGAAAAAAGTATTTTTATGCGGAACGCGAAACAGGCTTTCCATAGAGGAGTGTGGGACTATAAATTAGGGTTTTCCAACATGCTGTTTTTATAGATGCTTAAATTCTTACTAAAGGAATCTTGCTTTTTTTATAAGTATACAGTATGCTATATACTAATATTTTTATTGAGAATAAAATGCAAAAGCATTATTCATGGTAGCTGTTTTTTCCCATCGTTTCCAGTGAGAAATCCATAAGGAGAAGCAATGAAATTATCAGCTCGATCGCGCTATGCTTCACGGATACTGCTTGAACTGGCCAAGCATAACGGTGCGGCGCCCATGTCGGCGGCGGTTTTGTCCCAGCACACGGGCGTGTCGGTGCAGTTTGTGGAACAGATACTCAAGCCGCTGAAGCAGCACGGCCTCACCAAAAGCGTCCGCGGCGCCGCCGGCGGGCACAGACTGGCCCGGCCGGCCGAAGACATCACCCTTGGAGAAGTGGTGCGGCTTATGGAAGGCGGGATCCATCTGACCGTCTGCTGCGGCGAAAAGGCGAACAATTGCCCGCGCAAGGAAGGCTGTCTGACCCGGCGAGCCTGGGTGCAGGTTTCCACCAGCCTGGAACGGGAACTGGACTCCATTACGCTGGCGGGCCTTGCCCACGGCGATCAGGTCTGTCCCGAAGGCGTGCCGGGGGGCGTGCAGGACAAGGTTGTTGTAAGAGGAGAGCCCGTCATTGAAAACATGGGCAACGTCATTGTGATGAAAAACAGGGGGCCTTCGAGAAGAGTTAAAGGGTTGCGCCGTTAATTCGCAAGCGGCCGCGCCGTTCTTACTTCCCCATACCCCGCACAACAGCAAGCGTAGCCGCGGTGTCAGCCACCTGGTGAACGCGATGGACAGCCACGCCTGAACGGGCCAGAAGAGCCACGGCCGCCTGGGTGGCTATGTCTCGCTCGCGCATGTCCGGACGGGTTTGACCATGGCTTGGACTATACTCTGCCTCTTCTAAAAGAGAGGTGAGAAAGCTCTTGCGGGAAACGCCGAACCAGAGGGGGCGTCCGAGGCGGGCGAATCTGGGCGCGGCGGCGCAGATAGCCAGGTTGTGTTCCAGGGTTTTGCCAAAGCCGATACAGGGATCAAGGCAGATGCATTCCTCGGGCAGACCGGCTTTAATCAGGGCCGCCATGCGCGAGTCGAACCATTGCAGCAACTCATCGACCACATCCGTGTAGCGCGGGCAGCGCTGCATGACTGCGGGACGGTCCGGGCTGTGCCCGAGCACATAGCCCGGCCTGAATTCGGCCAGCACCTCGGCCATGACCGGGTCGAACGCGCCGCCGGACACATCGTTGATGATGTCGGCCCCGGCCTCCGGATTGTCGCGCCCGAGGGCAAGGGCCAGGGTGGCTGTTTTGGCCCGGAAAGTATCAATGGAAACGGCGAACAAAGGGCTTTCCTCTTTGGGACGGCCTTCCGCCAAGGCAAGGGCGGCGCGCAAGCGTAAGGTTCCTTCAAGAACCGGTTTCAGCCGTCGCCATTCCTCGTCCTGCCCGATATCGTTCGCTCCGGGCCGGGTCGACTCCGCGCCCAGATCCACAATGGCCGCCCCTTCGCCCGCCACCCGGCGTACCCGTTCCAGGGCGGCCTCGGGCGAAAACCATGCGCCGCCGTCGGAAAAAGAGTCGGGCGTGATGTTGACGATCCCGGCGACAAGAAAGGGGGCAGGCCTGACGCGCCTGCCCCCTGTTATTCGCCAGCTGACCGGAGAGATGCCGGACTGATCCATCAGGATTCCTTGTCGTCTTTGCCCGGAGCCGGGGCCGGCGTGTCGGAGTCGCCGGTTTCCCCGGTCTTTTCCTCCGCTGTGTCTCCGCCCTCTGTCCGGGGCCGGGTCAGGGCCGCGCCCAGAGGCGAACGCCGTTTGTAGAGGCCCGCTTCATCAGTTTGGACAGCGCCTTGTTTCCGGGTATCGCCGTCGCTGTCCGGACCTGGTTCGCCGGCGGGCGGCGTGTCCGTTCCTTTCGCATCCTCGCCGCTGCCCGCGGAGTGCCCGCTTGCCTTGGAGTCGTTGTCCGGGGCGCTCTTGTCCCGCCCGCTTTCCTTCTTGCCGCCCTTTTTGCGGGTAGACGGCCGGGTGGTGAGCTTGCGCGGGTTCGTCTTCAGATCCAGCGGCGGCAGTTCCTCGCCGCGCATCAGGCGCTTGACTTCGTCACCGCTCAGGGTTTCGCGCTCAAGCAGGGCTTCGGCCACCCGGTGCAGGCTGTCGACATTCTCGCGCAAAAGCCGGTCGGCCGTGGCCATGGACTCGTCAATGATGCGCTTGACCTCGGCATCCACCATGCGGGCGGTTTCCTCGCTGTGCTCGCGGTTGGCGACCCACTCGCGGCCGATAAAGACCTCGTGGCTCTGTTCGCCCACGGCCATGGGGCCGATAAGCTCGCTCATGCCCCACTTGCAGACCATGGACCGGGCCATGTTGGTGGCCTGCTTGATGTCGTTGGCCGCCCCGGTGGTGTACTGGTTGTAGATGATCAGTTCCGCGGCCCGGCCGCCGAAGGCCACCGTGATCGCGCTTTCAAGCTCCACCCTGCTCATGGTGTTTTTGTCTTCCTCGGGCAGGAACATGGTCACGCCAAGGGCCCGGCCGCGCGGAATGATGGTGACTTTGTGCAGGGTGTCGGTTTCCGGCAGAAGCAGGTTCAGAAGGGCGTGGCCGGCTTCGTGGTAGGCGGTGTTGCGCAGGTCTTCGGGCGTCTGCACCATGGTGCGGCGTTCCTTGCCCATGCGCAGCTTGTCCTTGGCGTTCTCGAAATCCAGCATGGCCAGGGAGTCCTTGTTGTCCTTGGCCGCCATCAGGGCGGCCTCGTTCACAAGGTTTTCCAGATCCGCGCCGGAAAAGCCGGGAGAACCCTTGGCCAGCACATCCAGGTCCACGTCGTCGGACAGGGGGGTGCGTTTGGTGTGCACCTCGAGGATCTGCCGGCGGCCGCGGATGTCGGGCAGAGGCACCACCACCTGGCGGTCAAAACGGCCGGGACGCTGCAGGGCCGGATCGAGCACGTCGGGCCGGTTGGTGGCCGCGATCAGGATAACGCCCTCGTTGGCTTCAAAGCCGTCCATTTCCACCAGCAGCTGGTTCAGGGTCTGTTCGCGTTCGTCGTGCCCGCCGCCCAGGCCGGCGCCGCGCTGGCGGCCCACGGCGTCAATTTCATCAATAAAGATAAGGCAGGGGGCGTTTTTCTTGCCCTGGGCAAAAAGGTCACGCACGCGCGAGGCGCCCACGCCCACGAACATTTCCACGAAATCCGAGCCGGAAATGGAAAAGAACGGCACGCCGGCCTCGCCGGCCACGGCTTTGGCCAGCAGGGTCTTGCCCGTGCCCGGAGGGCCGATGAGCAGCACCCCCTTGGGGATACGGCCGCCAAGGCGGGTGAATTTTTTGGGATTGGACAGAAAATCGACCACCTCGGAAAGCTCTTCCTTGGCCTCGTCCACCCCGGCCACGTTGTCAAAGGTGACGCGGGCCGACTCCTGGGAAATCATGCGGGCGCGCGAACGGCCGAAAGACATGGTCTTGCCCCCGCCCCCCTGCATCTGGCGCATGAAAAAGACCCAGAACAGGATCAGCAGGATCATGGGCGCCCATGAAGTCAGAAAGATCACGTACCAGGGCGAGTCGTCCGGCGCGCCGGCCTTGACCGCGAGGCCGTGCTTCAGCAGGGTTTCCACCAGCTTGGGGTCGTCCGGGGCGTAGCTTGTGAACGCGGAGCCGTCCGCAAGCTTGCCGGAAAGCTTCTTGCCCTGGATCAGCACTTCGGAGATTTGTTGCTGATCCACTTTATTCAGAAATTCCGAATAGGTGTAGTCGTTGGAACGGACAGGCTGTTGGTAGAGCATATTGAACACCACCAGCATGAACAGTCCCACGAGAGCCCAAACGAATACGTTGCGTTGATTCAAAGCATCCTCCGGCCTGAGCCGTTAGTTTTCAAAAAGGGGCGTCGCTCTTGAGAGCGTCAAGTCTTTCAGTTTAGTCAAAGCCTCGTCAATAGTAAAGAGCGGGCCGAAAAAAACTCCGCACGTCACGGCTGCCAAGCGTGTATCCGGAAGGTGGGCGGTCGCCGCCGTCTATTTCAGCAGAGGCTCCCAGTCAGTGGTTTCAAACCAGTACTGCCTGCGTTCCTTGAGCCAGCCGTCCCGGCGGGCCTTTTCGATCCAGGCGTTCAGTTCCTTCAGGCTGGCGGCGTCGCCTTTGCGCAGGGCAAAGCCAATGGGTTCCTTGGTGAAGGTTTCGGGCAGGGGACGGAACAGGATATCCGGGTGTTTGGCCGCCTGAAAAGCGGGCAGGGGAGCGCTGGAGATGAACGCATGCGCCCGGCCGGTCAGCGCTTCCTGCAGGGCTTGCGCTTCCTCGTCAAAATAGCGCACCGTGGCTTTGGGCATATGGGCCTCGATGGCGGCCTTGGCCGAACCGCCGGTGCGGGCGGACAGAACCACCTCGGGCTTGTTGAAGTCGTCCAGGCTGGAAAAGCCGGCGGCCTTTTGCTTGTTGGCCACAATATCCATGCCCGCGTAATCGTAGGGTATGGAGAAATCCACTTTTTCCGCGCGTTCCGGGGTGATGCTCATGCCGGCGATGATGATGTCGAACTGGCCGGTGAGCAGGGCCGGAATAATGCCCGCCCATTTGGTGGGGATGAATTCCACCTTGACGCCAAGATCTTTGGCCAGGCGGCTGGCAACGTCGATTTCAAAGCCGACGAACTTGCCGTCCTTGTCCTGCATGGCCCAAGGCACAAAGGTGGAAAAGCCCACGCGCATGACGCCGCGCTTTTTCACCGAGGCCATCATACCGGCGTCATCAGCGGCAACAGCCCACGCGGGCAGACTCAGAGAAAGGATAAGAGCAAGGCCGATAATCCGGGTAAAAGCGCGCATAAATCCTCCTATCATTGCTATAGTGCGTTGAAAAAATTTTTCCACCTAAAAACCTTATGACTGCGGCGAAACATTCGCCCTCGTTTGTTTCCTTTGGCCCTCAACTAAAAAGTTTTGAGGGATAGGGATGGGGGGGGCTGGGGGAAGGGGAAACTTTCTTCGTAGTGGCTCGTCCTCGCTTCGCTCGGATCGAGCGGGCTTTTACAAAAGCTCCCTTCCCCCAGCTCTTCAAAACTGCCCGGCGCGGATTGCCGGGGCGAGGCCGCGCGACAGGCGGCTTTCCAGGCAGGCGGCCAGAGCGGAAAGCAGCAGGGCCAGGACCAGGTAGATGCCGGCCACGGGCAGCCAGACTTCGAAGGCCAGAAAGGTATCGCTCACCACCAGCCCGCTCTGCTGGGCCAGCTCGCTGACGGCGATGACGCTGGCCAGGGAACTGTCCTTGATCAGGCTGACGCCCTGGCTTACCAGGGGCGGCAGGGACTGGCGCAGGGCCTGGGGCAGGGCCACGTGCCGCCAGACCATGCCGGGAGCGAGCCCGAGACTCAGGGCCGCTTCCCACTGCCCTTTGGGCACGGCCTGGATGCCGGCCCGGAAAATTTCCGCCATGTAGGCGCCCTCGAACAAGCCTAAGGCGATCACGGCCACGCCTTCAGCCGAAATGCCCCACTGCACCGGCATCAGGGCGTACAGGGCCAGCAACTGCACCATGAGCGGGGTGTTGCGGAAACCTTGCACATAGGCCAGGGATACGGCCCGGCTGAAAGAGCCGCCGGCCAGCCGGAGCAATGCCGCCGCAAGCCCGACCGCCAGGGCCAGGGCCAGCCCCTGGATGCTGATGCGCAAGGTGCAGAGCAGGCCGGAGCCGAGCAGAGGGCCAAAGTTGATCCCCGTGTCCGTGAGGGTCAGAAAATACGGGGCCACCCGGTCCCATTGCCAGTCGTAGCCGCTTTGCGCGGCTCCGCGCGCGGTGGCGTAGACAATCAGGCAAAGGGCAAGGACGCAGAGCAGGGCGTCGGTTATCCAGCGTCGCATGGCGGGTTCCGTTGCGGGGTGGCGGTTCTGAATGTCAGGGGAAACGTCCGCACTATACCAGTTATTTGAATGGTTGCGCAATTCTTTATGAAAGAGAAATTATCCGAAACACCGATTTGAGCAATTGCGCGAAAAAAAAAATAGGCGTATGTCTTGACGCGGCGGATGCCGGTAGAAGCGCTTCTGCCGCTTGGTTTTTTTGGCGCCGCGGGGGTTTCCCGGCGTCGTCGAAATCCTTTTGTTCAGGCTGAGCGGCAATCAGCCCACTTTCCCGTCGCGATAAACGCGGCGGGAGACTTGCGTGCGTGAGCGACGGACACCGGCTCTCGTTGCGCGTCTTGCGCGCGCATGTATTGCCCCATTGTGGGGTTGTCGTTTTCAGCCATGGGAGGATCCATGCCTTACGCTCAAAAGATTATTGACGAACTTAAACGAAGCAGTCCGGCGCAGCCCGAGTTTTATCAGGCTGTGACCGAAGTGTTGCATACCCTGCGCCCGATTCTCGACAAGGAACCGAAATACCTGAAACACAAGATTGTGGAGCGGCTTGTCGAGCCCGACCGGCAGGTATTTTTCCGGGTGGCCTGGGTTGATGACAAGGGCGAAGTACAGGTCAACAAGGCCTACCGCATTCAGTACAACGCGGCCATCGGCCCCTACAAGGGCGGTATCCGTTTTCACCCCAGCGTTAACGCGGGCATCATCAAGTTTTTGGGATTCGAGCAGATCTTCAAGAACTCCCTTACCGGCCTGGCTATCGGCGGTGGCAAGGGCGGATCGAACTTTGATCCCAAAGGCAAGTCGGACAACGAAATCATGCGTTTCTGCCAGGCCTTCATGACGGAACTCGCCCGCCACGTAGGCCCGACCATTGACGTGCCGGCCGGCGACATTGGCGTGGGCGCGCGCGAGATCGGGTACATGTACGGCCAGTATAAGCGCCTGACCTGCTCCCATGACGGCACGCTCACCGGCAAGGGCCTGAACTACGGCGGGTCGCTGGCGCGCACCGAAGCCACGGGCTACGGCTCCGTGTATTTTGCCGAAAGCATGATGGAAGCCAGGGGCGATTCCCTGGTGGGCAAAACCTGCGCCGTGTCCGGGGCCGGCAACGTGGCCATTTACACCGTGGAAAAACTGCAGCAGATCGGGGCCAAGCCCGTGACCGTTTCCGATTCGCGCGGCATGATCCACCACGAGGCGGGCATTGATCTGGCCGTTCTCAAGCAGGTGAAGGATGTGGAGCGCGCCTCTCTGGCTCGCTACAAGGAACTGTGCCCGGACGCCAAGTACCTGCCGGTGGAAACGTATCCCAAAGGCAGAAACGCCGTCTGGTCCGTTCCCTGCCAGGCCGCTTTCCCCAGCGCCACCCAGAACGAACTCAACGAGGCCGACGCCAGGGAACTGGTGAAAAACGGCTGCGTCTGCGTTTCCGAAGGGGCCAACATGCCCTCCACCCTGGAAGCCACAAAGGTGTTCCTGGAAGCGAAAGTGTCCTTTGGGCCGGGCAAGGCCAGCAACGCGGGCGGCGTTTCCACCAGCCAGCTTGAAATGTCCCAGAACGCCAGCATGCAGCAGTGGAGCTTTGCCGACGTGGACGCCAAGCTCAAGACCATCATGAAAGGCATTTTCACCAATGCCAGCGAAACAGCCAAAGACTTCAAGCAACCCGGCAACCTTGTGCTGGGGGCCAACATCGCCGGTTTCCGCAAGGTGGCCGACACGATGATCAGCCTGGGCGTTTACTAGTTCGTAGTTAGTATAGAAGCCCGTTGCCCTCCGCCAGGGACGAAAGCCGTTCGGAAAGGCTAAGGCCGGACCGGATACGCGGTTTTCCGACGCCGACGGAGGGCAGAATTTTTTCCGGGATAACTATATTTTGAAGTTGTCCAAGAGTCGTATTGCCTCCGGCGGCCGAAGGGGGTGCCCCCCTTTGGAAACCCCATTTTGGGGAGCAGCCGTGGATACTCTTTAAAATCTCCGGCAGGAGGGACCGCCATGCCCGGCTACTGGCTTATGAAAACCGAACCCGGATGTTTTTCCATAGACGACCTGGCCGCCAGCCCCGGCCGGACCAGCATGTGGGACGGCGTGCGCAATTACCAGGCCCGCAACTTCATGCGCGATCAAATGCGGCTGGGCGACCCGGTGCTTTTTTACCATTCCGTGACCAATCCCGGCATTGCCGGTATAGCGGAGGTGGCGAGCGCGGCCTATCCTGACCCGACCCAGTGGGACCCGGAAAACGAGCATTTCGATCCGGCCTCGCCGGCCGAGGCCCCGCGCTGGTACGTGGTGGACGTCCGGCTGGTGCGGCGTTTCAGGGAACCCCTGCCCCTGCCTCTGCTGCGCGGCCGGCCTGAACTGGCCGGCATGGAACTGCTGCGCAAGGGTTCCAGATTGTCCGTGCAGCCCGTACGCAAAGAGGAATTTGAAGCCGTGCTTGCGCTGGCCGAAAGCCTGTAGTAAATTTCTCGTATAAACCCACCATGGGGATGCGGCGTGCGGAAGTTTCTCCGGCCGCCGCCCGGACCGACCCCGCGCCATCGGGAACGGCCCGCCTTTCCCCGTGGTATACCAGGAGGCGCCTATGGCCAGCTTTGTCAACGCGGCCGACATCATTGCCGCGGCTATAGAAATCGAACGCCGGGGACACGACTTTTACACCCGCGTGCAGGAAAAGGTCGAAAGCCCCAAGGACAAAGAGTTTTTCGCCTTCATGGCCGAAGAGGAAAAACGCCACGAAGAGATTTTTCTCGATATGCTCATGCGCATCGGCGGCCTTCGCCTGCCGGCGGACAGCACGGACCAGGAGTACCTGGACTACCTCACCGCCCTTTTGTACCACCATTCCCTGTTCGTGCCCGATCTGGAGCAGCGCATGGCGGAAATGCCCCTGCACACGGCCATGCAATGTGAAAAAGACACCCTGATCTTTTTCATCGAGATGGAAGATCTGGTGCCGGAGGCGGAAAAAGCGCACGTGCGGGCCTGCGCCAACGAAGAGCGCAGTCACCTGAAAATGCTGGCCAAAATCCGGCACCTCAAGTAGCGCGGCCGTGGGCCTGGAAATAGAGCGCAAGTTTCTGCTGGCCAACGACGTCTGGCGGGGTCTGGCCACGGATTCGCGCCGGTATTGCCAGGGGTACCTGTGCGCCGACAGGGAGCGCGCCGTCCGGGTCAGAATAGCCGGGGAAAGCGCGTTTCTCACCATCAAGGGCGGCGGCGCCGGTGCTTCCCATCTGGAGTTCGAATACCCGCTGCCGCTGGAAGACGCGAAAATTCTGCTGGAACAACTGGCGGAAAAGCCCCTGATCGAAAAAATCCGCTATTTCGTTCCCCACGGCGGGCTGATCTGGGAAGTGGACGAGTTTTTCGGCCTCAACGAAGGGCTGATGCTTGCCGAGTTGGAGCTGGAAAGCGAGGATCAGCCCTTTGAAAAACCGGCCTGGATCGGCGAGGAGGTTACCGCCGACCCGCGCTACTACAACGCCAGTCTGGTGAAAAATCCCTACCGGGATTGGGGCGAAGGGCAAAAGCGCTCGGGCTGAAAAACCACATCCATAAATAAGGCGAGGTCCCCGGCGGCTCAAGGCATTGCCTTGAGCCG
>JAVBOI010000023.1:0-7440 GCA_031550695.1 Desulfovibrio sp. | reverse complement strand
AGGCATCAGGAACAAGAAGACCAACGGATAGATCAATTACGGTTGTTGTAGGTCGCCCCCCTGGGGGGCTCACATATTCAAACCGCTTTGAGCGGTTCACTGCCTTTCAAGCCCCCGGCTTTGCCGGGGGTATATGACTTATTTGCCAGCCCTCCTCCTGACGGCTGTGCCGTAACCCAGCAAAATAATTCTTCTCAAAATGCGAATAATCGTCTTTGTTGTTGTATCAAAGTGATAATTCTCATTTTGATAGATATTCCCCTTTTCCAAGATTCTACTCTAATCAATTGATATACAACGATATAGTATCGTTGGCCACCTTGGCACCCCCTTTGCACTATCAAGGTATTCACAACCCTTTCGCAAAGGAGAACTTCTGTGCGGCCTATCGAACTATTTATCAACCCGCAGCGCAAACAAGCCGGGGCCGGCGCGCCCCTGGACGATTTCAGCCTGGCCGAAGCCGCGCGCGTACGGTCTTTTCATAAGAGTTTCCGCGAATACGTCTCAACGCCCCTGGTGCCCCTGAACCGCCTGGCCGCGACCCTCGGCGTGGGCTCCATCCTGCTCAAGGACGAGTCCAAGCGCATGGGCCTGAACGCTTTCAAGATGCTGGGCGGCTCTTACGCCATTGCCCGCATCCTGGCGGACCGGCTGGGCCGGCCCATTGACGGGCTGACCAGGGATGAGCTCGCTTCCCCGGTCGTTCGCAAGCAGATCGGCGACATTACCTTTGTGACCGCCACCGACGGCAACCACGGCCGCGGCGTGGCCTGGACCGCCCAGCAGCTCGGCCAGAAAGCCGTGGTGTTCATGCCCAAGGGCTCGGCCGAGGTGCGCGCCCAAGCCATCCGCGCCACCGGGGCCGAGTGTTACATCACCGAATTCAACTACGACGATGCCGTGCGCCACGCCGACAAGTACGCCGATGAACACGGCGGCGTCATGGTGCAGGACACGGCCTGGGAAGGCTACGAGGACATCCCGCGCTGGATCATGCAGGGCTACATGACCATGGCCCTGGAATGCATGGAGCAGATCCGCGAAGCCGGACGGGACATGCCCACCCACCTCTTTCTTCAGGCCGGCGTGGGCTCCTTTGCCGGCAGCACGCTTGGCTGCTTTGCCGCCGCCCTTGGCGACACGATGCCCCTGACCGTTGTGGTGGAACCCCACGAAGCCGACTGCATCTACAAATCCATGACCGCCATGGACGGCAAGCCGCGCATTGTGACCGGCGACATGCAAACCCTTATGGCCGGTCTGGCCTGCGGCGAGCCCAGCACCGTCAGCTGGGGCATTATCCGCGACTACGCGGCCGCGTCCATTTCCTGCCCGGACTCCATCGCGGCCAACGGCATGCGCATTCTGGCCGCGCCCAGGCCGGGGGACGAGCCGGTTGTTTCCGGGGAATCCGGGGCCGTGACCACAGGCATCCTTGAATGGCTGATGAGCACGGAAAAAGGCCGCGACATGGCAAAGCGGCTGAACCTGACCAAAGACTCCCGCGTGCTGCTGATCAGCACGGAGGGCGACACATCCCCTGAATTGTACCGCGATATCGTGTGGTACGGAAAACACTCCCACCAGGAGAGGTAAGGCTGTGCTTACGCAAGACCAACAAAACGACGTGAAGGAACTCTGCCGCGACCTGATCAAAACGCCCAGCTATTCCGGCAAGGAAGACGGGGTGGTGAGCGTGCTTCGCGCCTATATGGAAAAAAACGGCTTTGACGATGTGGTGGTTGACAAATACGGCAACATTATCGGCTGCATCAAGGGCAAGCGCCCCGGCCCGAAAATTCTTTTTGACGGCCACATCGATACCGTGCCCGTGCCCGACCCCACGGTATGGAAGCACGATCCCTTTGGCGCGGAAGTGGTTGACGGCAAAATCTACGGACGCGGCACCACCGACATGAAGGGCGCTGTCGCGGCCATGGCCGCGGCGGCCGTGAACGTGGCCAAAGAGACCAACCGCGACTTTGCCGGGGAAATCTACGTGGCCGGCGTTGTGCACGAAGAATGCTTCGAGGGCATCGCGGCCCGCGAGATCAGCCGGCGCGTGAACCCCGATATCGTGGTCATTGGCGAAGCTTCCGAACTGAACCTCAAGATCGGCCAGCGGGGCAGGGCGGAACTCGTTGTGGAAACCTTTGGCGTGCCCGCGCACTCCGCCAACCCGGAAAAGGGCGTTAACGCCGTGCACTCCATGCTGCGCCTGGTAGGCGAACTGGACAAGGTCACGCCGCCTTCCCAGCCGGTGCTGGGCAAGGGCGTGTCCGTGCTCACGGACATCATTTCCACCCCCTATCCCGGCGCTTCGGTGGTGCCCAGCCATTGCCGCGCCACCTACGACCGGCGCCTGCTGGTCGGGGAAACCCCGGAAAGCGTGATCAAGCCTTTCCAGGATACGGTGGAAAAACTGCAGGCCGCCGACTCCACCTTCAAGGCCAAGGTGTCCTACGCCTTTGGCAAGGAGCGCTGCCACACGGGCAACGACATCGAAGGCGAGCGCTTTTTCCCCGGCTGGCAGTTCGAGGAAAAGGAAGACTTTATACAAAAGGCGCTGCAAGGTCTGCACGGCATCGGTCTCAAGCCCACGATCACCCACTATTCCTTCTGCACCAACGGCAGCCACTACGCGGGCGAAAAAGGGATCAAGACCCTGGGCTTTGGACCGTCCCGGGAAAATCTGGCCCACACCATTGACGAATACATCGAAGAAAGCCAACTGTATGGCGCTACCGCCGGGTTTGCGGCCATCAGCAGGGCCCTGCTCAAATAGAGCGGAGTGCCATTGAAAATGGTAATCCGCTCTGGCGGCGGGAACCGCCGCCCGCTGCGTGGGCGTAAGCGAAATTTGTTTCGTCGTTAAGCGCCGAAGCGAGCGCCTTAACGTTATAATGCTCTAGACGCCAAGCCATCCCCGCCCGAAAGGGGCAGGGAATGCGGAAGAAAGGAATGAGTCATGCGTACGCTTATCACCAACGGCATCGTCATTGACGGCACGGGCAAACCCGGCGTTCCGGGCGGCGTGGCCATTGAAAACGGCCTGATTATCGGCACCGGGTCCATCGAGCGTTCAGGCTTTGACCAGGTTGTCGACGCCAAGGGCTGCGCCATTGCTCCGGGCTTTATCGACACCCACAGCCACTCGGACCTGGAAGTGTTCAAGGAGCCGCACCTCACGCCCAAGCTGATGCAGGGCGTGACCACCGAGTTCCTGGGCCAGGACGGCATTTCCATGGCCCCGCTGCCCGAACGGTACATCAGCCCCTGGCGGAAAAACCTGGCCGGGCTCGACGGCGACAAGGGCGACCTGGACTGGACCTTCAAAACGACTGACAACTATCTGAAGATGTTGGAAAAGAATGGCTCGGGCACCAACCTCTGCTACCTTATCCCGCATGGCAACGTGCGTATGGAAGCGCGCGGCCTGGAAGGCGGCGTGGCCACGGACAAGGAACTGGACGTCATGTGCTCCGTGCTGGAACGGGAAATGGCCATGGGCGGCTACGGCTTCTCCACGGGCCTCATCTACATGCCCTGCGCCTATGCGGACACCCGCGAAGTCACGGCCCTGTGCACGGTGGCGGCCAAAATGGGCGTGCCCCTGGTCATCCACCAGAGAAGCGAGGCCGACACCATTATCGAGTCCATGGAGGAAGTGATTGCCGCGGGCCGCGATTCCGGGGTCTGGGTGCACTTCTCCCACTTCAAGCTGTGCGGCAAGAACAACGCCCATTTGTTCGACGGCGTTCTGGGCCTTCTGGACAAGGCCCAGGCCGAGGGCATCCGGGTGTCGTTCGACCAGTATCCCTATGCCGCCGGCAGCACCATGCTGGGCGTCATCCTGCCGCCCTGGGCGCACGACGGCGGCACGGACAATCTGCTGGAGCGCCTGAAGTCCGCTGAAGACCGCAAGCGCATGACCAGGGACATAGCGGTGGGTATTCAGGGCTGGGATAACTTCGTGGCCTTCGCCGGGTTGGACGGCATATTCGTCACCAGCGTGACCACGGACAAGAACCGCGATGCTGTGGGCAAGAGCCTGGTGCAGCTCGGCAAGATGCGCGACAAGGAGCCCCTGGAAGCCACCTACGACCTTCTGTACGAGGAGGCGAACGCCGTGGGCATGGTGGACTTCTACGGCCTGGAAGAGCACGTGAAGGCGCTGATTGCCCGGCCGGAACAGAACGTGTGCACCGACGGTCTGCTGGGCGGCAAGCCCCACCCGCGCGTCTACGGGGCCTTTGCCCGCGTGCTCGGAAAATACGTGCGCGAGGAAAAGGTCATTGCCCTGGAAGAAGCCGTGCGCAAAATGACCGGCCAGCCGGCATCTGTGTTCGGGCTCAAGGATCGCGGCCTGCTCAAGGCCGGCATGGCCGCCGATGTGGCGGTGTTCGACCCGGCCACCATCATCGACAAAGGCAGCTACGAAGAACCGCGTCAGTACCCCGACGGCATCCGGCACGTGTTTGTGAACGGCCGCGCCGCCGTGCTGGACGGCGTTCCCCAGACAGCGGTGCTGGCGGGCAGGGTTCTGCGCAAGCAGTTTTAGAGCAAATTCATTTTGAAGTTGCCCAAGAGTAGTATTGCCTCCGGCGGCCAAAGGGGGTCGGGGACACAGGCTCTGTGTGAACCCCATTGGAAACCCCACACGGGGTGGCGTATCGCGTCGGTGACCCGACAGGTTCGCTCAAACAAGGCTCTCGTCGGTAAAAACAAATAACATGCGCGTGCTCGGCGGGCGCTACGGCTCGCCAGACGCATTTAAGGAGAGCACCATGACCATGCCCAAACTTATTGAAAGCGATAAAGCGCCCGGCGCTGTGGGCGCGTATTCCCAGGCCCTGGCCGGGGCCGGCCTTATCTTCACCTCCGGCCAGCTGCCCCTGGACCCCAAGACCAAGGCCATGCCCGACGACATCAAGGCCCAGGCCGCAATGGCCCTGGACAACCTGCGCGCCGTGCTCCAGGCCGGCGGCTCGGATCTGAGCAAGGTGCTGAAAACCACGGTCTACCTCGCGGATATCAGGGATTTTCCGGCGGTGAACGAGGTCTATGCCGGATACTTCGGCAAGCCTTTCCCGGCCCGGAGCTGCTTTGCGGTCAAGGATCTGCCTCTCGGGGCCAGGCTTGAGGTGGAAGCCATCGCCCTGGGACCGGTTTCATAAGAACGGCCATATGAAATGAAGAAGCCCCGGAATCGGCAGCGTTGCTTGATTTCGGGGCTTCTTCATATTGTGGTGGTTTTGTGTCTGGAATAAGCGCGGATTTATGCGAATAATGGGAGGTGCGATCTGCACCCTTCCGAAGTCTGGTGTTTAAGAAAGGGCGTCGGATGTCACCCGGTTTTGCGTCGAGCCGCAGGCGAGTAAGGACGCGTCCCACGCCAGCCCCGCAGGGCAGGACGTGAGGGGGGAAACTTGAAAAGTGTACCCACCGCACTTGTCCTGCCTTCCGGATGCATTCAAAGCTCTTGCAGAACCTTAAAATTTTTTGGCGCGTCAAATGTCTGCAAGGTATTTGAAGATATTTTAAGAGATTTGAGAAGATTGCAAACGACTCGCCAAATTATTGTAAGGATCGTGAAGGTCGAACAATAACTTTCAACATCTGTGGATTTTAATTTGTCGCTGCTAATCAGCGCTAAGCATACATAGGGAAATATAGGCAGTGTTTGATATGTTGAAGCATTCGCAGAGACGCGGAAATATATTTTAAGCGTCAATCGCATACACAGGAATACACAAGAATATTTTGTCACATAGACTGCTTCCGTATGCTTTCTTGTATCATCGTATGGTTACTTCTGGAGACAGGATATGGAAGGTACAGGTACTTTCATCTCCTGCCCTCCGGGGAAAAGCCCGCTTATTCACACCTGCGGCGTTCAACGCCCAAAACGCCGGAGGCACCAATGCCCTCAAAAAAACTTCGCCTGACCGTCTACCTTTCGCCTGAAGAGTACGCCGCCATATCCGCCAGCGCCGCCAGGGCCGGGCTGTCCCTGTCCACCTTCGCCAAGCGTGTATGTACCGGCATGGCCATTCCCAGCCTGGAGCATAAACAGGCAGTTCTGGACATTCTCAAGGCCCGCGCCGACCTCGGCAGACTCGGCGGCCTGTTCAAGTCCGCTCTGGCCGAAGGCAAAGGGCCGGAACACGAACTGCGTCGCCTGCTACGGGAAATCGAGGCCCGACAAACGGAACTTAAAATCGCCGCAGGAAATATCCGATGATTGCCAAGCACATCGCCAAACGCAACCGCCATATTCTGCTCACCCTGGCCCGTAAGCACAAAAACGAAGCCGTAGCCAAGGCCAAGCTGGAATTACAGCCGCAGCGCGAGGCCGTGTGCCTGGAAGTGCCGTTCACCTCCTGGAGCGGCTTCCTGCGGCATGAAGCGGAAAACGGCAACGAGGTGGCCTTGGCTGTGCTCCGCTCCAGCAAGGAAGCCGTGGAGCCGGAGAGGCCTTCTGAAATCGCGGCAGACGCAGCCAAGGCTCCGGTAAAGGATTGGAGCCGCCACGGCCTGGACTATGCCGCAAAACCGGCCATCCGCGCTGACTACGCCGAAAAAGAACGTGTTTTGCTGGAACGTGATGACCTTTCCGCCAGTGGCAAACGACATCTTCAGGCTTTTTTGCGCATGGAGGAGATTGCCGCCGAGGCCAAGGCCCAAGGACGCGACCTTGGCACGATCAAACGCCGCATCGACGGCAAGGGTGTGGTTGTTTTTACTCTGGGAAGCGGTGGCAGCATCCGGGATGCGGGCAAGGAAGTGATCTTTTCACCTCAGGATAAAGCCGCTCAGGTAATCGCCGCGCTGTATGCGGCTAAGAAATGGGGAAAAGATATTCAGATAGAGGGAAATCTCATTACCCGCAGCCGGGAACAGGAGCGGGAGAGAGAACAAGCGCGACGTGAAGAGCTGGAACGCTGATGCGCGTCACTTCGCCTTAGCGGGAGCAGTGGCCTTCCGACGTTTTTGTGGTTTGCCGACCTTGCACGCGGGAGGCTCCGGATTGTTACGCATCTCAAGCTCAATACGTCGCAGTAGCTCATGCCCCTCTATTTTCAGAACACCCCCGATATGCAGCAGGGCTGTTATGGAATCGCCCTGGATGGCGCGTTCCATGGCGGAAATATAATCTTCGGAAAGTCCGGCCAAACCGGCAAGCTGGCTCTGGGTAAGCCCGGCGGACAGGCGCAGTTCTTTGATTACACGGGCGACAGCCCAGTACAATGACGGCAATTTTTCCATTCTTACTTGATAACGTACCTCTTGATTTTATATCCGTATGTTTATACGGATATAAAAATGTGCCGTGCCACTGTCCTTCTCTTTTTCTTTTTGCTTTGTCCTTCATTTTGTTGCGCTTGGAGCGGAACAGTAATCCGGGTCACGGACGGCGATACCTTGGTCGTACAG
>JAVBOI010000024.1:0-23938 GCA_031550695.1 Desulfovibrio sp. | reverse complement strand
GGGGGCAACCCCTTTTGGAAAAGGGGTTGCCCCCTTCCCCCCACACCCCCCTTCCCCCATCCCCAAAACTTTTTATTTGGGGTTGGCGAGGGGGTGTGGTGAATTGAAACTCTTGCCGAAGCGTTGCTCCCGTGACGCGCTTTGACTGTCATTCATGGCAACCGCGCCGGCCGCGGGCAACCCGGACACAACCGGCCGGGAGCCCCGCTCGAATGCCGCTTTTGACGGTCCGACTCCGTAACATCCCCCAAACTAAAAAGTTTTGAAGGATAGGGATGGGGGTCCGGGGGAAGGGAAACTTTCTTCGTAGTAGCTCGTCTTCGCTTCGCTCAGATCGAGCGGACTTTTACAAAAGTTTCCTTTCCCTTCCCCCGGCCGCCGGAGGCATTCTCTTCTCTCTCTCTTCCACTTCTACTTCTGCGTGCGGGCGAACCAGTCGGTGGACTTGATCCACTTGTCGTACATGCGGTCGTAGCGGCCGTCTGCTTTGAGCTGGCGCAGGAAGTTGTTGAGGAAATTCATGAAGTCCGGGTCGCCCTGCTTGATGCCGATGCCCAGGGGTTCGAAGGTGAAGGGCTTGTCGAGGTGAATGACTTTGCCTTTGCCCTGTTCGGCGTAGAAGACCACGTTAAAGGGCATGTCGTATACCCAGGCGTCGGCGCGGTCGTTGGCCACTTCCAGGGCGCCGTCGGCTTCTTTTTCAAAGGTCTTGAATTTGGCTTTGGGCAGGTAGCGCTTGACGGCTTCCTCGCCGGTAGTGCCCTGGCGGGAAACAACGTTGTACTGGGGATCGTTGAGCTGTTCCCAGGAGGTGATTTTGCCTTCGAGCTTCTTGTTCAGAAGAATGGACTGGCCGACCACGATGTAGGGATCGCTGAAACCGATCTTCAGGTTGCGTTCCTGGGTGATGGTCATGGCGCTGAGGATGACGTCGATCTTGCCGGTGAGCAGGGCCGGGATCATGCCGTCAAAGTCGATGTTGACGGGCACGAACTTGACGCCCATGGCCTTGGCCAGCTCACGACCGAGATCCATGTCGAAGCCGATGTAGTTGCCGTTTTTGTCGGTCATTTCAAAGGGCATGTAGCCGGAATCAAAGCCGACGCGCAGTTCACCGCGGGCCAGAATTTCGTTAATGGACGATTTTTTGGCCAGTTCGTTGTCGGCGGCCAGGGCGGCCGGAGCGGCCAGCAAGGCGCACAGCACCAGCAAAATAAGTCTTTTCATGTATTCCTCCGGTAAGTTATGGATAAATTCGCGGGTACTATTCCTGTCTATACGGTGGGGCGTTGGAAGCGGAGAGAGTGGGGGCGTCAGTACTTGCCTTCGGTCAGTACTTGCCTTCGGTCAACACTTCCTTGAGCACCATTTCCACTTTGCAGAAATCGCAGTGGGGGATGCTTTCCTCGGGCACGCAGATGATTTTGCGCAGATTGCATATGGGGCAGCCCACCTCAACGAATTCCCGCCTGTAGCGGTCGGAAAGGATGTTCCGTGGGGGGGGCTTGCTGGCGTTTTCCATCCTCAGCCTCCTTGGGGAAAGGGGAACGGCGCGAAAAGAGCGCGCCGGAAACGGCGGGAGCGGGCGAAAGGGCCGCGAACAGGCACTAATCGCCAAGCCCGGTAAGCATCACGTACAGTTGGTAGTTTTCTTCCCTGGGTTCCACGGAAACCCGTCCGGTTATGGTAAAGCACTGATGGTTGTAGCTGAGCCGGATGTCCGTTTCCTTGTTGTCCAGGTTTTTGAAGTCGTGTTTGAACGAAGTGGCCACGCTCCAGGGGCCGAACTGGGCGCTTCGGATGTCGAAGCGCAGGTATTTGACGTCGTCTTCCTGCTTGCGCGCGTATTCGTCCAGGGCTCTGCGCAGATCGTAGCCCACGTAGAAGCTGCCGTATTCGGGCAGGTTCAGGGTAACGCCGCTCTGGTGGCGGGTAAACTCATTCTCGTAGGGCGACCAGTTGTTCCGGGTGCTTACGGACACGACATCGTTTACCCGAACCGTCAGATCGGAAAATACGTCGCCAAAGGGCCGGCGAGCGTACTCGTCCCGATCGTTGTTGCGGGTGGCCTCGCGTATGTCGTAGGCCTGTTCCAGGCGGAAACGTATCAGGTCGTCATAGGAAGTCTTGAGGACAGGGGCCATTTCGCCCTTTTCATCCTTGGCCAGGGCCACGCTTTCCCGCTTGATGGTCAGCACGTTGGTGATGGAGTAGACCAGTTCCGATCTGGGCTCGAGCCTGTCCTCGGAGGTATAGTAGGGGTTGTCGTCCTGGTCGTCGTTAATGCGGTAGCGGTATTCCAGGCGCGGCTGGACGGAGTGGCGCAGGGCCATCCAGCGCGAGTGGCCCACGGTTTCTTTGCTCAAGGGCATGGGATCGGGGTTCAACTCAAAAACCCTGGCGAATTCCGTGGCCCCGGCCACGGAAACTTCCGGCAGGGTGCGGGAGTCGCCGTTCTGGCGCGGCATTTCCCGGCCGCTGTCATCGGTGCGGGAAGGATGCTCGGTTTCGTAAAGGGTCTGGACCACGCCGGCGCTGGCGATAATGGAGCCGTACCGTGTGCTCACGGGCAGGGTAAACCGGGGCACCACTTCGTAGCGAGCGCCGCGGGTGCCGCTGCGCCTGTACATGTAGGCGGCCTGGGCATTGGCTTCGAATTCCAGAGGCAGAGCGGAAAAAATGCGCCCTTTGTAAAGGAAGCCGTCGAGTTGGGGCAGGCGCTGTACCGTGTCGTCCTCGCTGAAGGGCTTGTTGCCGTGCCCCAGGGTGGGGTCCTGGGTATAGAAGGAAGACAGGGCTATGGAGCCGCGTTCCCATTCGCGGGTAAGCAGAAGGCCGCTTATGCGGTCCTGATCTTTTTCCTGAAGATCGCGGCTGAAGAGATCGAACAGTTCCTCTCTGGTCCGCCTGAAACCGGAAAAGCCTTCCTTGAATTCCCTGAGAAAATACTGGTCGGACACGTAATCCAGGTCGGCCTTGAAACGCCAGTTGGGATCGGGCAGGCGGGTATCGAGCATGCCGCGCAGCCAGAAACGGTCATAGTTGGTGCGCAGCAGGCCGTCGCCCGAGTAGCGGCCGGTGGTGTCGTCGTTTTCGCGCGTTTTATCGTACATCCAGTCAAGGCGAATCCAGGCGGTGGTGTCGGAACTGGGCCGGGCCCGGTATTCGATGCCGTGCATAAAGCCGCGCTTTTCCATGACGTATTCGTTCAGGGTAAGGTCGCTGCTTTCATTGATGGCCCAGAAAAAGGGCTGGTTGTAATACGCGCCGTTGTTGGAACTGCGGCCGAACTCCGGTGTGAGAAGCCCGGTCTGCCGGGAGGTTTTGGTGGGGAACAGGAAATAGGGAGAGTAAGCTACCGGGGTGTCCTTGATCTGGAAGGTCGAGCGGCTTAAGCGGGCGTAGCCGTCTATTTCCACCACCGCTTCCTCGGCCGTCATGGACCAGGCCGGCGAATCGCCGTCGCAGGTGGTCACCTTGGCTTGCTTGAAAGTATATACGTCGCCCCAGTGCTTGTCGATGCGATCGCCGGCCAGGTAGACGTGGGGGCCGGCCATGAAAATACGGCCTTTTTTCAGCCAGCCCACCCGGCTGCGCAAATCGAATTCCGCTTCTTCGGCCTGAAGCTGGTCCTTAGGGGTGCGGACTTCAACGTTGCCCTTGAGGTACACCCACTTGGTGCTCATATAGTAGCGGGCAAAGTCGGCCTTCAGGTATTCGTTGCCGCGCTTGAGAAGCACATTTCCCCTGGCTTCCATTATTTCGCTGTCATTCAGGGTGGTAACGCTGTCCGCGGTCAGATCCCAGCGCACCAGGCGCTGATCTTCGGTTTCCATAACCAGGGGTTTTGCCGGAGCGGCGGCGTGGGACAGTCCGCAGGAAAACGCGCACAAGAGCAAGAGGGCAAAAAAAGGGAAGCGTTTACCGCGCATTATGCCTACCCGGGGTGTTCTCGTAGGGTTTCAGGAAAGTATTCCGGCCAGAAGCTTCGCGTATTCGCATCCGCTATAGCACAAGTTTTTCCAAAGGGAAAGAATCGGGCTTGTACTTTATTTTGCGGGAGCGTACTCTTTGCGGCAGAAGCACAGGAGCTGAAAAAATGAAACGTTCTCCCTATGTCACCACCACCTATGTCAACCTGGACGCCATCTGCGACAACTACCGACACCTGCGCGACATCCTCGCCGCCAACGGACAACAGGCCGGACCGATCGTGACCCTGCCGGATCGAAACGGCGGAGAAAGACGATTCACCTGGCCGGTCATGCTGCCGGTCATCAAATCGGATGCCTACGGGCACGGCCACATCAGGGTGGCCCAGGCCCTTATGGACCGGGAAGGCGCGGAGATTTTCGCCCTGGGCCATGTCCAGGAAGCTGCCGACCTGCGCCAGGGCATTGCCGAAGCCACGGAGCGCTCCGGCCGTACCCCGCCCCTGCTCATCTCCCTGCTCGGCCTAACCGGCCCGGAAGACGTGGAGATGTGCGAGGAATTCGGCATTATTCCGATGATCCACACGCCCGAACAACTGCCCCTGCTGGAAAACCTGAAACGCCCTCTGCCCGTGGCCATCAAGTGCAACACCGGCATGGCCCGCCTGGGCTTCGACCCCAAGGACATGGACCGCCTGGTGGAGCGCCTGCAAGCTCTGCCCAAGGTGGTGCCGGTTCTGGCCGTGTCGCACCTGGCCAGCGCGGACACGGACAACGGCGCGGCCACCATCCGCGCCCAGGCCGAGATGTTTGCCGGCATGCTGGCCTCTTTGCGCCGCGCCTGGCCGAACATCGCGGTTTCCCTGTGCAATTCGGCCGGATTGCTGCAAGTGCGCATCGCCACGGAAGTTATCGGGCAGCACACCTGCCGGGCCGGACTTTCCCTTTACGGGGGCAACCCCATGCACGGCACCGGCCTGGTCGGGCTGGGCAAGGGCCTTAAGCCGGCCATGTCGGTATGCGCCACGGTCATTGCCGAACGCGAACTCCAGCCCGGTGAAGGCACGGGCTACGGACACGCCTATGTGGCCATGGAGCCCATGCGCATAGGCATTATCGCGGCCGGGTATTCCAACTACGTGCCCCGCAGCTTGTCCAACCGGGGCTGCTTTTGCGCCGGCGGCGCGCGCGTGCGCGTGCTGGGCCGGGTGTCCATGGAAATGACGGCCATCGATTTGAGCGACGTGCCGGAAATCGGCGTGGGCGACCGGGTCTGGCTGCTCGGCGGACCTTACGAAACGGCCGTGACGGCCGAGGAACTGGCCGACACCTGGGGCACCATCAGCTACGAAGTATTCTGTCTGCTAGGCGGCAACGCCAGGGTATACGAGTGGAAACGCTGATTTTTTCCGTTTGGCGTCGTTGCCGCGCCAATTTTCAAGGAGGGCAGGCCCTAAGAGGCCAGCCCTCCTTGAAAATTGGCTTGCGCCTGGCCAAACGAAAAAATTCAGCATTTCCCGTGTGTTGCTGACACCTTTTCAAGAGAAAGAAAAGCAAAACAAGGTAGACCGCCCCGCATTCCTTGCATGGGAATGCGGGGCGGTTTCGTTATCACTATTGGCCCCTGCCCCCATAAATGGGGTTCCCAAAGGGGGTTGAACCCCTTTGGAAACCCCATTTTTCTTGGCAGGATCAAGTGAATAATTTTAAAGTTGAATTGCTCTAACGCTTGAAAGAGTCGCGTAAAGGCGGGGAAGGCCCCCCTACGCCACGTTAGCGGCAAGGATTTGAGGACAAATCCTTGTAGAGCAATTCACTCATTTCATTCGTGAAATGCTCTAGACACGCCGGTCATTGTCTGTTTTGCGCCGATCGAGAAAACGCATTTCCACGCGTTCCTCGCCTTCCTCCCGGCAACGTTCCACCGAGCCGATTGCCCAGGCCGGCAGTTGCAGGGCCTGGATGCGCCGCACCACTTCCTCTTCGCTCTCCCTGGGCAGGATAATCACGTAGCCGATGCCGCAGTTGAATATTTGCAGCATTTCGGGCCAGGAAAGCCCTCCCTGTTCCTTGAGCCAATGGAAAACCGGGGGAATATCCCAGGAGTCGAAAGATATGGCGGCTTTGACTTGGGCCGGCAGGACGCGGGGAATATTGTCGTAAAAGCCGCCGCCGGTAATGTGCACCATGCCGCTCAAAGAAAAATCGCGCAGCAGGTTGCGTATGCAGTCCGCGTAGATGATGGTGGGTTCCAACAATACGTCCTGCACCTGGCGGTCCGTGCCCGGGAATATATCCGCGCCCTTGAGCCCGCTTTTGTCCAGAATCTTACGGATCAGGGAATAGCCGTTGGCGTGGGGACCGGAGGAGGCGATGCCGATAATGCTGTCGCCCACCTTGACGGAAGAGCCGTCCACAATGGCGCTGTTGCTGACCATGCCCACGCAGAAACCGGCCAGGTCGTATTCGCCGGGCTGATACATATCCGGCATTTCCGCGGTTTCCCCGCCGAGCAGGGCGCAGCCGGCCTGCTTGCAGCCCTCGGCTATGCCCCGGATGACCGTTTCGGCCGTACCCACATCCAGCTTGCCGGTGGCGAAATAATCAAGGAAAAAAAGCGGGCGCGCGCCCTGGACAATAATGTCGTTGGCGCTCATGGCCACGAGATCGATACCCACGGTGTCGTGCCGGTCAAAGGCAAAAGCCAGCTTGAGCTTGGTGCCCACGCCGTCGGTGGAGGCCACCAGAACCGGGGATTCGATGTTGTCGTCCGGCTTGTACAGGCCGCCAAAGCCGCCGATATCGGAAAGCACGCCATGGGTGTGGGTCTGGGCGACGATCTTTTTGATGCGGCTGACCAGATCGTTTCCGGCGTTGATGTCCACCCCGGCTTCAGTATAAGCCCTGGCCCGGTCGGCGACGGAATTCGTTGACATACAGAAAAGCTCCTTTCGTAAACGGGCTCAGGAAAAAATTTTTTCCTGAGCCGGGACGGACCCTGAACACTCCCGTCGCGCCAGACCGATTCCGCCCGGAAAAAACAACCGGTCGCCAGCCATCCGGGGAAGGGACGGGCGCCCGGAGGCGGCTTCACAATGCGGGGAGGCGTATTTGTCCTTCCGGGCGCTCCGGAGTTGTCGAAAAGCGCCCGATGGAGTATAGCCTTTATAAAGGCGTTTCCCGCAAGACCCTAAACAATTTCGAGGGGAAAATGATATCCTCTTTGTCGTGTTTTCGCAAGGGAGTAAAGGGGCGGCTCCGGCAATTTCGTTTCTCACTGTTCGCCCGCCCGCCGCGCGCCGCGTTTCTGACGTTCCGGGCTTTTTCGCCGGGGGGCGGCGGATGGTGGAGTGTTCCGACAGCCGGGGCGGCCCTGTTCGCGATCGCGCTGGCCTGTCTTTCCCCGCCCGCCAGGGCTGACGAGGTCATGTCCGTGACCAGGGACCAGATCGGCATCGGCAAAATCGATCCCTCGGACAAGGGCGACAGCCTCTACATGAACACCCCGCCCAGAAACGTGAACGGCACCTCACAGGACCAGGGCTATCCGGCCTATCCCCTGATTTCTCCCGAGGTGCAGATATACGTTCCCTGGAACGGACCCGGATGGCAGCCGCCCTACCCCGGCCCCGGACCACGCCCCCCGCATCCGGGACCGGGACCGAGGCCGTGGCCGCCGCATCCTGAGCCCGGCCCGGGTCCCCGGCCCCCCCACCCCGGTCCAGGCCCGTGGCCGCCGCACCGGGGCGATCAGGGCTTTGGCCCCGGCCAGCAGTCGTCCCAGTGGGGCCAACCGTCGCAAGGCAGGCCGGGACGACAATGGGGACCGCCGCAAGGCCAGTCGGGCCAACGGCCGTCCCAGTGGGGGCAGGGGCAGCGCCCGCCCCAGTGGGGGCAGCAAGGGCAATGGGGGCCGCCGCCGGCTTCCGGGCAACGCCCCCCCTACGGGCCGCCGCACTGGAATCCTCCGCCGGCTTCCGGCCAACGGCCACAGTATGCGCCGCCGCAGGGCGGACAGCCGCCGGCCGGCCCGCAAATGTGGCAAGGGCCGGGACAATGGGGGCAGCAGCCGCAATACGGGCGCCCCGCGCCGCAACCGGGCTGGCATGGGCCGCAGAGCGGGCAATCCCCCGGTTCCCGGCCGGGAGGCTATCACTGGAGCCAGCCCCCGGCGTTGCCGGGCCGGCCTTAGCCTGATCATCCACAGGAGCTTGCACGCCGTATGCCGCCCCGGCGCCTGCTCCCGCCGGGGTGGAACTTTCATCTCACCCGCTTATTGGAGGAAAACGCATGCTCCTTATTTATACGGGCAACGGCAAGGGCAAAACCTCCGCTTCGGTGGGCCAGGCCATCCGGGCTCACGGCCAGGGGCTCACGGTGGCCTTTGGCCAGTTCATGAAACGGCCGGGACAGGCCGGCGAACAAAAAGTGCTGTCCATCATGCTCGAAAATCGTTTTTTCGCCGGCGGGCCGGGCTTTTTCCGGGACGAGGAAGAGCGGGAAAAACACCGGGAAGCCGCCCTGGAGGTGTTGCGCTGGGCCGAGGACATGCTGGCCGGCGTGGATATGCTGGTGCTGGATGAAATTCTTTACGCCCACGGCCACGGCCTTGTTTTGGAAGACGAACTGCGAAGCCTGACGGAAAAGGCCCGAACGGCCGGGGCGCACCTGGTTTTTTCCGGCCGTGGCCTGCCCGCCTGGCTGGAACAGGAAGCGGATCTGGTCACGGAGATGACGGAGAAAAAGCACCACTTTGTCCAGGGCCGCCAGGCCGCGCCGGGCATAGAATTCTGATGCCGTCGCCGGACACGGAACCCTGAACGCGAAAAACCCAAAACTCGGGCCGGCGGTAAGAATCGGGGTCCGTGCGGCCAAGGGAGCCATTTCAACCGCGTTTACGGCTTGCTTCTCCGACCGCTTGCCTCCCGGCTCTATTTGCATTAGAAGTCGCTTTCGCCGTCCGCCTATATTCCGCTAAAGACGGACACGGGCGGGCATCCGCGCCGGAGCGTAGCGCAGCTTGGTAGCGCGCCTGGTTTGGGACCAGGATGTCGCAGGTTCAAATCCTGTCGCTCCGACCAGAAAAGTATCGGGTCATGATGTAACAATCATGGCCCGTTTTTTTCTCGCGGAGCCCTCTGGTTAACTTTTTTTATCACTCTCCTCCCCTCTTCGTGATGAGGCTATCCGGGAAAGCTACAACTCCTCTTGTCAACGGGATAGAGAGTCGATAGGAAGAAAGGGACGCCTTGCTTTATCCGTACATGCCTTATGGGCAACAGGGAGGAAAAATGGGGACATTTAAGAGAACTGTTTCTATTTTATTGGTTATTTTATCAGTGATAGCGTTCGCGGGTTGCATGAAGCGTGTTTCTAAAAACTGGGCGGCCACTGGAGGCAGCCGGTCGGATGCCACTGTGAGAATGTCTTACGAGCATTCGCTTTATGAAATACCGGAAGTAAACGAACAAGAAGCCCTTAATCTTGCCCGGGCGCGCTGCAAGAGCTGGGGGTATCAGGACGCTGAAGCCTTTGGGGGTGTACTGAAGGTATGCAATGGAGGGCGGGACGGCTGGGGGAATTGCATGAGCTGGCTTGTGACAAAAGAGTATCAGTGTCTCGGTCGGGGAGATGACCGCACGCCTGATGAAGGAAAACGACAAGATAGGCCTTGATATTTTTTTGCGGGAGATCCGCGATCCGCTCGTGAGTGCCTGCAAAGGCGCACCTGAACCGCCGGGGAAAGGATACTTTCCCCGGCGGTTTATTTTCAGTTCCGCACTCAAACAATTCCGCCTTTACTCTCAACTCTTTTCGTGGCAGGCAACAAATATCGGACCCACCCTTTTCTCCGGAAGGCCCACCATGATTGTCATTCTTACCGGCGCCGGCGTCAGCCAGGAAAGCGGCATCGCCACCTTTCGGGACGCGGGCGGGCTGTGGGAAAATGTTCGCATCGAAGACGTGGCTACCCCCCGCGCCTTTGCCAGAAATCCCGATCGAGTGCTGGATTTCTACAACGAACGCCGGCGGCAGCTTCTCAGGCAGGAAACCGCCCCCAACGCCGCCCACAAGGCCCTGGCCCGGCTTGAAAAAGAAGGGCGTGAGCCTTTCCTGCTCATCACCCAGAACGTTGACAACCTGCACGAGCGCGCCGGCAGCAAAAACCTGCTCCACATGCACGGCGAACTGCTCAAGGCCCGCTGCACCGCCTGCGAAACCGTGCTGCCCTGGGAGCGCGATCTGACCCGCAACGACGCCTGCCCGGACTGCGTCCGTACCGGCTCTTTGCGCCCGCACATCGTCTGGTTTGAGGAAATGCCCCTGTACATGGACGACATAGACCGCGCCCTGTCCTCGTGCCGGCTGTTCGTTTCCATCGGCACTTCCGGCAACGTTTACCCGGCGGCCGGTTTCGCCGCCCACGCCCGTGCCAGCGGCGCGCGCGTCATGGAACTGAACCTGGAGCCCACCCACGGCACCCGCGTCTTTCACCAGGGCCGTTACGGCAAGGCCGGCACAGTCGTCCCGGCCTGGGTCGAGGACCTTCTGGCCGGCAAGGAGTAGGCGATCGTCAGTCAGGGCTGTCCCCGCCGGCGCGGCAAAGATCGCATGTACTCGTCCATTGATTTGGCCACCATTTTGGAATAGTGGGCCGCTTCCACCACGGTCTTGGCCCCGCGCACCACGTCGCCGGAGGCAAAAATGCCGTCCCGCGTGGTGGAGCCGTTTTCGTCCGTGATCAGAAGCCCGCGCTCGTTGACCTTGATCCCCTGAGAAGTGTTCACGATCCGATCCCGCGGCCCCTGGCCGATGGACACTATCACCGAATCCGAGGGCTGGAGAAAATCGCTGCCTTCAATCTCCAGTCCCCCGGCCTCGCCCTCATATGACAAGCGCCGAAACACCGCCCCTTCCGGGCGGATTTCCACCGGCTTCACGCAAAACTCAAAGCGTACCCCGTCCAGCCGGGCGTACTCCACCTCGCGCGGGCTGGCCGTGAGCGCCGGCCGACGCGCGTATACGGTAACGTTGCGCGCCCCGTGGCGCAGAATGGTCCGGGCCGCGTCCATGGCCGCGTTGCCCGCGCCGATCACGCTCACCGTTTCCCCCAGATCGTACACATCGGGATTGCTCAGGTAATCAATGGCGAAATGCGCATTCCCCAGGCTCTCGCCGGGAATGCGCAACGTGTTGGGACGCCATACCCCGGTGCCGATAAAGACCGAGCCGTAACCGTCCCGGAACAGATCGTCCATGCGCAGGGCTCCGCCTATGTTCGTGTTGGGCCGTATCTTCACCCCAAGCCCCCCCAGCAGTTTCCGGTAACTTTCCAGCACGGAGCGCGGCAACCGAAATGCCGGAATGCCGTAACGCAACACTCCGCCTATCTGGTCCCGGCCCTCGAACAGGGTAACCGCATACCCCCGCTGGGCCAGAGCCACCGCAATGGTTATGCCCGCCGGCCCCGAGCCGATGATGGCGGCCATTTTCCCGTTCTTTTTGATGGCCGGCGGCGTAAAACGCGACAGAAAGCGGGAGGAAATGAAGTTCTCTATACTGCTGATGTGAACGGCATTGCCCTTTTTGGCCAGAATGCAGTGGCCCTCGCATTGCTTTTCGTGGTCGCACACCAACGCGCACACGGCGGACAGGGGGTTGTTCTTGAACAGCATCTCTCCGGCCTCGTCCAGCCGCCCTTCGCCGAACAACCGGATCATGGCCGGAATGTCGGTATTGATGGGACAGCCCTTTCGGCAAAGAGGCTTTTTGCACTGCAAACAGCGCCTGGCCTCGTCAAGTTCGTGCAACGACATCCGCGCTCCTTTGCCGCCATACTGTCACGCGGCCGGGATAAAATTTTTCTTTTGCTATCCCCTTGCGCCGCAACGGTCAAGCCGCTTTCTCCAATCATCCATATCACTTGAAAAGTTGGATTTTTTGAGAGACTACGGTGCAAGTTGCCGCGCACGCCGTTCTTGCCATGAGCAATTTGTTGTGATATTTTTTGGAAAACATTGTATTTTATACTTTAGTGGACAGTATGGCGGGATGCTTGCGCCAACCCTGTCGGCGGGGCAATCGCTTCATTTTTTCGCGCGGTTCCGGGGGCCTTTATGATCCGAATGCTTACTGCGCAGACGACCGAAGTCGACGATACGGATTTTGCCGTTGCGGAAATCCTGAAACAACTGGACCTTGAAAACCGCCTGCTCGAAAACTCCGTGGGTATTCTTACCTGTTACGCGGACTTTCTGGAAGGCGGAGTCATCCCGGCCCTGTGCGAGCGTTTGCCCTTCGACGTGGTGGGCGTCACCACCCTGGGCACAGGCACGGAAAAAACGGCCGAACTGCTGGCACTCACTCTGTGCGTGCTCACGAGCGACGACGTTTCTTTTTCCGCCGTCCTCAGCGAATCCCTGACTGAAGATCACGAAAATAAAATACAGACGGCTTACGACAGAGCAGCAGCCGCCCTTCCGGGCGATCCGGCTCTGGTGCTGGCCTATGTGCCTATGATGGCCACCGTGGGCGGGGAAAAAATAGCCTCCCGCATCGACAAGGCCGGCAACGGCACGCCGGTGTTCGGCACCGTGGCCTGCGACCACACCTTTGACTCGCGCCAGGCGCACACCATCCACAACGGCTTGGCCTACAGGGACAACCTGGCCATGATCCTGCTCTCCGGCCCGGTGCGGGCCCGGTTCTTTCTGGGCACGCTGCCGCTGAACAACGTGCAGAAGCACCAGGCGGTGATCACGGCCTCCGATGGCAATATCCTGCATGAAATCAACGGAATGTCGGCAACGGAGTATCTGCGCGGCACGGGTCTGGCCCCCAACGACATTCTGGAAAGTTCCAAGTCCATGCCCATTGTCGTGGATTATCGGGACGGCACCCCGCCGGTGATTCGCGGCTTCTACACCTTCACGCCCGAGGGCTCGGCCATCTGCGGCGGCGAGATGCCGGTTAACGCCACCTTTGCCTTGAGCACCCTGGACAGTGCCGACGTGCTGCTCTCCACCAGACAGTTGTTTAACGAGATTCTCGCGCCAAAAGACAACGCCGGCATGCTGCTCATATCCTGCCTGGTGCGCAGTTTCGCCCTGGATACGGAGCCGCTGGCCGAAATGGAACTGGTAAGCGAATGCGTGAACAAGGCCTTCCCCTACCAGTTGTGTTACGCCGGGGGGGAAATCTGCCCCGTGTACGTCAAGGGAGGGGGCGTTTCCAACCGTTTCCATAATTTCAGTTTTATCGGCTGCATGTTCGAATAGCGCGCCCGCCGGCCGGCGCGACACGGTGTTAAGCAATGGCGGACGACCGCCGCAAGCGACTGATGCGACTATGGGCGAAGAACACACAGGCGCGCCGCTCTCTCCGGAGGAGGAACTGGCCCTGCTGCGTCGGGAAAACAAACGGCTTGAACGCCGGATGAGCGTTCTCCAGGACACCCTGGACAGAAGCCGGATAACTTCGGCGGCCAAAGCCAACCTGCACGCGGTCATCTCCGGGGAAAAAATTCGCCAGGAAAAATTCATGAACCTCCTGCTGGAGAATTGTCAGGATATCATCCTGCTGTTCGACAGCGAAGGCCATCTTGCCTATTGCACCTCATCCTTTCTGGCTCAGACGGGCATACTCAACATCGGCCTGGTCCGGGGACGCGCCTACACGGAGCTGTTTGCCGGCTTTATGGCGCCGGACTGCCTGGAGCGCTCCAAAAACGCCTTTGAGCTGGCCTTGCGGGACAAGCATTCCGTTTCCGCCGAAGAAACCCTTAATATACGCCGCGACGGCATTCCGCGCCACTACCGGGTCTATTTCACCCCCATGCTCGACCCCGAGGGCGTCAGCGAAGGCGCCCTGGCCCTGTTTCACGACACGACGGATCTGATGCGGGCCAGGGACGAGGCGGAACAGGCCAGTCAGGCCAAATCCAGCTTTCTGGCCAACATGTCGCACGAGATGCGCACCCCCATGAACGTGATCATCGGCATGACCGCCATCGGCACAACCTCGCCGGACATGGGGAAAAAAGACTACTGCCTGGGCAAGATCAACGACGCCTCCACCCACCTTCTCGGCGTCATCAACGACATTCTCGACATGTCCAAAATCGAGGCCAACAAATTTGAGCTGTCCAGAGCCGAATTCGAACTGGAAGCCATGCTCAGGCGGGTGGCCGGGGTTGTGGGCCTGCGCATGGAAGAAAAAGGACAGCGCTTCACCCTTGTCGTGGGGAGCACGCTGCCGTTTTCCATTGTTTCGGACGAACAGCACCTGGCCCAGGTAATCGCCAACCTTTTGTCCAACGCGGCCAAGTTCACGCCCGAAGGCGGCAGCGTGGGCTTGAGCGTGGAACTGCTGGAAGAAAAAAACGACATCTGCTCCCTGCTCTTCACCGTGCGCGACAGCGGCATAGGCATTTCGCCCGAGCAGCAGAAAAAAATCTTCCATTCCTTCGAGCAGGCGGACGGCGGCATTTCCCGCAAATACGGCGGCACCGGCCTGGGGCTGGCCATTTCCAAGCGGATTGTGGAAATGCTGGGCGGCTCCATCTGGGTGGAATCGGAACCGGGGCAAGGCTCATCTTTTTCCTTCACCCTGCCAGCTCCCAGAGGAACAACGGCCGAGGGGCTTCACGCCGCCGATCAGACGCCCGAATGCCCGGACGACGGCGGCACGGACGGCATATTCGCCGGCAAGCGCATCCTTCTGGCGGAAGACGTCGAGTTGAACCGGGAAATAGTGCTCGCCCTGCTGGAAGACACCGGCATTGCCATCGATTGCGCGGAAAACGGCAAAATCGCCTGCGAAATGACCCAGGCCGCCAACCCGCCCTACGATTTGATCCTCATGGACATCCACATGCCGGAACAGGACGGCTACGAATCCACCCGCCGCATCCGGGCCGCCGACAATCCGGCTCTGCGATCGGTGCCCATTGTGGCCATGACCGCCAACGTTTTTCGCGGCGATGTGGAAAAATGCCTGTTGGCCGGCATGAACGACCACCTGAGCAAGCCCATCAATGTTGACGAAGTGATGCGCAAGCTGAAAAGGTACCTTCTTGCCCCTTGCTGAAAACTTTGCGGCGGCTTTTCCCCGCGACAAGGGAAAAAACCGCCGCCGGAACGTTCTTTCGCGACAGGCTACTTCTTCTCTCCTTCCTCTTCCTCCCCATCATCTCCCCGCAAATCGTCCGCCGTCTGCGTACCGGCAAGGCGGCCCAGACTTTTGCCCCGGGCGCGCATGTCCAGTTCCGGCTTGTCAAACTCCGGCGCGGACAGGATCAGCGTATCCACCGCGTCGAGCGGCACTTGCTTGAAGATAAAATGCACGCTGTTCGGCATGCCCATGTAAAAATCCAGATCGGCCGCGCCGGCCGCGAACTTGGGCAGGGTCATGCTCCCGCCCGGGTCAATGGCCGGGCTGAAGCTTTTGCGCCCATCCTTCGTAATGACCTCAAAGGATATAATTTGAAATATTTCCGTCCGATTCAAAAGCGCGAACGCATCCCCGCCGGAAGCGCATATGCCCGGCGAAGGCGCCAGACACCGCGCGGGCAGCCATCCGGCCACAACCTTGCCGTTTTTGCCGGCATAGCTCACCTTGGCCCACTGGCCCGCGACCTCTTCAAGGCTCATTGCGGCACCCGGGGGCACGCTGCCAAGGGGCGCGGCCTTGTTGTCGGGCCGGGCGCTCAAGGTGCAGGGGCCGTTTTCCCCGGCGCCGGCGCAGAAACCCAGAATGCTTTTGTGCATCCAGCCCGTTTTGCCGTCGGGCAGGGTAACGTTGAACCACCCCCCTTTGTCGCCGGTAACCGTCACCCGGCGTCCGTACATGTCATCCGGCTCATCGGGCTGCGCGAGCACCGTAACGATGGCCGCATCCCGCGAAGGCGCGGCCCGCACGTTCGCGCCTTTGGGGTCCGAATCCACCACGCCGGTGATGATCCCCTCGTTGGCAAAAGAAATCGGGCACAGGAAGAAAACCAGCAGGATGGCGATAATGGCTCTCATGCGAAAATCTCCTTCAGGGGGTAATCGGAACAAATTAGAGCAAACTCATTTACAAGATCTGCTGTAAAAAACGTTGCAGCCGGGGATGCTCCGGGTTGGTGAAAAAATGTTCGGGATTGCCTTGTTCGAGTATTTCGCCGTGGTCCATAAAGATGATGCGGTCGGCTACTTCGCGCGCGAAGCCCATTTCGTGGGTGACCACAACCATGGTCATGCCCTCTCTGGCCAGGGTGACCATGACATCCAGGACTTCGCCGGTTGTTTCGGGGTCCAGGGCCGAGGTAGGCTCGTCAAAAAGCATGATTTTAGGGTTCATTGCCAGGGCTCTGGCAATGGCCACGCGTTGCTGCTGCCCGCCGGAAAGCATGGAGGGGTAGACGGCGGCCTTGTCTTCGATGTTGACCTTTTTGAGCAGGCGCATGGCCTGGGCCGCGGCTTCCTCTTTGCTGACCCCGCGCAGCTTGACCGGCGCGAGGATGAGATTTTCAAGCACGGTCATGTGGGGAAAGAGATTGAAACTCTGGAAAACCATGCCCAGTTCCTGGCGGATGGTGTTGATGTCGTTGGTTTTGTCCAGAACGTTCTTGCCGTCTACGATAATAGAGCCCCTGTCCACGCTTTCCAGACGGTTGATGGAGCGCAGCAGGGTACTTTTGCCCGAGCCGGACGGACCGATGATCACCACTTTCTCGCCGGGGTAGACCTCAAGTGAGACGTTGTTCAGGGCCACAATCTGGCCGTACAGCTTGTACACGCTGCTGATGGTGATGATGGGGTCAGCGCCGGTCATAGTAGGACAGCCTCGCTTCCATCATGCTGACGCACTTGGAAAGGATAAGGGTGATGATCAGGTAGATGATGGCGACCACGGTGTAGGTTTCAAAGTAGAGAAAAGTGGTGGACGACGATTCACGGGCGATGCGGAACACGTCGGACACGGCCAGGATGGAGATGAGCGAGGTATCCTTGAGCAGGGCGATGCATTCGTTGCCCACGGGCGGGAGGATGATGCGCCAGGCCTGGGGCAGAATGATGTAGCGCGTGGTCTGCAACCGGCTGAAGCCCAGGGAGCGGGCGGCTTCGGTCTGGCCTGAGGGTATGGAGCTGATGCCGGCGCGGAACACCTCGCCCATATACGCGCCGTAACAGAAGCTCAGGCTGATGACGGCGGCCAGGGTGGCGGGCACCTGGAGAAATTTGCTCAAGCCGTAAAAAATGTAAAAAAGCTGCACCAGCAAAGGAATGCCGCGTATGATTTCCACATAGGTGGAGGCCGCGAGGTTGATGGGCCTGAAGCGCGACAGCCGGCCCAGGCCCACCAGGCACCCCAGGGGGATGGTCAGGCAGATGGAGGCCAGCGTGACCTGAAAGGTAACCAGAATGCCCTCGGGCAGCAGCTTGACGATGTTGAAATAGGGGTCCGGATAGGCCAGGCAAAGGTAGAGCAGCAGGGAGACAGAGCCGAACAGGCTGATGGACCAGGCCGTCAGCAGGCGCGTATCCTTGGGATCAGGGATGGATGCGCCATCGGTAATTTGTATTTGCGGCGGTGTATGCTCTGATGTGGGCATTCGTCTTTTTTCTCTTCCGGTTTTACTATTGTAACACAACACCGGGGAAACGCTGAGTTTTTTCGTTTGGATAGGCGCGAGTCTTTTTTCAGGAGGAGCTGGACTCTCCCGTCCTGTCCCTCCTGAAAAAAGGCGAGCAACGACGCCAAACGGAAAAAATCAGCGTTTCCCTGCCCTATTGGCCCATCCACTTCTTGATCAATTCCTTCTCAATGCCCTTTTCCTTCACGGCGGCAATGCCCTTGTTCAGCAGCTCGAGCAGTTCCTTCTCGCCCTTGTGCACGGCAAAACCGTAATATTCGGGCACTTCGGCCGGCACGATAAGGGCGACCTTCATTTTTTCGCCGTATTCCTTGTTCTCCAGAATATAATTCGTGGCCACGGGATCGTCGCAGACAACGCCGTCCAGGCGGCCGGAGGCCAGGGCGGCCATGGCCAGGCCGATTTCGTCAAAGGTAAGGGCCTGGGCGCCGTCCGCCTTTTTGATGGCCATGTATCCGGTGGTGCCGATCTGCGCGCCGAGCTTTTTGCCCTTCATGTCGGCCAGAGAGGTCACCTGCGTGGCCTTGGGCGTGATCAGGGCCTGGCGGACTTCATAGTAAGGCGTGGAGAAATCCATCACCTTGCTCCGTTCGTCCGTAATGGTGACCGACGAGGCGATCACGTCGTATTTCTTGCCGGCCAGTCCCGCGAAAATGCCGTCCCAGGCCACGTTTTTGTGCTCCACCTTAAAGCCGGCCTCTTTGGCCACGGCGTCAATGTAGTCAACCGAATAGCCGACAAGATTGCGCTGGGCGTCCATAAATTCCATGGGCGGCCAGGTAGCGTCGTGCGCCACCACCACCACTTTTTCCTCGGCCGTGGCAACGCCGCCGGTCAGGCACAGCAGCAGGGCGATCAAACAGGCTCTGAACATGATTGGCTCCTCATGCGTTCTTGTGAAACAGCCCGCTGGCAGACGGGCCGCTTGCGCCGGGGCGGCGCGCAACCGCGACAGCGCCCGAAAAAGGACTGCCGCGCCCGGATCGCCCGCAGTGGCCGGCGTCGCTGCCGCCTTTCCACGAAAACCCGAACAAATATAGTGTCGTGACTTGTCTGCCCTGTCAACGCTAAAGTGGACACGGGCCAAGGGAAACGCCGATTTTTTCCGTTTGGCGGTGTTGCTCGCCTTTTTTGAAGCAGGGCAGGCCAGAAGAGGCCAGCCCTGCTTCAAAAAAGACTCGCGCCTTGCCAAACGAAAAAACTCGACGTTTCCCAGGTTGCGCCTGCCCCTTTATTTAAGCGTGGGAGAAATCCCCCCCCCGAAAGAATCACCAGGTCCGCTCGCAGGACAAAACCTTGGTTCCGCCCTGGCCGGTTATACTGAACACGGCGTAGTTTTTCAGGCCGCCGTCCTGGCGACGCACGAATTCCAGCACGCCGTCGGCGTTCAAATCCGCGAAAAAACCCACGATATCGCCGGGCTTGTCTTCAAACCCGTCGGTAAAGAGAATTTTTTTGCCGTCAACAAACAGCTCGGCCGTGTAGGTATTGGTGTAGTCGTCCTTTTTCACGCCGGCGTATACGATTTTAACGGCCGGCGTGGCTTTGCCCGCCTGGGCCAGAAAGGTGACGTTCGGGCCTTCTTGCACGCGCGCGTTTTTCACAAAGGCCGCTTTGGCTCCGGGCGCCAGACCAAGGACCAGGCCGGGCAGTTCGGATTTTTTCTTGTCCACCCACTTGTCGATCTTGAGCGACAGCGAAACAACGGGCTGGCCCCCCAGACCTTTGTCGGACTGAAAGTAGGCCACTTCAGATTGCAGCAATCCGGTGGCCAGTTCCGCGCCATCCGGACTGAAGTAGGTGACGCGCAGGCCTTTGGGCAACAGGGGCGTGGTCACCCAGGGCAATTCGTCCGTGCCGATGTACTTGCCGGGGGGCAGGCGCTTGCCTTTGTAAATAATCGGAAAGTCCGTCACCGGACCCCATTTGCCTTCGGACCAGACGCCGATGGCCTCGCCGCCTTCCACAAACTCGGTGTTGAATCCTTCCATGACGATGACGGGCGAAGCCGGTTTATCCGGTTCGGCCACCGCGCGCTTTGGACTCCACAAACACGATACTGCCAGACAAAATACGATGAGCGACACGAAAAACGTTCTCATGCATTCCTCCAACGTTACCAAATTACCTTTCCCCTTTTTCCAAAATACCCGTACCGGCCGACAAATACAAGTACGGGAAAAATAACGGAAAAAAGGCGGAAACCAACAATTGGCGGGGCGGTAAGGGGTGGCGGGCAAAGCGCGGACAATGAAAAAGCCGAAGCCATACATATGGGTATGACTTCGGCAAAGTGGCGCGCCAGGAAGGATTCGAACCTCCGACCTACAGGTTCGTAGCCTGTTGCTCTATCCAGCTGGGCTACTGGCGCATAGCGGAAGAAATATAGGCGCGCCAGGACGGATTCGAACCTCCGACCTACAGGTTCGTAGCCTGTTGCTCTATCCAGCTGGGCTACTGGCGCATAGCGGAAGAAATTTTGGCGCGCCAGGAAGGATTCGAACCTCCGACCTACAGGTTCGTAGCCTGTTGCTCTATCCAGCTGGGCTACTGGCGCGCATCTCGTGAGAACAAGGCTTATACGCGCGGGCGGACCCGGCGTCAAGCTGTTTCGGACGTTTTTTCGGCAACGACGTCAGACGGAAAAACTCGGCACAGGGCCTGTATCCCCGACGTTTTCCATTGTGTTATGGAGGCGGCTCTCGTATAGTGCCTGATCGTTATGATTCACGTCAGACACTTATCCCATAGTTTCGGGCCGCACTGGGCGTTGAAAGACTGCACCTTTTCCCTGGAAAAGGGCGACTTCGTGTTTTTGTCCGGCCCGTCCGGGGCGGGCAAGACAACCTTGCTGCGCCTGTTGTACGGGTCGCTGCCCTTGCAGCGGGGCGAAATCCGGGTGGGCGACATGGACTTGCGCCATCTCAAATCCGACCAGGTGCCGCTTTTGCGTCGGCAGGTGGGGGTGGTGTTTCAGGATTTCAAGATCCTTCCCCTGCGCACGGTGCAGCAAAACATTGCCCTGCCGCTGGAAGTCCGGGGGCTTGCGCCCCAGCATATCGAGCGCCGGGTGCGGGCGGTGGCGCGGGCGCTCGGCCTTGACGGCCGTTTGAGCGTGCGCTGCGGCCAACTGTCCGGGGGCGAACAACAGAGGGTGGCCATTGCGCGCGCCTTTGTGGTCAACCCGCAGGTGCTGCTTGCCGACGAGCCCACGGGCAACCTGGACCCGGAACTTTCCTTACGCCTGGTGGAACTGTTCAAACAATTTCAGGCTTACGGGGCCACGGTGCTGTTCGCCACCCACAGCATCGATCTGATGCGGCGGCATCCGGGCGCGCACATCATGCGCCTGGAACACGGCATGATCACCAACGCCAACTGGTCGGGCGCGCAGGTATTCCGCTCGCCGGACAAGGCGTTCCGGGCCGGCCTGCCGGAAACGGACAACCGCTCCGACCTGGGAGAGCGGCTATGAAGCGCATCCTGGCGCGTCTTTTTTTGCAGGGGGTGCGCGATCTGGGCCTGAACCCCTGGGCCCAGATGTCGACCCTGGCGGCCGTAACCCTGGTATGTTTTCTTTCCGGGCTGTTCCTCATGGCCCTGGTGACGCTGGACCGCCAACTCGGCATGGTCCGGGGCGAGACCTCCTTCCAGGTCTACTGGCACCGGGGCACGGATACCGCCCAGATTCGCGACCAGTGGCGCGAATACGAGCACCTGCCCGGTTTTTTGAGCGTAAAAACCTTTACCCCGGAACAGGCCCTGGAAGAACTGGGCAAACGCCTGGGCCGGGCCGGCGGCTCGCTGGAAAAGGGCTTTCCCTTTCTGGCGGAAAAAAGCCCGCTGCCGCCAACGGCACTGGTGTCCTTTGCGCCGTCCAGGCAAAACCTGGAAAGCTGGGTCAGGGAAACCACCCTGTTCCTGGAATCGCAGCCGGGCGTTTCCCGCGTGGTGGCAACGCCCCTGCACGACGAACTGGGCCGGGCCTGGCGCAAGGTAAGCGCCTATGTCATGTGGCCGTCCATATCGTTCCTTACCCTGGTGCTCGGCCTGCTGGTGGGCAACACCATCCGGCTTTCCCTGATGGCGCGGGCGCATGAAATCGAAATTCTCCAACTGGTCGGGGCCTTCAACTGGTACATCCGCACGCCCCTGATCGTGAGCGGCGCCATTCTCAGTCTTTGCGGCGGGTTGCTGGCGCTCGGTCTGCTGGGCCTGGTGCACTCGCAACTGCGCGACGCGCTCAATTTTCCCCCCTTGCTCATGGAAATACAATTTCTGCCCTGCCATATGGCCCTGGCCCTGGTTCTTATCCCCATGTTCATGGGCATGACCGCAAGCTGGCTGGCCGTGCGCGGACAATAAATACTTAGAGGATGAAGCCAATTGAATCGAAGCGGGGCTCTGCCCCTGCACCCCGCAAGGGGGTAGCTGCCCCCCTGACCCGCGCATTTTGGGCTAAGTCCATTGCCGCGGGTTTGACGCCAGTCTGTATTCTCATCAAGGATCATACCCCCACCTTTTGCGAAAGGATAATACAATGAAACCCACTCGCAGCAAGCGCATGACCCACGGCCCGGAAAAAGCCCCCCACCGCTCCCTGCTCTACGCCCTCGGCCTTTCCCGCGAGGAAATGGACCGCCCCCTGATCGGCGTGGTCAATTCGGCCAACGAAGTGGTGCCCGGCCACCTGCACCTGGACCGCATAGCCGAGGCGGTCAAGGCCGGCATCCGTATGGCCGGCGGCACGCCCATGGAGTTTCCCGCCATTGCCGTGTGCGACGGCCTGGCCATGAACCACGCCGGCATGAGCTTTTCCCTGCCCAGCCGCGAAATCATCGCCGATTCCATTGAATTGATGGCCACCGCCCACCCCTTTGACGCTCTGGTGCTTATCCCCAACTGCGACAAAAGCGTGCCCGGCATGCTCATGGCCATGCTGCGCCTGAACATTCCGGCCGTGCTGGTCAGCGGCGGCCCCATGCTTGCCGGCAAGGGCGCGGGCAAAAAAGCCGACCTGATTACGGTCTTTGAAGCCGTGGGCCGCGTGCGCGTGGGCTCCATGAGCGAAGAGGAACTCGAGGATCTGACCGAGCACGCCTGCCCCGGCTGCGGCTCCTGTTCCGGCATGTTCACGGCCAACACCATGAACTGTCTGTCCGAAACCATCGGCCTGGCCCTGCCCGGCAACGGCACCATCCCGGCCGTATCGGCCGACCGCATCCGCCTGGCCAAGCGGGCCGGCATGCAGGTGATGGAACTGCTGAAAAATGACATCAAGCCGCGCGACATCGTTACGGAAAAATCCGTGATCAACGCCGTGGCCGTGGACATGGCGCTCGGCGGATCATCCAACACCGTGCTCCACCTGCCGGCCATCTTCCGCGAAGCCGGCCTGCCGCTCTCTCTGGACATCTTTGATGAAGTCAGCCGCAAAACTCCCAATCTGTGCAAACTTTCCCCGGCCGGCAGGGACCACATCGAAAACCTGCACGCGGCCGGCGGCATCCCGGCCGTCATGGCCGAACTGCTGTCCGGCGGCCTGATTAGCGGCGACGCCCTTACCGTCACCGGCAAAAGTGTGGCCGACAACTTAAAGGACTGCAAAGCCGAAACCCTGAACCACCTTATTATCCGGCCCCTGGGCGACCCGCACTCGGCCGAGGGCGGCATTGCCATCCTCAAGGGCTCCCTGGCTCCGGAAGGCGCCGTGGTCAAACAGTTCGCCGTGCTGCCCTCCAGGATGACCCGCACCGTCACCGCCAAGGTCCACGACTCCGAGGAAGAAGCCGTGGCCGCCATCCTGGACGGCAAAATCAAGGCCGGCGACGCCGTTATCGTGCGCTACGAAGGCCCGCGCGGCGGACCCGGCATGCGCGAAATGCTCACCCCCACCTCGGCCATCGCCGGCATGGGACTGGACGGCGACGTGGCCCTGATTACCGACGGCCGCTTCTCCGGCGGCTCGCGCGGCGCCGCCATCGGCCACGTATCGCCCGAAGCCGCCGACGGCGGACCCATCGGCGTGGTCAAGGACGGCGACAAAATCCTCATCGACATCCCCGGCCGCAAGCTCGACCTGCTCGTGGACAAGGCTGAACTCGACAAACGGCTGGCCGCCTTCACGCCCAAACAGAAAACCATCGACTCCCCCCTGCTCCGCCGCTACTCGCGCCAGGTAACCTCCGCGTCAACCGGAGCCGTGTATAAGGAATAGGGGGAGGAAGAGCCGGGGGGAAGGGGGGGCCGGGGGGGGGGGAAAATTTTTTAAAAATTACAAAACCCCGACCCCCCGCGCATACAGACCCACACAAAGTAAAAAAGCACACGGTGGCGCGGGGGTTGGGAGGGAGGGGGAGGGGCGGAG
>JAVBOI010000137.1:0-37803 GCA_031550695.1 Desulfovibrio sp. | reverse complement strand
GGGGGCACACCCGGCTCCATTCCGAACCCGGAAGTTAAGCCCTTCATCGCCGATGATACTGCATATCAAATGTGTGGGAACGTAGGCCGGCGCCGACATTAATTACCAAAGCGCCCCCGGAAATCACTCCGGGGGCGCTTTAACTTTAGCTACTCCGCAATCAAATACCGCCAGCAAATACCACAAGTTAATACCGCCTCCCTCGGGTAACCGGGGAAGGCGATAACGTAAGGGATTTTTCGCACATTCAAAAATAGCGGTAGCCCGCCAAGTCGGTTAGTTTTGGTCATCGCCAAACAACCGTCCAACCAGCAAGGAAGGCTACCAAGTGAATGATAGCGAGGTCAGCCTCGGAGCGATTGCATTGCCTGTCCGAGGAGCGTAAAAGAAGGATGGCGGAATTCGCCGCCGAGACTCCACACTGTTATTCCATTTTGGGGAAGGACAGACCATGCAACAGCGCATACTGGGCAAAACCGGCGAGTCTGTGTCTATTCTGGGCTTCGGCTGCATGCGTCTGCCCGTTGCCGGCCCGGACCCTTCGTGTATTGACGAGGATCTGGCCATTGCCATGATCCGCAAGGCCATTGATCGGGGCGTGAACTATGTGGACACGGCCTGGCCGTATCACGGCGCCAAAGGATTTTCCGAGCCCGGCGCTTCCGAGCCGCTGGTGGCCAAGGCCCTGGCCGGCGGCTACCGGGCAAAGGCAAAAGTGGCCACCAAGCTGCCTTCCTGGCTGGTTAACACCAGGACAGACATGGACCGTTTTCTGGATCTTCAGCTAAAACGCCTGCAAACCTCCTGTATCGACTTCTACCTTGTACATACCCTGAACGCTCGCTACTGGGAGGTCGTGCAACAGGCGGACATGGCCGGCTTTCTGGATGAAGCGCGCAAGGACGGGCGAATCAAGCATGTGGGCTTTTCCTTTCACGATCGTTTTCCCGTGTTTCAGGACATCGTGGAAGGCTACGACTGGGATTTCGCCCAAATCCAGTACAACTATCTGGATCAGGCCTACCAGGCCGGAACTGAGGGCGTGCAACTGGCAGCCCGCAAAGGCCTGGGACTGGTAATAATGGAACCCCTGCGCGGCGGCTTTTTGATTAACCAGATGCCCGAGGGCTTGCGCGCCCACCTGGCCGGAGCGCGGCCGTCCTGGTCCCTGGCGGACTGGGCCTTGCGCTGGCTCTGGAGCCGGCCGGAACTGTCCGTGGTCCTGAGCGGCATGAGCACTATGGAGCAGGTGGAGGAGAACCTGGATATCGCCGACAGCGTCGAGCCCTTCATCGACAAGGACGAAGCGGCCATAAACCTTGTACGCGACGCGTTTCTGAGCAAGATCACGGTGGGCTGCACCGGCTGCGGCTACTGTCTGCCCTGTCCGGAAGGGGTGAACATTCCCCGGAATTTCATGCTCTACAACGACTATTTTTTGACCGACGACGAAAAGGCGCGCGGCCATGTGAAGTATGTGTACAGCAACCTCGTGCTTGAGCGGGAGGAAATGGCCGACCGCTGCCAGCGTTGCGGCCAGTGCGAGGAAAAATGTCCGCAGCAATTGCCCATTGGCGATGCCATGGCGGACGTGGCGGCAGTGTTTTGCCGTTGAGGCGGCGGAGGAAGAACAATAGGATTGAAGAGGAAAAGGCCGCCGGAGCATATCCGGCGGCCTTTTCCTTCTTGTGTGATCGTGGTCCTATCCAGCTTTCGCCAGTTGTTGCAGCGGCTTGGGCGTGAGTTCGGATTTTTTCGTGTCCTTGGGCAGGTTACGCTGTTCCAGGCGCGGCTTGGTCGGGCCGGCGTAGGCGCTGGTGCCTTTTTCCTGCAGAAAGATGACCAGCGCCGTGTCGGGCGGCATCCACTGTTTGATGATGGGCAGCGAGGGCAGCACGGGATAGCCGTCCCCGCCCTGAGCCAAAAAGTCAGTCACGGCCAGGACGTAGGTTTTGTCCATGCCCACGGGCGTGCCGTCGCTCTGGCTTATGGCCGCGATGCGGCTGCCGGCCGGCTTGGCCACGTCCACAATCAGCTTGAGCCCGCTTATTTGGGGAAATCCGCCGTTTTCCGCCGGCAGGCCGCGCAGGGCGAATTCCAGAATTTCCACCAGTTGCCGGCCGGTGACCTGCTTGGTCAGCACCGCGTCGGCAAAGGGGATGGCGGCCACGATGTCCCCTTTGGTGATCGGGCCTTTTTTGATCGAGCGCCTAATGCCGCCGCCGTTGATAATGGCGATGTCCGCCCCGGTCATGTGCACCATGGCGTCCGCGCACAGATCTCCGAAATTGGTTTCCTGAACGCGGATAATGGTGCGGTCGGCCTCAAGGTCGGCGTCGGCGAAGCCCACCACTTCGGACAGCAACTTTTCCTGCTCGGTCTGGATTTTCGTCAGCAGGGTGGTAACTTCCGCATCCGGCGTCAGGCTGGCCACATCGCCCTTTTTCAGAATGGCGTTGCGTTTTTCCAGTGTTTTTGAGCCGTCGGCGCGGATGAGAATCAGTTTGCCCAGCTGTTTGGCGTGGGCGCCGCTGCTGACGACCAGGGTTCCATTCGGCATGGTCTGGTCGGTGACCACGTGGGTGTGACCGTCGATGATGACGTCAATGCCCTTGGTGCGGGCGGCGATATCCGTACTTTTAGTGCCGATGACGCCTTCGGTGCCCACGTGGGCCAGGGCGATGACGATATCGCATCCCTGGGCGCGCAGTTCGTCCGCCGTTTTCTGGGCCGTGGCCGTTACGTCGGCAAAGCTCAGGCCGGCCACGTTTTTGGGATGGGTCTGCACGGCCGTTTCCTCGGTGGTCAGGCCGAACAGGCCTATTTTCAGGCCGTCCACGGTGATTATGGTCCAGGGTTTGGCCATGGGCGTGCCGTCCGCTTTCAGAATGTTGGCGCACAGCATGGAAAAGGCATGGGGCGGGGCGGCGGCTTCCGCCATCCTGGCCCGGAGGGGCTCCGCGCCGAAGTCAAACTCGTGGTTGCCCAGGGTGGCGGCGTCATACCCGGCCATTTTCATCAGGGTGACGGCGTTTTCGCCTTTGCCCAGGTTGACCAGAGGGTTGCCCTGCAAATAGTCGCCGGCGTCCACGAGCAGGGAGTTGGGGGTGCTCTTTTTCAGGGCGGCGATGGTGTCCATACCGATGATGTCCGGGGCGGAAATCAGGCGGCCGTGGGTATCGGTGGTGTAGAATACGGTGACCTGATGGTCCCGGCCAAAGGCGGCCGCGGGCAGGCACAGGCTCAACAACAGAAGGAAAAACGGAACAAGACGAAAACGTTTCAGCATGCTCGGCTCCTTGCAAGGTGAAAGACCATACGCTCAATCACGCCAAAATGCCCATACCCGCCGCGCGGGCAATCGACTTTTTATGCATTCTTGTATACGTTCCTTTGGGGCGGCCGTACAGCCCCATTTGCCCCTTGCCGGCGGAAAATACCGCCGTTTCTCGAATTTTCATGCCGGAGATGCCGCCGTGTCCGCCAACAGCAATGCCCTGTTCCGCGCCCTGCCTTCCATGAACGCCGTGCTCGACGCTTTTGCCGAACCCGTAAGTTCGCCCGGCGATGCCGAGCGTTTTTATCTGTTCGCGTCCCTGCCACGGCCCTTGCTGCGGGAAAGTGTGGAAAGTTTTCTCGACCTCTGCCGCGAGGCCGTCCGCCAGGGCCGCGTGGCTTCTCCGGACGAACTGGCCCTGCCCGCCCTGATGCCGGGACTGATCCGCCATGTGGAGCGGGTGTCGCGCCCGCATTTTCGCCGGGTGCTCAATGCCGCCGGCGTGGTCATCCACACCAACCTGGGCCGCAGCCTGCTGGCCAGGGAAGCGGTAGCGGCCGTGGCCGAGGCCGCCTTGTGTTATTCCAACCTGGAATTCGATCTGGAAACGGGCGGCCGGGGCAGCCGCTACAGCCATGTGGAAGCCCTGATCTGCCGCCTTACCGGGGCCGAGGGCGCTCTGGTGGTCAACAACAACGCCGCCGCCGTGCTCCTGTTGCTCGACACCCTGTGCAAGGGCCGGGAAGTGGTGGTTTCGCGCGGGGAACTGGTGGAAATAGGCGGCAGCTTCCGCATTCCCGAAGTGATGGAAAAAAGCGGCTGCCGGCTCAAGGAAGTGGGGGCCACCAACCGCACTCATCCGCGCGACTACGCTTCGGCCATCAATGAATCCACCGCCGCCCTGATGAAGGTGCACACCTCGAATTTTCGCATAATCGGCTTTACCAGCGAGGTCGGCCGCGAGGATCTGTCCGCCTTGGCCCACGAGCGCGGCTTGCCCCTGCTGGAGGATCTGGGCAGCGGCACGCTTTTCGATTTTGCCGGGGCCGGTTTCCTCCACCTGGCCGGCGAACCAACGGCCGCCCAGGTGCTGGCCAGGGGCGTGGACGTGGTCACATTCAGCGGCGACAAGGTGCTGGGCGGGCCCCAGGCCGGCATCATTGCCGGCAAGGCCGAATACATCGACCGCATCAAGAAGAACCCCCTGAACCGGGCCCTGCGCATCGACAAGCTTACCCTGGCCGCCCTGGAGGCCACCCTGCGCCTGTACCTGGACCCGGCTCTGGCCGTGGAGCGCGTGCCTTCCCTGCGCATGATCTGCATGAGCGCCGATACCTTGCGCGGCCGCGCCCGCAAGCTGATGAACCTTGTGAAAAAGCGCCTTGCCGGCCACCCCCTGTTCGATGCCGCCGGCCTCAGCTTGCGACCGGGCGCGTCGCGTACCGGGGGCGGGGCTTTTCCCGAGCACGATCTGCCCACTTGGCTGGTTTGCCTGCGTAGCGAAGCGTATTCGCCGGATGCCCTGCGCGAGGCTTTGCTGCAAGTCGATCCGCCCCTGGTGGCCAGGCTGGAGGACAACGCCCTTTGTCTCGACCCGCGCACGCTGGACGACGACGAGTTCTCCCTCGCGGCCGACGCGCTACGCCAGGCCCTGGATTTGCTCCATGGTGCGTAAGCCGGCGCTGGCCCTGTTGCCGGCTATATTGACATCCCGAATTTTTTTTGCGACTGTGGCTCCGGATTCATTTTCCGTTGCCTTTTTGGAGTGAGTATAATGTTTTCGCACCGTCCGGAACACGGCGCTTGCCGCGTTTCTCCGGCCCGCCAGGGCCGGGGTTCCGTTCGTCCTTCCCGGCGCCTGCCGCGCGCCGGCATGACCTGACCCTTCGGCGCTGTGGGGCAGGTTGTCTCGCTCGATCCTTCAAGCGGCGCCGCTTATCGGTAAGTTCCGATATCGCTTCTTCCCCGGCCCGCTTGCCGGGATTTCTGTCGGATAGCTTCTCCACAGCGCGAGTCTCGCATGGCATGCGAGACTTTTTTTAGTGCCCGGCGGGCGGATGCGCGGTCTTTCGCTCCCCCCTCGCCATTACCGGGACAGCCCGCGCCGAAACCGGCCGCCGTTCCCGGTCCCCTGAACGGAGAAGCATACAATGAAAGTAGCCGGAATAGACGTGGGCTCTGTGGCCGCCAAAAGTGTGGTCTTTGACGCCTCAAACGGCACAATTCTCGGCTGGGCCGTCCTGCCCACGGGCTGGAACGCCCGCGAAGCCGGGGAACTGGCCCTGAACCAGGCCTGCCGCGAGGCCGGCCTTGCCCCGACCGATCTGGTCCGTGTGGTGGGCACCGGCTACGGCCGCGTTTCCCTGCCCTTTGCCCACAAAACAGTCACGGAAATAACCTGCCACGCCCGCGCCGCCGCCTGGCTCTTTCCCGCCACCGGCATTGTTCTGGACATCGGCGGCCAGGACAGCAAGGTCATCAGTCTGGACGAACGGGGCGCGGTACGCGATTTTATTATGAACGACAAATGCGCCGCCGGCACCGGCCGCTTTCTCCAGGTTCTGTCCGGCATTCTGGATATGTCTCTGGATGAACTCGGACAGGCCGCCGACCGGGGCACGCCCATTTCCATCTCCAGCATGTGCGCCGTGTTCGCGGAAAGCGAAATCGTCGGCCTGCTCGCCAGCGGCGTTCCGCCCGAAAACGTGGCCGCCGGAGTCTTTCTCTCCATCGCCCGGCGCATGCGCGGCCTGGCTGGGCGCATCACCCCCCACGGCCAGTGCACCTTCTCCGGCGGTTTGGCCGCCAGCCCGGCCTTCTGCCGCGTGCTCTCGCAGGAACTCAATGCCCCCGTCAACGTCCCCGCCCAGCCCCAGCTTACCGGAGCCCTCGGCGCCGCGCTGGTGGCGGCGGCGCAGGTGCGCGGGGCGGAAGAAGCTGGGGGGAAGGGAGAGGAAACTTTTGAGAAAGTTTCCTCTCCCTTCCCCCCGGACCCCCCATCCCTCTCCTTCAAAACTTTTTAGTTTGAGGGATGGGATGACGTGGGGGATACGGAAGTCTTTCTTCTGTTCGGGGCTCCCGGATTGAATTTACATCTGAAACAGTTATCGCCATTTGTATGGCTTTATGAGGAAAATAGATATGAAATGCCCCAGCTTTGACCGCATCACCACCGCTTTTGAAAAAAACGTCATCAACCTGAACGAGGCCAGGGAAAACGGCAAAAAGGTCGTGGGCCAGTTCTGTCTGTACAGTCCGTCGGAAATCGCCCTTGCCGCCGGGGCCATCCCGGTATCGCTGTGCGGCACCAGAAACGACTCCATTCCGGCGGCCGAGGAAATTTTGCCACGCTCTTTATGCCCCCTGATCAAAAGCAGCTTCGGCTTTGCCCTTAAAGACAGCTGCCCCTACCTGGCCGCCGCGGACATCGTGGTGGCGGACACCACCTGCGACGGCAAAAAGAAAATGTACGAGTTGCTGGCCGAATTCAAACCCATGGCTATCCTCCAACTGCCCCAGATTCAGGACGGCAACGCCCTGTCGTACTGGCGCGGACAGTTCGAAGGTCTTGTCCGCCGCCTGGAAACGGAGTTCGGCGTTATTATCACCGACGACAAGCTGCGCGAGGCTGTCCGGCTCATGAACCGCGAGCGTCTGGCCCTCAAGGCGGTCATGGATCTGGCCCAACGCCGGCCCTCGCCCATCAGCGGCGTGGAACTGGTGGAAGTGGCCTTCAAGACCTCCTTTTTCCCGGACAAGGAAAAAGGCATAGCCATGCTTCTGGAACTGGCCGAGGAACTGGGCGGCTTTGCCGATGCCGGCCATTGCACCGGAAACCCCGATGCCCCCCGCATTCTGCTGACCGGCGTGCCCGTGGGTATGGGCTCGCACAAGGTGGTGCGCCTGATTGAGGAATGCGGCGGCAGCGTGGTTTGCCTGGACAACTGTTCCGCCTACAAGAAAACCCGGGTCATGATGGACGAAAGCGCCGATCCGCTCACGGCCATGGCCGAGCGCTACCTGAACGTGCCCTGCGCCGTCATGTCGCCCAACCCCAACCGCTACACGGCCCTGGCCGAAATGGCCCGCGATTTTTCCGTGGACGCTGTTGTGGACCTTATTTGGCACGGCTGCCAGACCTATGCCGTGGAATCCTGGTCCCTGAAAAAGTACGTGCGTGACACCCTGGGCAAACCCTTTCTGCACATTGAAACCGACTATTCGGAAACCGACAGCGAACAGCTTAAGGTCCGCATCGAGGCCTTTCTCGAAATGTTGTAAGAGCCCCTCGCTTTTCCCGCAAACCTGCTTACTATGGGGAAGGGCGTTTCCGCTTTGTCCGGATTGCCGGATCGAGACCCCTGCGCGAAGTCGTCGCGACTGAATGTCGCAAAGGAATACAGCCATGTCGGAAATATTGCTTGATTGCCGCAAACTGCAATGCCCCCAGCCGGTCATCCAGGCCAGGGGCCTGCTGCAAACGGACCGGCCGGAACGTCTGGTCATGCTCGTGGACAACGAGCCGGCCCTGGAAAACGTCACCCGCTTTCTCGTCTCCCAAGGTTACGCAACTTCTTTTGAACAGGAGCCAGGCCTGTGGCGCATCACCGGCGTGGCCGGCGCGCCTCCGGCGGCTGTTCCGGCCGGAATGGGGGCCGGCGTCACTGATCCGGCCGGAGCTGTGGCAACGGCCCGCCCGGCCGCCGGCGAGGCGAAAACCCTGGTCATGATTATCTCGCCCGTGTTCGGCTCCGGCGACGACGATCTGGGCGCCCGTCTGATGAAAAACTTTCTGGCCACCCTGCCGGAAATGGGCGATTCCCTCTGGCGCATTGTAATGCTCAACGGCGGCGTGACCCTGGCCGCCGCCGACAGCCCGGTGATCGAGGAACTCAAACGCCTGGAAGAAGCCGGCGTGAGCATTCTGGTCTGCGGCGCCTGCCTGGAGCACTACGGGCTTGTGCATGAAAAGGCCGTGGGCCAGACCACCAACATGCTCGACGTGGTCACCAGTATGCAGCTTGCCGACAAGGTTGTGCGCGTGTGAGGAAACGCTGACTTTTTTCGTTTGGCGGCGCTGCCGCGCCATTTTTCACGAGGGGCAGGACTGAAGAGTCCAGCCCCTCTTGAAAAATGGCTTGCGCCTTGCCAAACGAAAAAACTCAACGTTTCCCGTGTGGCAGTACAACGTAAATTCTTTTCCGCTCCCTCCCTTCGCTCCCCCAGCTTGTTCTTGCTGAAAGTTACGGAGCACGGTATCTTGAAACTGATTTTTTATCGCAGCCCTGGCCGCGTGGATGCGTAAGCCGCCCGGCCCGGCTCCGGGCGTGGGCGCGGTTGCGCCTTGCCCCTGAAATCGCTTGACAAAACCTACCAACCAGGCAGTATTCGCATCATGAAAACGAAAATAATCGCCACCTTGGGTCCGGCCAGCAGTTCAGAGGAAAAGCTTTCCCAACTGATAGATGCCGGCGCGCGCATTTTCCGGCTCAATTTTTCCCACGGCGACGCCTCCAAGTTCGTGGATCTTATCGACGCCATCCGCCGCACCGAGATCAAGCACGGCATTCCCATCACCATCCTTCAGGATCTGTCCGGGCCGAAAATCCGCATAGGCACGCTGGACGAGGGCACCATCACCTTTGAAAGGGGCGATACGGCCTTTCTCGGCCCGCAACGTTCCGACGCCCCGGCGGGCATGCCCTTTATTCCCTTTGACAAGCACGAGATTCTCGACGGCCTTGAGAACGACGACCGCCTGGTGCTGGCCGACGGCACATTGCAGTTTGTCGTTCTGGAAAAGTGGCCCGGCGGCTTTGTCATAGAGGCAAGCAACAGCGGCATTGTCACCTCCAGGAAAGGTCTGGCCCTGCCGGGCAAGTCGATCAAGTTGCCGGCCCTGACGGACAAGGACAAGATTGATCTGGCCGAAGGCCTGCGCCTGGGCGTGGACGCCGTGGCCCTTTCCTACGTGCAGACGCCGGAGGATATTCTTGAGGCCAGGGCCCTGATCAAGGCGGCCGGCCGCAACATTCCCATCTGCGCCAAGCTCGAACGCCAGAACGCCGTGGACCGGCTGGACGAAATTCTGGCCGTCACCGACGTGATCATGGTGGCCAGGGGCGATCTGGGCATCGAGTGTCCCCTGCCCAACCTGCCCACCATGCAGAAGCGGATCATCGCCGCCTGCAACAACGCCAGCAAACCGGTGATCGTGGCCACGCAGATGCTGTTGTCCATGGTGAACAACCCGGCCCCCACCCGGGCCGAAACCACGGACGTGGCCAATGCCGTGCTTGACGGCGCCGATTGCGTGATGCTTTCTGAAGAAACGGCCATGGGCAACTACCCGGTGGAGACCGTGGCCTTTATGGCCCGCATCGCGGCCGAGGCCGAAACCCTGCTGGCCGAGCGCAAGCGCTTTGATTTCAACGATATGCCGCACGCCACTCCGGACTTTCTTTCCTACGCCGCCTGCCTGCTGGCGGATAAGGACAAGGCCGCCGGCATCGTGGTGCACAGCCTGTCCGGCGGGGCCGGCCGCAGCCTTTCCGCCTGGCGGCCCACGCAGCCTATTTATGTGCTTACGCCCGATTACGTGGTGCTGCGCCACCTGAACTTTTCCTGGGGCGTCACGCCCTGCCTGGCTGAGGAAAGTATGCCCGGGCACCTGGAGCGGGCGGAATTTTTCATCGACTCCAATCCGAAGATCGCCCCCGGTTCCCGCGTGGTCATTACCGCCGGACAACAGCGTTACGGCGAGCCTCCCCGAGGCACAAACCTCATAAAAATTTACACCAAATAGGAACGGGCGCATGGCAGTGGCAGCCGTACCGGAGAATATTTCCGAGGAATATTACCAGATCAGCGAGGCTATTCTGGAAAGTTTTCCCAAGTATCGTCCTCCGCTCGACTTTTTCGTCTTCAAGGAGAATATCGCCCAACTCGTGACCTATTCCCGTAAAGGCGACCGGCTTTCCAACGAACAGGTCGAAGAAACGCGCCGCCTGTGCGCCGAAGGCGACCTGTTCGTTTCCCGTTCCGATCATCCCGTGTATTCGCAGCATATCGTCAAACAGCTTGATCTGGTGCTGGTGGATCAGAACCTGAAAGAGGCCGAAGTGGCCGACATCTGCCTGCGGGCCCTGGAACTGCGCCTGGGGGATTTTTTCGACCAGCCGGTAAAGCCCCAGTTTGAGGCTCTGTACACGGACGTGCAGGTGGTCACCGAGTACTTGTGGACCGACATGCACCGGCTGCGGCTGTTCATGCGCCGCCTGCACCGGGGCGACTATTCCTTGCAGCATCACAGCGTCAACACGTTGTGCGTCGGCTTGTGGCTGCTCGCCGAAACCAGGGGGGAGGAACTGCGGCGCAAGGAATTCGATCAGGCCGCCATGGCTCTTTTGCTCCACGACGTGGGCATGGCCAAGATTCCGGCCTTTATTCTCGGCAAGACCACTCCGCTCAAGCCCGAGGAAAAGGAAAAAATCCCGCCCCACACCCTGTTGGGCTATAAGATCATGCACAAGCTGGATCAGAGCTACGATGCCATGCGCCAGGCCTCTCTTGAACATCACGAGCGCCTGGACGGAACCGGTTATCCTCAGCGCAGCAAGGATATCAGCAGCTTTGGCCGGCTGACCGCCGTGGCCGACGCCTTTTCCGCCATGATCCAGATCCGTCCGTATTCCGCGGCCAAAGATTTGGTCGGCGCGGCCAGAGAGCTTGCCGGAGACAGAACCCGCTTTGACCTCGCCTATTCGGGCAAGCTTCTGGCGGCCTTTGTTTCCGAGACTTTCGGCCGGTTGAAGTAGGCCCTGGCGTTACCATATCCCAGTCCGGTTTCACGCGCCCGGAACCGGCTCTGCCGCCGGAAACCGGGCGCATCGAGTCTGATAGAGCAGTTAACGCTTGAAAGAGTCGCTTAACGGCGGGCAAAACACAGAGCCTGTGTCCGCGACCCGCCCACGCCTCTTTTGCGGCAAGGGTTTGAGGGCAAATCCTTGCAGAGCGATCCACTCATTTCTTCGTGAATTGCCAGGGGCTGTTTCCAAATACGTCTTTTGTCCGATGGCGGCGTCAAGCGGGCCTTTTTGTTCCGGTCGAGGACCGTCAGAGTCCACTCCCTGCGCAAAAAGGCCGGCTTTCCTTGCCCTCGGGCCAAAATCCGCTATTTGGAAACAGCCCCTGGCGTTGTCCTCTCTTGCCAAGGCGAGCGCTATATGCGAAAGAAGGGGCTCTTGATCCGGAAAAGCGCCCGGCCGCTCCAAGGGAGGCCCGGCGGCGGAACGGACGCCGCAAGAGTCGCCCGCCCAAGGCGCGTGGCTTAAGTCCTCTTTCGCTTCGGACGGACCATCGCAACACCCAGGCCCGCATGACAGCACACTTTTCTTCCAGGTCCGCCCGCACCCCGCACAAGCAATGGGCCGTCCGCCTGCTGCCGGCGCTGATTACGGCGCTGTTGCTGTTGTGCTCTCCGGTCATGGCCCTGCCGCCGCAAAAGCTCGTGATGGCGCCTCAGACCGCGTCGATCCGCGCCGGCGATATTTTCCTCAATCTTTCTTTGACTGTGGACAACGAGGACGGCCTGCGCGATCTGCTCAAGGACGGAGCGGTGCTGCAACTGGGAGTTACCGTCAGCGTGAGCCGCAAGCGATCCTGGTGGAGCAACGTGGAGCTTGCGCATCGCGAATACCGGTCCATTCTCCGCCATGACCCGTTGAGCCGGGAGTTTGTGCTTGAACTTCCCTCTGACGGAGAGGAAAAGACGCTCAGGGACAAGAACCTTACCCGCCTGCTGCACGCCAGTTGGCGCAAACTATCCCTGTATGTCGCGCCGCTGCGGACGCTGCGCGCTGAAGGCAGTGGCGAGGAGTTCGTCATCGCCTTTGAGGTAAGCCTGCAGCATACCGAGGTTCCGCCCTGGCTTGAAAAGAGTTCCCTTTTCTGGTCGTCCGACGTGGTGCCGCCGGAAAAGCGCGAATTGCCTTTCCCTCTGCCCGTTGGTTCCGACGATCAAGCCCGCTGAGACGGGCGCGCCCCAGGCCAACCAGGCCGCGGGACGGCTCTGCCCGTTGAAAACGGGCGTTTGTTGGAGCGCTCATGAAACAGTTTCCTGAAGCCATACCCGCGCCCGAGCGCGGCCTTTCCCCAGCCGAACAGCGCCAGCGCGAGCGTAAACGCCGCCGCCGCGAGATGATTTTCGCCGCCCTGGCCTTTGTTGTGGTTCTGGCCCTCACCACTATCCAACTTGACCAGTTCCAGTCCGGCGACGCGTTGTTCGTGTTCATGTTCAACGTCAACTTCGTGCTGCTCATCGGTATTTTACTGGTGGTGATACGAAACGGCTTCAAGCTGATGCTGGAGCGCCGCCGCCGCGTGCTCGGCGCCCGCCTGCGTACCCGGCTGGTGCTGTCCTTTGTGGTTCTTTCCCTTTTGCCCTGCCTGCTCATGTTTCTGATCACCACCAAGTACGTGCAGCTTTCCATGGATTTCTGGTTCAAGGATCAGGTGGAAAATTCCATGGACGCCGCCCTGGAGCTGGCCGGCAACGTGTACGAAAAGGTCGGCATGGCTGCCGTGGCCCAAGCCCGGAACATCAAGGTCGAGGTGGCCGAGCGCGGCATGAGCTGGGGCGGCCAGGCCATGGACGCCCTGATGGAGCGCAAACAGCGCGAATACCGCACCGCTCTTTTGGGGCTGTATTTTGCCGACGGCAAGCAGCGCAACTGGCACGGCGATCCGGGCGTACAGGAGGCCTGGGACAAGGCCCGGGACGATATAAGCCTGGACCAGGCCAATACCCAGGGTTACCTGTACCGCCTGATCGAAGGGCGGAACAAGGATTTTATTTTCGCCCTGCTGCCCGTGGACAACGGCAAAAGCGGCTACCTGGTCGCCGCTTATGACATGGGCGAAGGCTTCAAGGCCCGCATGGACCGCATTGCGCGCGGCTCCGGCGAGTATTCCAAGCTGCGTAAAATCAAAAAGCCCCTGAAACACATGCTCTACAGCAGCCTGGGCGTGCTTACGGCCCTGATCATGCTTGGGGCGGTCTGGTTCGGCTTCCGTCTGGCCAGGGAGCTTTCCGCGCCCATTTTCGCCCTGGCCGCGGGCACGGATCGCATTTCCAAAGGCGACCTGAGCGTGCGTTTGAGCGACAGCTCGCAGGACGAGTTCGGCATGTTGATCCGTTCCTTCAACCGTATGGCCCAGGATCTGGAGCAAAGCCGCCAGGAGATCATTGGGGCGTACACCATGCTGGAAAAGCAGAACCAGCAGATCGCCCGCCACAGCAAATACATAGAAACCGTGCTCAATAACGTGGCCGCCGGGGTTGTGTCTTTTGACAGCAACGGCTATATTAATACGGTTAACCGTTCGGCTTGCGATATTCTCGGCATGGAGCCCGAAAGCCTGATAGGCAAGCGCATAGAGGATTTCATGCCCGAACCGTACGGAAACATGGCCAGGGCCATACGCGAGCGCTTCAGCCAGCGCCTGGAAACGCGGGCGCAGCGTAGCGTGAGCGTGCCCATAGGCGGCGATGAACGTCGCCTGCTGTTCAATGTGGTTGGTTTTTCCACGGAAGGGGTCTACCGGGGGGCGGTGGCGGTTTTTGAGGATATTTCCGAACTTGAGCGCATGCAGCGCATGGCCGCCTGGCGGGAGGTGGCCCGGCGCATCGCCCATGAGATAAAGAATCCTCTCACGCCCATAAAGCTTTCCGCCCAGCGCATCGCCCGCAAGTTCGGCGATCAGGTGAGTGATCCGGCTTTTGCCCAGAGCACGCAGCTTATCGTCAGGCAGGTCGAGCATCTCCAGTCCATGGTGCAGGAGTTTTCCGCCTTTGCCAAACTGCCCGAAGTGACGCCCCAGCCCGGAAGGCTGGAACCCCTGCTGGAAACCATTACCGATCTGTTCCGCAACAGCCATACGGCCATTCGTTGGGAATTGCGCGTCCCCGCGCCCTTGCCCCGGGTTTCCATGGACAAGGACGCTCTGCACCGGGCCTTCATGAACATTCTGACCAACGCGGCCGAAGTTCTGACGCAGGCGGGCAGTCCCAACCCCGCGGTAAGCATCACCGCCACTTTTCAGGCGGCGCTTAACCTGGTGCGCATCGATTTTGCCGACAACGGACCGGGGTTGAATGAGGAAGAACGCTCGCGCCTGTTCGAACCCTATTTTTCGCGTAAAAAGGGCGGCACGGGTCTGGGGCTGACCATCGTCCGGTCCATTGTCACTGATCACAGAGGATATGTGCGCGCCCTGTCCCGTGAGGGCGGCGGAACCGTCATTACAATGGAACTCCCTCTGGCCTGAAGCCGGATCTTCAAGGAAACCGCGTGGATACAGAACTGCTGCTTTTGCTCGCCGCCGGCTGCGTCGCCGTCATTATCATCGCGCTCAGCGCCAAACTTTCCGGCCGCAAACGGGAAAGCGCCAAAAGCGCGCCGCAAAGCTCGGCCCAACGCGACGATAACGCCCTGTTTGAACAGTTCAAGCGTCTGGCCGCCGAACAGCCCAATAACCCGGATCTCTGGCTCAAATGGGGCAAGGAGCTTTCCTCGGCCGCCGGCACGGCCAAGCATCCCAACATGCGCCTGCACCGCTATAACGAAGCTTGCTCCTGTTTTCAGAGCGCCACGGACCTTGACCCGGCCCGCACCATCGCCTGGCAGAACTGGGGGCAGACCCTCTATGCCCTGTACAAGTTACAGGGGTGCGAAGACCGGCTTACTCTGGATAACGCCCATACGAAATTCCAGACCGCGGCCCGCCTGGCCCCGGCCGACGCCGCCCTCTGGCAGCACTGGGGCGAAGAGCTTTACATGGCCGCCGCCCACTGCCAGCAGCCGGAGCAGCGGCACGAACTTCAGGATCTGGCTGACGCCAAGTTCGCCAAAGCGGTCGAACTCAGCCCGGAGCTGATTCTGGAATGGAAGCGATGGCGAAGCGAAAGCGCCAACCAGCGCTTGGCCGCGCAAGCCCCGGTCGATTTTGAAGCGGCCGCCGGCTCTGAAGATGCCCCGGCCAATCCCGCCGGTTCTGCCCCGGATGAAGACAAGCAGCCCGTACTACCCTGGGCCCGCGGCGCCGGAACTGCCGTGGAAGCGTCCGCCTGGCTTACCGACACGCCTTCCCCTGGCAATGCCGCAACCAGTGCCTCCGGTAATATGCCTTTGGGCGCCGCCGGAGCAAAACCCGACGCTCTTCCGCTGATTCCCGATCCCAGCAGGCCCGGTGCCGGCTGAAATTCTTTATAAAAGAGATACGCATGTTTACATCAAAACGGGTGATGGTCACCGGCGGTGCCGGTTTTCTCGGTTCCCACCTCTGCGAGGCTCTGCTGGAGGCAGGAGCCGAAGTGCTTTGCGTGGACAACTACTTTTGCAGCACCAAGGGCAACGTGGCCCATTTACGCGACCATCCGCGCTTTGAATTGCTGCGCCACGACGTGACCTTCCCTCTGTATGTGGAAGTGGACGAAATCTACAACCTGGCCTGCCCGGCCTCGCCCATCCACTACCAGCGCGATCCGGTCCAGACCCTCAAAACCTCCGTGCACGGGGCCATCAACGTTTTGGGTCTGGCCAAGCGCGTCCGGGCCAAAGTTCTTCAGACCTCCACCTCGGAAGTCTACGGCGATCCGCACCAGCACCCGCAAACCGAAGCCTACTGGGGCAACGTCAACCCCATAGGCCTGCGCGCCTGCTATGACGAAGGCAAACGGGCCGCCGAATGCCTGTTTTTCGACTACCACCGCCAGCACGGCCTGCGCATCAAAATCGCCCGCCTTTTCAATACCTACGGGCCGCGCATGCACCCCAACGACGGCCGCGTGGTTTCCAACTTCGTGGTCCAGGCCCTGCGCGGCCGTGACATCACCATTTACGGCGACGGCTCGCAGACCCGCTCTTTCTGCTACGTCGGCGACATGATCCGCGCTCTGACCGGGCTCATGAACGACACTCCGGACGATTTCACCGGTCCCATGAACCTCGGTAACCCGGCCGAGTTCACCATTCTCGAACTGGCCCGGCTGGTCGTTGATATGACCGGCTCCCGCTCTAAAATCGTCTTCCACCCCCTGCCCAAAGACGATCCCTGCCGCCGCCGCCCGGATATCTCCCTGGCCCGCGAAAACCTCCAGTGGACTCCGGAAGTGCCGCTCAAAGAGGGCCTGAAAACCACCATCGCCTATTTTGAGGAAGAATTCCGCAACGGCAGCGCCGTGTAAGTGGGGGAGGGGATGGGGTGAGGCGCTTGGCGTGCGGGAAAAAAAGAATGGCGGGAGATTTAAAATCTTTCGGCGGAAACGCTGTGCGGGTTCAAGTTCCGCTATGACTCAGCCAGATAAACAAATAGAAGAGCACAAGAAAGAAATCCATTCTGACTCCTGTCCAATGTCCATTGGCGAAGCCTTGAAAAAGATGCTACCGCAAAACCGGCGTCACATCCGACCACATTATCGAGGTAGTCAGCGGGAAAACGTCCCTGCGCCTGCGGCGTATCGGCTACCGGGAGCCGGAAAGCGGCAGACGCTATGAATTTTTGACCAATCATTTCCGGCTGAGTCCCAAAACCGTCGCCGACATCTGCAAGGAGCGCTGGAAAATCGAACTCTTCTTCAGAGAAATCAAACAAAATCCGCGCATTAAAAGCTTCGCCGGCAACTCGGAAAATGCGGTTTTGATCCAGCTCTACACGGCTCTGGCGGTCCATCTGCTCCTTGCGTACCAGAAATTCCTCAGCCGCCTCGGGCTGTCCGTGCAGCAGCTTTTCCAACTCATCCAGCTCAACCTGCTCGGTGCGGCTTCCCTGGAAGGACTCCTGAATCCGCGACGACGAAAAAATGAAAATCCCTACAACCTCAGCTTGCTAGAGCATTTCACGAATGAAATGAGTGAATTGCTCTGCAAGGATTTATCCTCAAATCCTTGCCGCGAAAGAGGCGTAGGCGGGTCGCGGACACAGGCTCTGTGCCTTGCCCGCCGTTAAGCGACTCTTTCAAGCGTTAATTGCTCTAGACTTGGCGGCTCAGCCGGACAGCAGTGATGGGTATTGTTTCGGCGAACAATGTGCGTTACCGATCAACTGTATAGTCGTTCAGCAGGACAAGGTCCGGCAGGTGCCGGGTATGGTTTTGTAACCATGTAATACAGGAGTTCATTATGTCCGTGCGCCCGTTGGTCAGTAGAAGAGATTTTGTCAAAACCGCAGTCGCTGTCGGCGTATCGTTGACCGCTCTGGGAGCCGTTCCTAGTCTGGTTTCAGCCGCGGATGCGGCGACACCAAAAACCGAAGCACTTTTCACACCCGGTGCCGCGTCAGGCGGTGTTATCCTGAAAAACGCCAAGATAATCGACCCGTTCGGTTCCTGCCGCGAAGATGCGGCCATTGTCATCCAAAAGGAAGTCATTCAGGCGGTCTGCTCTTTGCCGGATGCCGTAAAGCGCTTCCCTGCGGCCCAGATTGTGGATCTCGGGGGCTTGTACTGCTGCGCCGGATTCATTGACATGCATACGCATCTTCATGGGGCCATAGGGCTCCCGGCCGACGATATCGGGGTGTATTCCGGCGTAACCACTCTTCTGGATTGCGGCAGTGCCGGCGCCGACACTTTCGGCGCTTTCCGGAGCGATGTCATTGAGAAAAGCAACACAGAAATATACGCCCTGCTTCACATCGCCCGGAAAGGAATCACAAGCAAATTGCAAGAAGCCGCCATTCTTGATGACCTGGATATTGCCGCCGCCGTGACTGCGGCAAAAGCGGCGCCGGGAATTATCAAAGGGCTGAAAGTACGCATGGAACCTTCCATTGTCGGCGACAACAGCTTCATTCCCGCCATACGGGCCAAGAAGGCGGCCCTGGGCGCCTCCCTCCCGCTGATGGTCCATATAGGCAGTGAACCCCCGCTGCTTCGGGATACGCTGGAACTTTTGGACAAAGGGGACATGATAGCCCATTGCTTCCACGGCAAGTCGGGAAAAATCGTTGACGCGGCGGGCGGCATTCTCCCCAGTGTGACTGCCGCTCGCGAGCGTGGCGTATTGTTCGAAATTGGCCACGGAGGCGGCAGTTTCAGCGCGGATACCGCACGCAAAGCCACAAAGGCCGGATTCAGGCCGGATGCCATCAGTAGCGACCTGCATGCCCTTAGCAGGGACAAGAATCTCTACAGCCTGGCTGTTACCATGTCCAAATTTCTCACTTTCGGATACACGCTCAACGATATTATCTCCCTGGTAACGGTATCCCCCGCTCGTGTCCTTGGCCTTGAGGGAACGCATGGAAGAATTGAGGAAGGCCGCAAGGCTGACCTGACGATCTTCTCCATAAAGCAGGGAGAATTCGTCTTCGCTGACTCGGACAATGCGGCATTCACCGGGACCCAGCTGGTCCGGCCGGAATTTGCCATCAAGGCCGGCAGCCCGTTCACATGCAAAGAAACCGCCGGGAACATCACGCAACGGCAATCATAACGGAAGCAAGGGAAAGGGGCGCCCTCACGGACGCCCCCCCAGTCATCTGACAACGTTGAAAAAAGACTATTGTAGCGCGATACTTCCCCCCCCCCTTGCCGTTTACCATAAAATGTCGCATGTTTTTCCAGCCGCCGCGCGTACTCCGTAGCGGCCGCGCGTGTTGATACAGAGAGGATTTGCGGAATGGCGTACCATGATTTTCCCTGGCAGAAAGGTTCCTCGGACAGCTTTGCCAAGCTTCTGGCCTTGTCGTTGCCCGTGCTGCGGGACAAATCCGTTCTGGATGTCGGTTGCAACGAGGGCTATTTTTGCGGATGGGCCGCTTTTCAAAAAGCGGCGCTCGTGCACGGCATAGATCGCGAACCGCGTTTTATCGAGCAGGCGCGTGGCTGGTTTCCTTCGTGCACGTTTTTCTGCAAGGACTGGACCGACCTTGGCCCCAGAAAGTATGACGTGATTTTATGCCTTTCGGCCCTGCATTACGCGGCGGATCAGCAAGCTCTGATAGAGCTGCTGATGAACGCGCTCGAACCCGGCGGCCTCCTGGTCCTTGAAATCGGCGTGGCCGAAGGGGAGGCGAACGAGTTCGTGCCGATCGCGCGCTCGATGACGGCCGAGAATGACGATACGCGTCTTTTCCCTACCTTTGCCAAAGTGCGCGCCATGCTCGCTCCTTATGTGCACAAATACATGGGGCAAAGCGTCATGCAGCGGGGCGATCCGCTCCCGCGTCACGTTTTCCATGTGCAACACAAGCGGCCCATGGCCGTCCTGTTCATGGACAGCCACTATTCCGGCAAGTCCGCGGTGGCCGGGTCGCTTTTGCGGCCGGACATTTTCAGGATCCTCGGCGAAAGCGTGTATCACGGCATCCATGACGGAGAAATCGCCGCGAGCGTTGAGCTGAAACAACGCATCGGCTATGTTGAAGGCACGAAGCATATGATGCCGCCGGCCATCACAACGCAAATCTGCCAGGACGGGCTGCTGCCGCAACTGGCCGGGGTGTATTTTAAACTGGCCGGACAGCGGGATTTCGTCTTGGAGCATTACATTCCGCATGATTACAGGCTGAAAATGGCCGAACTCTGCGATGAGGCCGGCTATTTTGTCGTGGATGTGGCCCTGTTTACCGCGCACAAAAAAGGCGCCTGGGTGATGAGGCGTCCGGCATACGCGCACTACGAGGCCTATCAGAAGTATCTTGAGCGACTCTGCGACATTGACGAGCAGGCCTATCTCGCGGCCAATCCCGATGTGGCCCAGGCCGTGGCCGAAGGAAAATTGCCCGGCGCCAAGTATCACTACTGGCATTTTGGCAGGCGGGAAAAGAGAAAGCTGCGGTAGAGCGGATTAATTTGAAGTTGCCCAAGAGCCGTGTATTGCCTCCGGCGGCCAAAGGGGGCCGGGGGCACAGGCTCTGTGTGAACCCCTTTGGAAACCCTATTTTGCTGGCCGGGACGAAGTAAGTAATTTTAAAATTAACCCGCTCTTAAAAAAGATGCAGGCACGGCCTGGGAAACGCTGAGTTTTTCCTATTCGACCTCTTTCCAGTCCTTCATGCGCAATTCAATGGAGGCGGCGCCGTTGTAGCGGTCGATACGGGGGGTGTAGGCGATGCGGATGTATTTGCCTTTGAGGGAAGAGGGCATGTCGGCCAGGTGCCGCCAGGCTTTGGCGGCCAGGGTTAGCCCGTTGCTTTCGTCTTCAAGCTCCAGAAGCATGAAGCCGGGCCGGCCGCGCATGGTTTTCACGCGTACGGGCGGGGAGGCGAACACCGGCTCGGCGTTGCCCATGCCGAAGGGCTGGAGCATTTCCAGTTCCTTGAGCAGGTGAAAGTCGGCTTGCGAAAAATCAAGTTCGCAGTCAATACGGCACTCGGCTTCCTGGGGGGTGTCGCCCAGGCCGCCGGACACCAGGGCGTCAAAGCGCTGCCGGAAAATTTCCAGGTGCTCCGGGGGCAGGCTGAGGCCGGCGGCCATTTTGTGTCCTCCAAAACTCAGAAAGAGATCGGCGCAGCGGCTGAAAGCCTCGTGCATGTCAAAGCCGGCCACGCTACGGCCGGACCCCTTGAGAAAGTTGTCCACGGTGGACAGAACAACCGTGGGCCGGTGCAGGCTTTCGACCACGCGCGAGGCCACGATGCCGATGATGCCGGGGTGCCAGTCCGGGGAATGCAGCACCAGACCCATGCGGGCGGCGCTTGCCTGCTTTTCGGCCTGGAGCATGGCTTCCTTGAGGATGCGCTCTTCTTCGTCCCGGCGTTCGGCATTGAGGCGGGAAAGTTCCGCGGCCAGTTCCACGGCCCGCTTGCGCGAGGTGGTGAGCATGAGCTCAAGGGCGGCTTCGCTGGAACCCAGGCGTCCGGCCGCGTTGATGCGCGGGGCCAGGGTAAAGACAACCTGGCCGGCGCCAAGAGCGGCCGTGGGCGAAAAGTTGCAGGCCGATTTGAGGGCGGCTATGCCCACGCGTTGGCCTTCGGCAATTTTGAGCAGGCCGTTCTTGACCAGAATCCGGTTCTGGCCGCCAAGTTCCACCACATCGGCCAGGGTGCCGAGAGCCACCAGGTCCAGCAGGGCGCGCATGTCGGCCTTGGGCCTGCCGGCGGCGTGCAGTTCGTTGTTGGTGGCGGCCATGAGCAGAAAGGCCACGCCCACCCCGGCCAGGCTGGGGCAGGGGCAGGGCGAAAGGCGGGGATTGACCAGGCCGTCGGCTTTGGGTACTTCCTGGGCCGGCAGGTGGTGGTCGGTAATAATGACGGTCATGCCCAGTGATTTGGCGTGAGCCACGGCTTCCACGTCCGAAATCCCGCAATCCACGGTGAGCAGTATGCCCACGCCTTCGGCGGCCAGGCGGTTGAGCACGTCGCGATTCAGGCCGTAGCCTTCGTTCAGGCGGTCGGGAATATGGTGGCGGGCCTCAAAGCCGTGCCGGGAGAGAAAATCCAGAACCAGGGCCGTGGAGGTTATGCCGTCCACATCGTAGTCGCCCCACACGCACAGCCGTTTGCCCTCAAGCAGGGACCGGGCCAGGACCGAAGCGGCTTCGAGCAGGCCCGGCCAGGCGTCCAGGGGCGCCAGGCCGCGCAGGACCGGGTTGAGGAAAATACGCATGGAGTCAGGATCGTGCAACCCGCGCTGCCAGAGAAAGCGGGCCAGCAACTCGGATATTTCCAGTTGTCCTGCCCAGCGCGAAACAGTGTCCGGCACGGGCGGGGAGTGTTCATTGCGAAAGATCCAGCGCATGCCCTTACCCCGCAAGTCCCATAAGAGCGTCGAACTTGCTGCTGGCCAGGGCGCCCTTGACGGCCAGGCCGAGGGCCAGCGGATCGGCGGCAGGGGGGATGAAGGCCGAGGCCCGCTCGGGCAGTTCGCCGTTATCGCCGACGCCCTGATGGGCGATATGGTCGGCGGCGCAGAGCAGTTTGGCCTCGGCCTTGAAGTCCGGGGCCAGATCGGCTGCGTGGTGCCAGTTGATGGGGTCGGTAAGCAGGCGGGGCAGTTTCCACTGGTGCAGCACTTGGGAGCCGATTACGGCGTGGTCCATGCCCCAGTAAGCGTCTTCGGCCTCGGCAAAGCTTGAGCCGCTTTTAAGGCGCAGATCGTCAATGCCCCGCCAGGCCTCCGGCCGGTTGGCCGCCAGAAAGACCTTGCCGATATCGTGCAGCAGGCCGGCGGCATAGGCCTCGTCCGGGGCCCAGATCAGCGTTTCTGCCGAAACCGCCCGCTTGGGATCGGGCTCCTGGCGCAGGGCGGCGGCCATGGCTTTGGCGATGCAGGCCATGCGCAGATGATGCCGCCACAAGGCGCTGGCATCGAATTCCTTTGGCAACTTGGCTCCTTTAATGGCGGAAACCGCGGCCACCATGATCACCAGGGTGCGGACCTCGCGAAAGCCCAGAACGGCCAGGGCCCGGTGCAGGGAAGTGACCGTGGATTCCAGGGCGTACACGGCGGAGTTGGCGATGGTGAGCACCCTGGCGGTCAGGTTCTGGCTGCGCTCGATCAGAGCGGTCAGATCGGAAATGGAGGCGGTGGAATCGTCGCGCGTGGCGGAAAAAAGCAGGGGCAGCAGCGTGGGCTCGTAGGGAAGCCAAGGCGGATGTTCCGCCAGTTCCTGAAGAAAAAGGCGGGCTTCTTCCAGGCGGTGCGCGTTCATGTGGCTGTCCCTTTGCCGGTTTCGCCGGCGGCGTCAGGAGTTTCGCCGGCCGGGGCCGGCTGTTTAGCCATGCCCTGGGCCTGCTTGATTTTCTGGAGCATGGCGGCCACGGCGGCCTTGTGCTCGGCCGGGACAAGGTTTTTGCTGACCAGCCAGAGCAGAAACTTGGTTGAGGCTTCCAGGCCGGGGTTCAGCTCCAGGGACTTGAGCAGATACTCGATGGCGCGGCCCACATCCTTTTTTTCCAGGTAGGCCCTGGCCAGGTTGTGGTACAGGTGGTCGTCCTCGACGGCCAGTTCCATGGCCCGGGTGTAGTAGGATACGGCCTGGTCCAGCATGCCGTTCTTGCGCAGGTTGATGCCGAATTCGTTGAACAGGTGCTTGTGTTCCTTTTCAAAGGCCGCGTCCAGCTTGACCAGACGCTCGAAGATATTTTCCGCCTTGCCGGTTTCGCCGCGATCCAGGTAGGTGATGCCCAGGCCGAAGTTGGCGCGCACGTTTTCTTCGTCCACCTTAAGGGCCGTGCCGTATTCCATTTCGGCGCTGTAGTATTCCTTGTTGTTCCGGTGTCGCTCCGCTCTGGCGATGGTTTTGTTCAACTCGCGCATTTTGGGGTACACGTTGGCGACATACAGCTCCGGCTCGGGCGAGAAGCTGGTCAGAAAGGATTCCATACCCACCTTTTTCTTGGGGCCGGAGGGAACGTAATTGGAGTTCAGGGGCTGCACCTCGACCATGCCGTCATCCTGTTCGATGCAGAACCAGAACGCTTTCTGGATGGCCTTGCGGGTTGTGGTGCCCGTGCCGACCTTTCTCACTTCCTGCGAGGAAAATACGCCGTTGATGTGTTCGCGTTTTTCGTGATGATCCTGCGTCGTCATGGGTAGTCGCCTGACAGAAGGGTTATGTGGTGCGCGAAGCCAGTTCCATTTCCTTAAGGGCCGCGGCCGCGGCTTCGGCCGGGTTTGCCGCCCCGGTGACGGGCCGGCCCATGACCAGAAAATCGGCTCCGGCCCGGACTGCCTGCGCGGGCGTGCATATCCTGGCCTGGTCGTCGCTGCCGGCAAAGCCGTCAAAGCGGATGCCGGGGCAGAGGCAGAGAAAATCGCCGCCGCAGGCGGCTTTGACGGCCGCCGCCTCGCGTCCGGAGCAGACCACGCCGTCAAGGCCACAGGATTTGGCCGTCAGGGCGCGCTCAACCACCGTGGCCCGAAGGTCTTCTTCGCGGCCGGCGTCGCTGGTGAGCACGGTTATGCCCATGAGCAGCGGGCCGGATTCCGGAAGGCGGCGGTCTTGAAAAGTTTTTTTCCGGCGCAGATCCAGCCCCTCCTCTCGTCCGGCCACGGCGGCGCGGCACATGGCCTCGCCGCCGCAAACGTGCAGCGTGGTCATGCGTGCGCCGAGCAGGGTGGCGGATCGGGTCGCGCCTTGTACCGTGTTCGGTATATCATGAAACTTTAAATCGAGAAATAGCGGGAATCGCCGCTCTACCAACCGTCGGGCCAGGGTAGGCCCTTCGGCCGTGAACAGTTCCAGTCCCACTTTCAGCCAAACGGGCAGACCGCGCAGGGTTTCGGCCAGGGCCAGAGCCTGTTCGGACAGGGGTACGTCCAGGGCTACCGCCAGGATGGGCGCGCCGCGCCGGGCGATTCGTATTCCAACTGTTCCCGGCCCGGTTGTCTCAGGCATCATCCGCGCCCCACTGCTGCAGAAGGTCGCTCAAAAAGCCGGCCTGGACCACCGGTGACAGGGTGGCGGCGATGTAGGCGGACCGCAGTTCCTGCCAGGCCGTTTCCAGGTCGTCGTTGATAATCCAGCTGTTGAACCAGTGGGCCTGGATCAGTTCCGAACCGGCCACCCGCAGGCGCCGCTTCAGGCTGTCCGGGGTTTCGGTGCCGCGTTCGCTCAAGCGGCGCTCCAGTTCCGGGCGCGAGGGGGGCAGGATGAAGATGAGGCGAGCCCCCGGGATGGTGCGGCGCAGTTGCGAGGCCCCTTGCACGTCTATGTCGAACAGCACGTCCCGGCCCTGCGACAGCAAGGCGCGGGTGGATTCCAGGGGCGTTCCGTAAAAATTGCCGTACACCTCGGCCCATTCGGCGAAATAGCCGGCGTCGCGCCGTTGCCGGAACTCGTCGCGCGAGATAAAGTCGTAATCCGCCCCTTGGCGTTCATTGGGCCGAGGCTCGCGGGTGGTGCAGGACACGGAAAAGGCGAAGCGGGGAAATTCCGCCACCAGCCGTTTGATCAAGGTGGTCTTGCCCGTGCCCGAGGGGGCGCAGATGACCAGGGCAATGCCGGAACGCTGTTCAAAGCTCACTCGTCTTCCTCCTGGAAGCGTTGGCGCATGGTTTCCGCCTGCACGGCGGAAAGAATGACGTGGTTGGAATCGGTGATGACCAGGGAACGGGTTTTGCGTCCCTGGGTGGCGTCAATCAGTCTGCCGTTCTGCTTGGCGTCCTCGCGCAGACGGCGCATGGGCGAGGACGAAGGGTTGACCACGGCCACCACCCGGGCCGCGACCACAAAGTTGCCGAAGCCCAGGTTGAGAAGTTGCCGGCCGGAAGCGCTCATGCCTGTTTACTCCAGGTTCTGGATCTGCTCGCGGCATTTTTCCAGTTCGTTTTTCACGTCCACCACCAGGCGGGACACCTGCACATCCTGGATCTTGTTGCCGCAGGTGCTTATTTCCCGAAAACACTCCTGCATGGTGAAATCGAGTTTGCGGCCGGCGTCGCGGCCCTGGGCCAGCAGTTCCCGCAGCCGGTCAAGGTGCACGCCCAGGCGGGTCAGTTCCTCGCTCACGTCCAGCTTGTCCGCCAGCAGGACGATTTCCTGAAGAAAACGGCCCTCGTCCAGCTCCTGGCCATGCCGCTCCAGCGCTTCGGCAATGCGCTCGCGCACCAGGGTGAAGCGTTCCTCTTTGACCGTGGGCGCGCGGTCCCTGATGCACTGCACCCATTCCTCCATGCGCAGCAGGCGGGTGAGCAGGTCTTTTTCCAGGGCGCCGGCCTCCAGAGCCCGCGATTCGTCCCAGTCCTCCAGGGCCATGCCCAAACCCCGCTCAAGGCTTTGGCTCAAGGCGTCGTCCGGTTCCGGCGGCCCTTCTTCCCACAGGTAGGAAAGGTTGAGCAGCCGGTTGTAATCCGGGGCGAACTCATCGCCGCGCGAGGCCGCGAAATCGGCCAGGGCCTCGAACATGGCGTCGGCCTGGTCTTCGTTGAAAGCCACGGCCTGCATGGCCTGGCGGTGCATTTGCAGATACAGGGAAATTTCCAGGCGTCCGCGGGTGGCGCGGCTTTTCACCAGTCGTTCCAGGGCCGGCTCCAGGGAGCGGATTTGCAGGGGCAGGCGCCAGCGGATATCCAGATGCCGCCCGTTGACGCTGCGGATCTCCCAAATCTGGGTCCAGCGTTCTTCTTCCAGAAAGCAGCGGCCAAAGCCGGTCATACTGCGTAACATGCGTTCTCCTGCGCGGGCGGGGTTTTACAACGGACACGGCAAAAATACTCTATTCAGGGGTGTTGCACAATGCGGCGCGGTCGGGAAAAACGCGCTCAACGCGCAATTCTCTCGCCTTCATCAGAGCAAATCCTTTTTGAAGTTGCCCAGGAGTTTATTGTCTGGCCTGCCCCTCCTGAAACAAGGCGAGCAACGACGCCAAAAGGAAAAAATCAGCGTTCCCCTATCCTCATGCTGAAGTCGGCGGCCGGAGCGGAGTGCGTGAGGCGGCCGACGGAGATGAAGTCCGGGGGACGGTTGGGATTCACGCGGGCAAGCTCGGCAATGGTTTCCAGGGTGACGCCGCCGCTGATCTCCACTTCAATGCCGGGAGGGATGAGATCCAGGGCCTGGCGCATGGCTCGGGAGTTCATGTTGTCCAGCATGATGCGCGTTACGTCGCACAGTACGGCTTCGGCCACTTCCTTGAGGGTGCGGCATTCCACCTCAATGGGCGGCGCGGGGTCATAGGCGGCGCGCAGGGCGGCCACGGCCGGGGTGATGCCGCCGGCGGCGTCAATGTGGTTGTCTTTAAGCATGAGCAACTCGGCCAGGTTTTTCCGGTGGTTCACGCCGCCGCCCACAAGCACGGCGTATTTTTCCGGATAGCGCAGGCCGGGCAGGGTTTTGCGGGTGTCCAGCAGCCGGGTTTTCGTGCCATGCAGGGTGTCGGCATGGGCGCGAACAAGGTTGGCGATGCCGGACAAATGGCAGATGAAATTGAGGATGACCCGTTCGGCGCGCAGGATGATGCGGGCGCCGCCGGCAATGGAGGCGACCTTGGCTCCGGCGGCGAGAAAAGCGCCTTCGTTGACGTGATTCTCCAAAGACCAGGAACCGGGCTCGAGCCGGGCGCATTCCTCAAGCGCCAGGGAAGCGACGGGCAGCCCGGCGATCAGGGTGTCCTGCTTGGCCACGATGACGGCGTTCAACGTATCGCCGGGGGCAAAGACGGCGTTCGAGGTCAGGTCCGGCCCGTCCTCGTCAAGGGAATCTCTGATGGCGCGCGCAAGATGGACGCGGGCCTGGCCGGAAAAAAAATTGTCGAAAATGGGGGCGCTCATGGATTGTGTCTCCGGGCCTGAGATGGTAGAGAAAAAGCCGGCGGCACGGGCTTCGCGCCCGGCGCCGTTCGGCCCTGGCCGAAACCGGCCTCAGTCGGTCCTGTTTTGCGCGTAATGCGCCAAAACAGCCTGAAATCCGCATTGCATCCGTCTTTTTTGCGCTTTTCCGGCGCGGTTGTCGAGTCCCCCTCCCTTTTTTCTCCCTTTTATTCCCGGACGCGTGCCATGAGTGACGACAAGCTTTCTTCAGCCGATCTCCGGCCGGACGACCCCGAGCGCCAACCGGCCGAGGCCGGCGACAAGACGCTTCCGGGCTCCTCCGTCCCGGCTGGCGCGCCCGCAATAACCGGCTCGTCCGAAACAGGCGACGCGGCCGGGGAGGAACTGACCGCCGAGGCCCTGCCCGACTGTAGCGAAGAGTTGCACGAGGCCGAGTTTTCCCACCCGGCCGACGTGGCCGAGCACCTGGAAAACCTCAGTCTGGAAAAACAGGTCTGCCTGCTCAGCTCCCTGCCGGTGGAAGAAGCCGCCGAAACTCTGGCCGAACTGGACGAGCACGTCCGCGTCGAACTGCTGGAAAACCTCGATCCGGACAAAGCGGCCAGCATTGTGGCCGAAATGTCCCCGGACGACGCCGCCGACGTGCTGGACGAACTTGACGAGGACCACAGCGACGTGCTTCTCAGCAAGCTGGAATCCGAAGACGCCGAGGAAATCCGCAACCTCATGGCCTTTGACCCGGAAACCGCCGGCGGGGTCATGAACACCGAAATTATCATCCTGGACCAGGATATCACCGCTGACGAGGCCATCCGCCAGATCCGGACCGAAATCGAAGACAAGGAAATTCCCTACTACGCCTATATCGTCACCCCGGACGACCGCCTGGCCGGCGTGCTTTCTTTGCGCGACCTGCTTATCCAGCCGCCTGGAACCCCCCTCAAGGACGCCCTCAAGGACCAGGATCTCATTACCGTCACCTTTGACAAAAAGCGCGAGGAAGTGGCCCGCCTTATCGGCCACTACAACCTCATGGCCCTGCCGGTGGTCGATTACGAAAACCGCCTGCTCGGCGTCATTTCCCACGACGACGTCATCGACATCATCAACGATCTGGCCAGCGAAGACATGCTCGGCATGGTCGGCGCCGGACAGGACGAAACCACCGACACCCCCTGGCACGAGTCCGTGCGCATGCGCCTGCCCTGGCTGCTCGTCAACATGTTCAACTCGGCCCTGTCCGCCTGCGTGGTCTACCTGTTCGACGGCAGCATCGCCCAAATGGCCATCCTGGCCGTGTTCATGCCCATGGTGGCCAACCAGGCCGGCAATACCGGGCAACAGGCCCTGGCCGTCATGATCCGCCAACTGGCCATGGAACGCTTCGCCCGGCGCAAAGCCTGGTGGGCCGTGCTGCGCGAGGGAAAAATCAGCCTCGCCAACGGTTGTATTCTCGGCGTGGTCGTGTGGCTGGCCGTGTTTCTTTTCACCCAGCACTTGGCCCTTGCTACCGTCATGGTTTCCGCTCTTATCCTCGACATGATTCTCGGCGCTTTCGCCGGCGCCTCCATCCCCCTGTTGCTCAAGGAAATGGGACGCGATCCGGCCCAGGCCTCCAGCATTTTCCTCACCGCCATCACCGACGGCGCCGGTTTCTTCCTCTTCCTCGGCCTGGCGACAGTGTTTGTGTTGTAGGGGGAAGCGGCTTTTATCCATGCTGGACATACTTATCATTATCGGCTGCATTGGCCTGGGCATGGCGGTGGGGTTCTGGCGCAGGCTTGCGGCGGATTTTTTGCGGCTGGCGGACAGGGTTGCCTTGTGCGCGGTATACGGCCTGCTGTTTGTCCTGGGGGCGCGGCTGGGCTCGGATGCGATGCTGCTGGCCGATTTGCCGGCCATTGGCGGCCGGGCGCTGTGCATAGCGTTTTTCTGCACGGCCGGCAGCGTGATCTGCCTGACCGCGGCCAGGAGATTTTTTCCGGTGGGCAAGCGGCGGAGCGTGGGCGGCGGGGGAGCGTCGGCCTCGGCTTTGGGCGGTTCGTTGCGGATTCTGGGCTGTTTTTCCCTGGGCATCATACTTGCATATGTTTCACTGGTTCCTGTGTGGATCAACCGGCCCGGCCTGGCAACGTATGCTTTGTATCTGCTCGTTTTCGCGGTAGGAATAGGCCTGGGCGCGGATCTCAAGGTTTTTCGGGTGCTGCGCGATCTGGGTGTTGGAATTTTGGCGGCGCCGTTGCTTGTTGTTGCCGGCACGATTGTGGGGGCGCTGGCGGCCGCTTTGGTTTTGCCGGGCATGGGCGCGCGCGATTGTTTAAGCGTGGGCGCGGGCCTGGGCTATTACAGCCTGTCCAGCATCATGATTGAGAACGCGGGCCATTCGGCTTTGGCGTCGGTGGCTTTGCTTGCCAACATCATGCGCGAGGTCATGGCTCTTTTGGGCGCGCCGCTGCTGGCCCGGCTCTGCGGACCTTTGGCCCCGGTGGCGGCGGCCGGGGCCACGGCCATGGATACCACCTTGCCCGTGATCGCCCGTTTTTCCGGCGAACAGGCGGCGGTGGTGGCCGTGTTCAGCGGTATGACGCTGACCCTGCTGGTTCCGCTGCTGGTGGGCGCGGCCCTGCTGCTGTGAGAGCGGCGGCGGGTGCGGCTTGCCAGGGCGGAACAATATACGGTATACACTTTGCAACACCGGCGGCGGAACAGTTCGGATGCGCCGGCAAAGGGGAATCTATGATATCCTTTTTCGGAACTCACGGCGGCCGTTGCGCCAGGGCGCTGGTCATCCTTACTCTTGCTTTGGGGATGATTCTGCCCGGCTGCGCCTCGCGCGGGGGGAAAACCTATTCCGACGGCGACGTGCGCACGGTGCAGCGCGTCAACCAGGGCACCGTGGTCGACGTGACCGAAGTGATGGTGGAGGAAGATCCGTCCATTGTAGGCCCCCTGGTGGGCGGCGTGGCCGGCGGCCTGATCGGCAGCCTGTTCGGGGCCGGCACGGGCCGTACCCTCATGACCTTGGGCGGAGCCGCTGCGGGCGCTCTGGCCGGCGGGGCGGCCGAATACAGAGTGCGCCGCTACAAGGCCACCCAGATCACCATGGAAATGGACAACGGCGAAACCATGGTCGTGGTCCAGGGCAACGACGATTTTTTTGTCAGGGGCGACCGGGTCCGGGTTCTCCAGACCGGCGAGGGCCGCGCCCGCGTGCAGCACTTATAACCGGCGTTTTCGCCTGAACGGACGGGGCTGCCGCACGGCCGGCCCACCGGAGGATCAATGCTTATTCCGAAAGATTGCGTGCTTTACAGCGGCGGAGCCGCCGGGACCGAGGCCTATTTCGGCCTGATGGCCGAACGGTGCGGCCTGCAGGAAGTCAATTACAGCTTTGAGGGACACCAGAGCGAACGCGCGCGCGGCGTGCGTTTTCTCACCAACGAGGAACTGGCCCTCAAGGATGTGAGCCTGACCTATGTTTCGCGCCTGATGAGCCGCCAGTACACCAGCGCGCCCCTGTTCCGCAAAGTGCTGCAGAGCATTTGCTGGCAGGTGAGCAGCGGCCAGGAAGTGTTCGTGGTAGGCACCATCCTGCCCGACAACACCGTAAAGGGCGGCACCGGCTGGGGCGCGGAATTCGCCAAAATCTGCAACAAGCCCCTGTACGTCTTTGATCAGGAAAAAAACGCCTGGTTCAAATGGGAGGCCGACAAGTGGGTTCCTGAAAACGCGCCGGCGATTATGGTTAAGAGTTTTACCGCCACCGGCACCCGTTTTCTGGAAGCCAACGGCAAGGCCGCCATTGAGGCGCTGTTTACCCGTTCCTTCCTCTAAGCCGGCCCCCGGTTAACGCCGTCATATTCAGGGGAGGCCGGCGCCTCCCCTGAATTTTTTTCCAACAACGCTTTTCCCGCCGGTTGCCGCAAGGCCGACGGATACCCGATGCCCGCGCAGCCATGAACACCCCCTCGGATCACAACCACGGCGCAACGCCCCCCGGCCCGGCCACGTCCGCCGACCCCGCCGGTTCCGCGCCGGACGCCTCTTCGGCTCAAGCCGAGGGTTCCTCCAACGCGGGCGTGCTGGCCGCTTTTTTCGCCTTTGTCGCCTGGGGCATCCTGCCCGTGTTCTGGAAGGCTCTGGCCTCGGTCGATCCCCTTGAGGTGCTCTGCCACCGCATCCTCTGGTCTTTCGCGGCCGTGCTGCCGTTCATGTTTTTTCGCGGCCGCCTGGGCGGCCTCAAGCGGTTTCTGGGCACAAGACGCAACCTGCTCGGGCTGCTGGCCAGCGGATGTATCCTGGCCGGCAACTGGTATCTCTACATCTGGGCCATCATGTCCGGCATGGTGGTGGAAGCCAGCCTCGGCTACTACATCACGCCCCTGGTGAACATCCTTTTCGGCATAGTCCTTTTTCGCGAAAAGGCCGGCCCCTTTGTCTGGCTGGCCATTGCCGTGGCTGCCGCGGCCGTCATCTACCGCATGGGAAACCTCGGGCACCTGCCCTATGTGCCCTTGGGGCTGGCCTTCTCTTTCGGGATCTACGGACTGCTGCGCAAGGTCCTGATTGTCGAAGCCCTGCCCGGCATGTTCATGGAAACCCTTGTGGTGCTGCCCATTGCCGCCGCTTATCTGATATACCAGGCCGTACACGGGCACAGCGCTTTTTTCCGTCACGATCTCGCCATTGACGCCCTGCTGATCAGCTCCGGCCTGATCACCACCATTCCCCTGATATGCTTCGCCTACGGGGCCAGGCGCATTCGCATGACCACCCTGGGGATCCTCCAGTACATGACCCCCACCTGCGTGCTCCTTCTCGGCGTGCTCGCATACGACGAGCCCTTTACCCGCGAAACCGCCATCACCTTCATCCTCATCTGGACCGCTCTGGCCCTGTATACCTGGAATACCCTCCGCCGCCGGCAGTGGTAGGGGGGGGCGCCTTCTGACGGGTTTTGTCCGAGAGCCCCGCCAAAAAGAAAGGCCCGGCGTTACCGGACCACAACAACCCTCAAACTAAAAAGTTTTGAAGGAAAGAGGATGGGGGTTTGGGGGAAGAGGAAAGGAAACTTTTACAAAAGTTTCCTTTCCCCTTCCCCCAATCTTCTCTCCCCCTAATCGTCGGCTCCCAAATAGGCTTCGATGACCGGGGGGTTGGTTTTGATTTCGGCCGGGGTGCCTTCGGCGATGACGGCGCCGTATTCCAAGACCACCAGCTTGTGGCACACGCGCATGACCAGGTTCATGTCGTGTTCGATGAGCAGGGTGGTGATGCCGCGATCGCGGATGGCGCGGATAAGGCCCATGAGGTCGGCGGTTTCCTGGTCGTTCATGCCGCCGGCCGGTTCGTCGAGGATAAGAAAGCGCGGGTCCGAGGCCAGGGCGCGGGCTATTTCCAGCAGCCGCTGGTTGCCGTACGAGAGGCTGCCGGCCAGACTGTTGTACTGGTGGTCCAAGCCGACAAAGGCCAGTTCGCGCATGGCCCGTTCCACGGCCCGGCGTTCCTCGTTGCGCTGACGCGGCGTGCGGAACATGGAGGAGAACAACCCGGCCCGCATGCGGCAGTGGCAGCCGGCCAGAACGTTTTCCAGCACGCTCATGTTCTGGAACAGGCGGATGTTCTGAAAGGTCCGGGCGATGCCCAGGCTGACGATGTCGTGGGTGGGCCGGCCGGTGATGTAGTTGCGGTCAAAGATGACGTCGCCGGAATCCGGCTTGTAATTGCCGGTAATGATGTTGAAGACCGTGGTCTTGCCGGCGCCGTTGGGGCCGATCAGACCGACTATGGAGTGCTCTTCGACCTCAAAGGAAACGCCGGCCACGGCCACCAGGCCGCCAAAGGTTTTGAGCAGGTTTTGCAGGGAAAGCAGGCTCATGTCTGCTCCCCTTCGTCTTCGGCATAGGGGTTGTAAGCGGCGGCGCACTGGCGGCGGATGGCGCAGGTAAACTTGCCCAGGAACTTTCTGGCGTCGTAGCGCCGACGGCGGGCCGGCAGCAACCCTTGCGGCCGGAAGATCATCATGGCCATCATGGCCGCGCCGAACACCAGCATGCGGGCGCTGTTGAAGTCGCGGAACAGATCCTGAAGCCCGATGAGCAGGAATGAGCCGAGAATGACGCCGGCAATGCTGCCCGATCCGCCCAGAATGACGATGGCGAACAGGATGACGGATTCGAAAAAGTTGAAGGAAGTCGGCTCGATGCTGCGAATATTGGCTGCATAAAGGGTTCCGGCCATACCGGCCCAGAAGGCGCCCAGGCAGAAGGCCATGAGTTTGTAGCGGGCCACGTTGATGCCGCAGCCGGCCGCGGCCAGGTCGTCCTGCTTGATGTAGTTGAGGGCCCGGCCGAAGCGGGAATGCTCCAGCAAATGGAACAGGATGATGGTAATGCCGGTGAAGCCCCAGATCAGGTAGTACTGAAGCCGTGGAGTGGAAAACACCAGGCCGAACATGGCCGGCCGGGCAATGCCGAAAATGCCGTTGGCACCGCCGGTAATGCCGAAAACGTTGTTCATCAGGCAGATGCGGACGATTTCCACAATGCCGATGGTGACGACGAGCAGATAATCGCCGCGCAAATGGATGATGGGCAGGGCCACCAACAGGGCGAACACGGCCGCCAGAATGCCGGCCACGGGCATGGTGCTGAAAATGGGCCACTGGTACACGGTGTTAAGAATGGCCGTGGCATAGGCGCCCACGGCGAAAAAGGCCGTGTGCCCCATGTGGAACAGCCCGGTCTGGCCCAGAATGAGATTAAGGGACAGGGCCAGGGCGGCGGAGATGCCGATTTTGTTCAGCACATCCAATTGGGCAATGCCGCCGCCGGGCGCGCCGGCCGCTGTGAGCAGCGAGGGAATGGCGGCCATGATCACGAAAAAGGCCGTGCCCAGGCCCAGGGAAAAATGCCTGTGGTTAAGGATGGTCCGCACGCTCATATTTTATCGGCCACCCTTTCGCCAAGCAGCCCGGTGGGCCGGAAAATCAGGATGAGAATGAGCACGCAGAAGGCGATGGCGTCTTTCCAGGCAATGGAGATATACGCCGCGCACAGGGCTTCGATAACGCCGAGCAGTATGCCGCCGAGCATGGCTCCGGGAATATTGCCGATACCGCCGAGAATGGCGGCAATAAAGGCTTTAAGTCCGAAGGAAAAACCCATGTCGTAGGTGATCTGGCCGTAGTACAGCCCCACCATCACCCCGGCCGCGCCGCCCAGCGCCGGGCCGATAAGAAAGACCAGCGAGATGATGCGGTTCACGTCAATGCCCATGAGCTTGGCCGCGCCCTGGTCAATGGCCACGGCCCTGATGGCCGCGCCGATGCGGGTGCGGTTGATGAACCAGTACAACAGACACATCAGCACCACCGAGGCCGCGAACATCAGAAAACGCATCAGCGGCACCTCCACGCCCAGCAGCATGAAGGAAGTGGAAGGCAGGATGCCGCTGGGGTAGACTTGGCTCTTGGCTCCGTAAACCAGCATTAGCGCGTTCTGGAAAAAGATGGACGCGCCCAGGGCCGAAACCACGGCCGTGAGCCGGTCGGAATTACGCAACGGCCGGTAAGCCACCCGCTCAAGCAGATACCCGACCACGGCCACCAGACCCATGGCCAGGATAATCAGCACCGCCGCCACCACAAGGCCGCTCATCACCCCGGACAGGCCAAAGGACATGAGCAGCGTCAGGCCAAGGTAGGCCCCCAGGGTGAACAGATCGCCATGAGCAAAGTTGATCAGGCGCAAAATGCCGTACACCATGGTGTAACCCAGGGCGATCAGGGCATATATGCCTCCCACGGCCAACCCGTTGGTCAACTGCTGCAAAAATTCTTCCATGCGCTTCTCGGATGCGGATGCGGGAGGTGAAGAACTGGGGGAAGGGGAAAGGAAACTTTTAAGGAAGGGGGGAGCACCCCCACGTTTCCTTTCCCCTTCCCCCGGACCCCCATCCCCTTTCCTTCAAACCTTCTTAATTTGGGGTATGAGAAGGGGACGGGAGACCTCAAGGGTTCGCCCCGGCCGGGCTCCCGGATAAAGGGGATTCGAGCGGAGCTTTATTTGCCCGTCCGAACCGGGAGTTCGGTTCGGACGGGCATTTTGCTATTGCGGTTGCAGGACGAACTCACCTTTGTCGTTGACTTCGTAAAGGCGATACAGATCACCCACGCGGTCGCCCTTGTCGTCAAAAGAGATCTTGCCGGTCAGGCCGTCAACGGCCTTCATGTCCTTGTGCAGGTACTCGGCAATGGCGGCCGCGTCGGTTCCCTTGGCCTTGATGGCCTCGGTCAGCACGATAAAGGCGTCGCCGGCAATGACGGACCAGATGGAACTGGGCTGGCTGTTATACTTGGCCTTGTACGCGGCCAGGAACGACTTGGCCGCCGGGGTGTCGATGTCGGCCGGCATGGGCGGGGAAATGAAACGGTAACCCTTGGCCGCGGCCACGCCGGCGATTTTCACCAGGTCCAGGTTGTTGGCCGCGTCGCCGCCGATCATGGGCACGGACCATTTCATTTCCGCCATCTGGCGCAGCAGCAGGCCGGCTTCGGGGTAGTAGCCGGTAAAGAAAATCACTTCAGGCTTCACGCCCTTGATTTTGGTCAGAATGGCGGAATAGTCGCGTTCGCCCGGTTGCAGGGCGTCGTAGAAAATGATTTCCGCACTCTTTTTGTCCTCGATCAGCTTCTTGGCTTCCTCGGCCAGGCCTTTGGCGTAGGCGGAGTTGTCATGCAGGATGGCCACTTTTTTGAAGCCCAGCTTGGACAGGGTTTCCACGGCCACGCGGCCTTGCTCGTCGTCGCGCGGGCAGGTGCGGAAGAAGCGCTTCAGGCCTTTGGCCGTCAGGCGGATGGACGTGGAGCCGGTGGCGATCTGCACAATGCCGGCCTCGTCGTAAATATCCTGCGAGGCTTCGGTAACGGCCGAGCCGTAAGTGCCGATGACCACGGGCACGCCCTTGGCCACCAGGCGGCTGGCGGCCGTGGCGGCGGAACGCGGCGTGCTGCCGTCGTCTTCCACCACCAGCTCGATCTTGTCGCCCTTGATGCCGCCGGCCTTGTTCAGCTCTTCGACCATCAATTCGACAATTTTTTGCATATCCTGGCCTTCACTGGCAAAGGCGCCGGTAATGGGGGCCATGAGGCCTATTTTCACGGTGCCGGCAAGGGCCGATCCCGCGCAGAGCGTGAGGGCGGCCGTGACGGCAGCCAGGACAGCGATGCGGCGGAGCAGTTTTTTCATACGGTCCTCCTTTGTGCGGTGAAGGGAAAAAAAGCGCATAAACAAAAGCATTCTGCTGGAAAATAGGCCAAATGGCAACAAGAAAGGAAAACGCCGAGTTTTTTCGTCCGGCCGGGCGCAAGCCCTTTTTCAGGAGGGGCTGGCCTCTTATGGCCTGCCCCCCTGGAAAAAAGGCGAGCAACGCCGCCAGACGAAAAAAATTGGCGTTTTACCGTTTGAAATCCCCGGCGTAGGGATTGTTGCGCCTCTCATCGCCGATGGTGGTGGCCAGGCCGTGGCCGGTGCAGACCTTGGTTTCGTCCGGCAGGGAAAAGAGCTGCTCGCGGATGGAAGCCAGCAGCACATCCTGGTCGCCACCCTGGAAATCCGAGCGGCCGATGGAGCGGTAGAACAGCGTATCGCCGGCAAAAACCGTTTTCAGAGCCGGAAAATAGAAGGACAGGCCGCCGGGCGTGTGGCCGGGAGTGGCCAGGACCGTGCATGTTTCGCCCAGAAAGGTATGCTCGCCCGGTTCTATGTTCGTAAAATCGTAGGGTTCCACCGGCGGCACGCCCCAGACGCCGCCGCGTCCCAGTTCGCTGTCCAGCATGTAGCGGTCGCGCTCCGAAGCCAGCACCGGGGCGCCGAAGGCTTCCACCAGGTCGTGGATGCCGATGGTGTGGTCAAAGTGCAGGTGCGTGCACAGAATATGGGTGAGAGCAAGCTTGTGGGTGTTCAGGTAGTTGACCACCTTGGCCGGTTTGCCGCCCGGATCAATAGCAATGGCCTGCTTGCCGTTGTGCACGAGAAAGCAGTTGGTTTCCAGGGGGCCGATGGGAAAGGTGATGACTTGCATGCTGTCTCCTTACTTCTCGAAATATATTTCGGCGGCTCGGTTTTTCACGAGCCGGGCATGGTGTTGTGATCCGCCCCCTGTCCGGGAGCCCCGCCGGGGAGAAACGTTCCGCGTTTTCGCTCCCTCTCATACCCCAAACTAAAAAGTTTTGAAGGAAGGGGGAAGGGGGGGCCGGGGGGGGGGGAACTAAATTTTTAATGTGCGTCGCCCAGAGCCGCCCCAGATG
>JAVBOI010000115.1:0-8098 GCA_031550695.1 Desulfovibrio sp. | reverse complement strand
AAGGGGATGGGGGGTCCGGGGGAAGGGGAAACCCACCTTTTTCAAAAGGGGGTTTCCCCTTCCCCCGGCCGCCGGAGGCATTCTTCCCTCGCTACTCTTCGCTATGCGGCAGCTTGCGGGTGACGAACATGAGCACGGCCATCATGGCCACCACGAGCCCGGTGCCCACGAGCAGGGCGAAGTCTTCCATGCGCAGCAGTGAGAAGAGCAGGGCGTAGAGACCGGAGAGCAGGGCGGCCATGACCAGCCCGCGCGTTTTGCTTTGCAGGGCGGCGGCGACATAGAGGCTGTTCATGGCGGCCGTGACCGCGCTGGCGGCCGCGAAAGCCAGGCCGAAATCGATGTGCTCCGCCAGGGACAGCAATACCAGATAGAACAGGGACATGGAAAGCCCCACCATGCCGTACTGCAGCGGGTGCATGCGCTGCCGGGAGACCATCTCGAAGGCGAACAGGGTGACGAAGGATACGGCGATGAACAGGATGCCGTAGTGCACGGCCCGCCGGACCATGCGGTAGAGGGAAACGGTTTCGTGCAGGTCCACGCCGGCGGTGAAGGCGCGGAGGGAGTCGAGCTCGCGGACGGATTCCAGGTTTGGCACGTCTTCAATCTGGGGATAGGTGCGGGTGAGGTTGGATATGTTCCAGCGGGCGGAAAAGCCTTTGTCCGTGATCTTTCGCTCAACGGGCAGCAGGTTGCCCTGAAAACTGGGGTCGGGCCAGGCGCCGGCCACGGTGATGAGGGTTTTTTCGCCCACCGGGGTAAAGGCGATGCCGCCGCTGCCCCGGATGGAGAGCGTGAGGAGGAAATCCTGTTTGGCGCCGGCGGCTTTGTCGGTCAGAGCGAGATCGGTGTGAAAGCCGGGCCCGAGCAGGTTGCCCACCCTGGTGCCGGGTTTGTAGGCCGGGGCCGCGCTGTCGGCCCATTGCAGGGTGCCGCTTTCGGATATGGTTTTCAGATCCGTAATGCCCACGGCCAGCCAGGCTTTGTCCCAGTGGATCTGTTGCGTATTGCTGGCGAAATCGTCGGTTTTGGGCAGGATAAAGTGGCCCTGAATGGCGACGGGCGCGTTGTACAGGGCCTGACGGTAAATGCCCCGGTAGCGGATTTCCGGCTCCACCCTGGCGTCAAAGCTCAGTTCGGCGGGCAGGATGAGCTTGTAGCGCATGGAATATTTTCTTTCGACGACTTCTTTTTCCCTTTCCTCTTTGCCCACTTTGACGGTGACGGTTTTTTTGTGGTCCTGCCACACCCCGTAGGGAAGCACCAGCACGGGCCCGCTTATGCTCTGGGCCTCGCCCCAGCTTGAGGTGATGTTGCGCGTGGCTTCCTGGTGCAGGTACTGGCGCTCGTAAACGATGTTTTTGACAAAGCCGAGCGGGACGAGCAGTATGAGGGTGATGAAGAAGATGATGCCGCAGCGCGCCAGCGCATTGCCCGTGAGCTTACCGACCCCGGATTTGATCGCTTCGCGGGGGGAGAAGCCGGACCTTTGCGCGCCGGCGGCGCGGTATGGGGAATCGGCGAAAGCGCCGGCCGGGGTGTCGGAGGTATGGACCGGGTTGGCGGAAGCGTCGGCCGGATCGTCGGAGGGGAGTTCGGGCGTCGTATGGGAATCGCTCATGGAGGTGCTCCTGCAACGTTCGGTAAAAAGGTGTTGCCGCGCGAAAGGGCCGGCGTTGAAAGCAGGGTACGGCGGCACGACGAAGACCGAACGAAGATTCCGTGAGAGTTGTGTGAATTTGATGTGAAGTTTCGAGAAAAAAAGAAAGGCCGACTAAGTGTCGTGTTCAAGGATGCCAAAAAAATTGGCAGGTAACGTCAAGCTGATAAAAATTTGTGCAGAAAACCACGGAGCAAGGCCGGGGATGGCAGGCCGGTTTTTCGCCGAAACGGCGAATGGCGGTCGTTTTGCCGGGCCGGTTCGCTTTTTGCTAATGCTGTTACAGGGCAACCGCCCTCCGGGCGCGCGTATCCGTTCTTTTCCCCCCGGGACGCGCGTCCTGGTCAGGCGGCCGCTGAAAGCGGGCGCCTTTCGTGGCCCGGTGGAGTTTTTTTATCCAACTAAGGAGAGCGAGCATGCGTAAATTGTTGTTACTTTCTTTTCTCGCGGCCTTCGCGGCCGGCACTGCTTTTGTGAGCATGGACAGCGTGTCCGAAGCGGCCAGCGCTCCCAACGGCAGCTACAAGAAAACGTGCAGGAATATCAAGCTGAACCAGAACGGCGACCTTTTCGCCGAGTGCCAGACCAAGAGCGGCACATGGAAGAAAACCTCCCTGGGCGTCGCGAACTTTCCCTGCTCGGAGATCGAGAACGACAACGGCGACCTGATTTGCACCAAGTAATACTGCCGCGGGTCAAAGCGAAAGGCTTCCGGATTCGCGCCGGAAGCCTTTTGCATTGCGTGCCTTCGGGCCGGGTAACGCCCGCCCACTATTGTGTGGAACGCGGCTTTATGAAAGCGCAACGATGCCATTGCGTTCCTGTGCTTTTCAGAGTAGCTTCGGCGGGAGGTTCCGCGCGTTCCGGTCCCATGTGCCGCGCGTCAACCGCTGTTCCGGGGCAATGTGTCGCCCGGAGAGACTGCTTTGGTCCTCCGCGCAATTCTGAACGAGGCAGGGCGGGGCCGCGACGTATTCAGGACGGCGCACCGCTTTGAAAAGGAGCATCCGCATGAGATATCTGGCAACACTCCTGGTTATCGTGGCCTTTGTCTGGGTTGGTGAGGCGCGGGCCGACAAACCCAAGAGCTCCATCAAGAACTACCCCATTCTCATTGAAGGCGGAAGCTCCGCGCGCATGAGCGTTGTGTTCTCGCACAAGTCGCACGCGGACAAGGGTTTTTCCTGTAAGACATGCCACCACGAAAGCTCGGCAACGGCTCCTTTTTCGTCCTGTCGCGAGGCGTGCCACAGCACCCCCGGCGCGAGCGAGCGCGACCCCATGAGCATGTACATGGCCTTCCACGCCAAGGGAACAAACCGCTCCTGCTACGGCTGCCACAGCATGCTGGCCGAACAGAATCCGGGGGCCTATCCCTCCTTCAAAGGTTGCCGTCCCTGCCACAGCGCCGAGAGTCGCGCGGCCGCGGAGGCGCTGGCCAAGGACAAGGAAGCCGCACAGTAGCGGCGCCGCCAGGAGCTGTCTCCAAATAGCGTCTTTTGTCCGATTGCGGCGTCAAGGGGGCTTTTTCGCTCCGGTTGAGGACCGTCAGAGTCCACTCCCTTCGCAAAAAAGCCCACTTTCCTTGCCCTCGGGCCAAAACCCGTTATTCGGAAACAGCCCCTACGCATTGTCCATCTTGGTCTCGCGGCCGTGCTTTTGCACGGACTGGGCCTTGTCGTAGCTTTCCATCAGGGCCAGATAGGGAGGCACGATGTGCTCGACCATGATGGCCGCGAACTCCCCGGCATCCGGCCGGTTCCATGTGCTCATGATTTCGCAGAGCACGGCGTAGGTGTCTATGGGTACAACGCCGGCCATGGCTATGCGGGCAATGGTGAGATCCGTGGCCATCTTGCTCCAGTTGCCGGAGGCGTCCACCACGCAGAACACCCGGTATCCGTCCGCTACGGCGCTCAAGGCCGGAAAGGCCATGCACACGCTGGTAAGGGTGCCGGCCATGATCAGGGTGTTCCGCTTTGTCCGCTTGATGGCCTGAACCCAGTCCGGGTTGTCCCAGGCGTTGATCTGGCCCGTGCGCGGAATATAGACGGCGTCCGGGTTTTCCCCATGAATTTCCGGGATCAGCGGGCCGTTGGGGCCGTCCGGCACGGAGGCGGTGGTGAGGGTGGGGATTTTGGCCAGATAGGCCACCTTGGCCAGGGCGGTGACGTTGTCGCGAAGAACCGGTTGCTCCAGATCGCGCACCAACTGAAACAGCCCGCTCTGGTGGTCTATGAGCAGCATTACCGCGTCGTCGGGGTCGATCATCCATTTGTTTTTGGGCTTGGACATGAGTTTCTCCTTGCGGTTGCGGGTGAACGCTTTTTTTGCCGGCCGCGGCCAGGAAAAAGCCCGCCGGCGAAAAAACGGGACGGCGCGCCGGCATCCAGGCTGGTGCGCGCGGGGTTTTCCCTCCCCATACCACAAAAAGATTTTTTTTGAATCAAAAATAAATATAGATAATTCTAAAAATAAAAATCCGGCCCGGCAGCGGAGTTTCCGTTGCCGGGCCGGTACGCATGGCGCGGGAATATGTTTTAGGTGAAGAAGATGAAGGTCAGAACCACGAACAAGGGCACCAGAATGCCGCAGGACCAGGCCATGTAGCCGAAGAAGCTGGGCATCTTCACGCCCATGTCCTCGGCAATGGAGCGGACCATGAAGTTGGGCGCGTTGCCTATGTAAGTGTTGGCTCCCATGAAGACCGCCCCGGCGGAAATGGCCGTCAGGGTCGGGGCCATGTCGGTCATCAGGTGGCCGGCCACGGCTTTGGCTTCCAGCGGCGGCACGACAATGCCGCCGGCGGTGTTGAAGAACACCAGGTAGGTGGGGGCGTTATCCAGGAAGCTCGACAGAGCGCCGGTAAGCCAGAAGAACATGGGGTTGTGGGGCACGCCGTTGGTGCTTACCAGGCCGACGATGCTGGAGAGAGCGCCCTCGTTGCCGGCCTTGAGAATGGCCAGGGCCGGGATCATGCTGATGAAGATGCCCAGGAACAGTTTGCCCACTTCTTCAATGGGCCCCCAACTGAATTCGTTGAGCTTGCGGCACTCGTCGCTGGTCAGCTTGAGGGAAAGGCCGGCAATGCACAGCAGCAGGATGTCGCGGACAATGTTCTGCAATTCCACTTCCACTTCGTAGAAATGGTAGCTCTTGCCCGGCTGCCACATGCCGCTCATAAGCACGCTAAGGACGATAAAGGCCAGCAGAATGAAGTTGACCTTGCCGTCCAGGCCCAGTTTTTCCCCGCTGTCCGCGCCAGGAGGCAGGGGTTTGCCCTCTTTGCCGTACAGGAAGCTGTCCAGCAGGAAATACAGGGCCAGCAGGATGATCACCATGGCCATCATGGGCAGGAACAGATGGGTCAGGGTCCAGAAAAAGTCCACGCCCTGAAGGAAGCCCAGGAACAGGGGCGGGTCGCCCAGGGGAGTCAGGGAGCCGCCGATGTTGGCCACCAGGAAGATGAAAAAGATTACCGTATGCACCTTGTACTTGCGGTGCGCGTTGGCCCGCAGCAGGGGACGGATAAGCAGCATGGCCGCGCCGGTGGTTCCCATCCAACTGGCCAGCAGGGTGCCGATCAGCAGCAAAAGGGCGTTTACTTTGGGCGTGCCCACAAGACTGCCGGTCAGGCGGATGCCGCCGGCCACGGTGAACAAGGCGAACAGCAAAATGATAAAAGGAATGTACTCAAGCAGCATGGCGTGGACCAGTTCGTACCAAGCCAGGGAAAACCCGTACGCCATGGCAAAAGGCACCAGAAAGGCAAGGCCCCAGAAAACGGCCACCTTGCCGAAATGATGGTGCCAGAAATGCGGCATCGCCAGAGGGCAGATGGCGATGGACAGGAGCATGCAGACAAAGGGCAGAATCCACAGTACTCCGAGCTCTTTTCCCAGGTTGGCCCCCATTTCGTGAAGTCCCGAGCAGAAACCCGCGGTCGGGGCGAGCAGGACGAACAACAGGGCGAAAAGCAGCGGAGCGAACCGCCGGCAAAGGGTAATTCTCACCAAAATACCTCCTCTCGTTCAGACTTCGAAAAGCGCGACAAGGTCGCGGTAACCTCCTCAAACGAAATCTTCCCTGCGCCCGGTACGGACGTATCCCGGCGGACGCCCGCGTTCAAAGCCGCGTTCCGGCGAACAACGGCCTACTGTCGTCGCGGAAAAGCCTCTTTTTTGTCATGCTGTTGAAAAAAAAGAGGCGGCTTTGTTTTCGCGGGGGGGCAGGCATATGGCTGCCGTTATCGTGCGCATTTGTATTCGTAGCGTGTTTGTTGGCGGTTCTCAAGCGCTTTGTGGCAGATAAAATTCAGCGGGCCTGTCTTTTAGTCCGCCTGTTGCCGGGCGCGGCTTCGGGGCTTGACTATTCCCCCCGCCTTTGCTCAAAAGAAAGCGCGGCCGGAATGGGCCGCGCAAGATCAAACAAGGATTGTCCGTTGCAGAAACCCAGAACCTCCATGACCCCCGAACGTGAGGAGAAAATCCGGCGCGTTCTTTCCTGGCGGCAAAAAGGCCTGAGCCTGGTGCTGGCCAATATTCACGACCCGCACAACGTTTCCGCCATCTATCGCAGTTGCGACGCCTTTGGCGTGCCCAGGGTCCACCTGTATTACACCGACACCCCTTTTCCCGTTCTGGGGGCCAAAAGCTCGGCCTCGGCCAGAAAATGGGTGTCCTCGGTCCGGCACAAAAATGCCGGGGAGCTGATGGCCGCGCTTAAGGCCGAAGACATGCGCGTGTACGCCACCAGCTTCAGCGCCGCTTCCCGGCCCGTGGGCGAGTTGGATCTCACCCTGCCCACGGCCTTTATCCTGGGCAACGAGCACCGGGGCGTGGACGCCGAACTGGTGCCCGGCACGGACGGCGAAGTGCACATTCCCATGTACGGCATGATCCAGAGCTTCAACGTGTCCGTGGCCGCGGCCATTCTTCTGGCCGAAGCCGCGCGCCAGCGCAGCGCGGCCGGCATGTACGACACGCCTTCGTATTCCGAAGGGGAATTTGCCGCGCTTTACGACGAATGGTGGAAAAAGTAGAAAAAAATAATCCGAATTGAAGAAGAGGGGGAAGGCGGAAGGTTTTCCCCCTTTGCGCGTTTACAGGCCCAGGCGGCGAAGCAGGCGGGGGTCGGGCGTAAAGGGATTGAGGCCGGTTTTCACGGGCGCGAGCGCAAAGGATTCCGGGGCGGAAAAGGGGTCGCGCTTGCGCTCCAGGGCGTATTCGGCCAGGGCCTCCAGGCTGATCACGTCCGCGACGTTATAGGCGAGCAGCGTTTCCAGAGCGCGGGGGTCCCCGTAATGTTCATATTCCCACCAGAGACGGACGGCCATCAGACCGTCCACGCCGTCCAACTGGCCCCGGTCCAGGCCAAGGGCGTTTTCCACGCGCTTGAGCCCGCCGCGCAGGCCGAGAGAGCGGAACACCGGCAAAAGATCCAGGTGGGCCATGTTGCCCTTGTCCAGGGGAATGGACAGGGAGCGGCGTAGAAAAGGAGCGTCAAAGCCCCGGCCGTTCCACGTTACCAATAATTTGTAGGCCAGGATGTCGTCGGCGAAATCGCCGAGGTTCTCGCCCTGAACGTAGGTTCTGACGCTTGCGCCGTCAAACAGGGCGATAGTGGTGATGTAACTGTCGCCCTGGGACAGGCCGGTGGTTTCTATATCCACGTAGGCGGCCTGGTGGCGAAAGTGCGGGAAAAGCCGCCATTGCTCGGCCGGGGCCAGGGCGTTGCCGAACCAGCAGGCGTCGCCGGCGGCCAGGCGTTGGCGAGATTCCTCCACGCCGGAGCGCAGGGCGGCGGCCTTGGCCGGCCCGCAGGGCAGGGGCCGGATCATGGCTTCGTCCCAGTGGCAAATGCCGGCGCCGCGCAGTTTGGCTTCAAAGCCCGGACCGACTCCCGGCAGGTGAATGAAACAGGATTGCAGCATGGTTTTTCGTTGCCGGGAATCGTCCGGGTGTTCGTCCGCGCCGCGCCGTGGCGCGGCGGGTTACGTTGAATTAGTTACCGCGTTCTGGACACTGTCTAGATCTAGAGCAATTCACGAATGAAATGAGTGGATTGCTCTGCAAGGATTTGTCCTCAAATCCTTGCCGCGAAAGAGGCGTAGGCGGGCTTTGCCCGCCGTTAAGCGACTCTTTCAAGCGTTAAATGCTCTAAAAGTCGAACAACGCTTCCAGCAGGCCCTCTTTCTTTTTGCGGGGTTGGTGGTGTCCGTGGCTTTGTTCATAGCCGTGTCCGTGGCCGTGCCCATAAGCGCGCGGCTGCTCGCGCGCGCCGGAATATTCCTGTTTCGGGGGCGGCGCGGAAGCGGCCGAGCGCTCGAGGATCTTGTCCAGTTCGCCCCGATCCAGCCAGACTCCCCGGCATTGCGGGCAGTAATCTATTTCAACGCCCTGCTTTTCGCTCATGACGAGATTCACGTTGTCACAT
>JAVBOI010000020.1:0-4809 GCA_031550695.1 Desulfovibrio sp. | reverse complement strand
ATCTACGTGCGGGGGTGAGGGGAGTGCAAACTTTTACGGAATGTTCCCCCCCCCGCCCCCCCAGCCCCCCCATCCCTCTCCTGCAACCCTTTTTATACTGGAGGATCTGACGGGCGGAAACACGAAGATTCCGCTTTGCTGGCGGTTCTCGGCGGGGCTGTCGGAACATATTTGTACTGCCCGCGCGGGCATTTTTTTCTTGTTAGGGAATGAGAAAACGGGTACATTCAGCTATCACTTTGAGTTGGTATAACCCACTGATATACAAATTAAAAAGGTTTGGGAAAGAGGAGAGGAGGGTGCGGGAGGAGGGGAGAAAAACCTTCCTTTAAAAGGTTTTTCTCCCCTCCTCCCGCATTCTTCCTGCCCTCTCTCCAGGAGTTTTTTAATGTCACAACGCGACATGGCGCGTGCGGAGGAACTGCGGCGGCTGTTGGAGCACCACGGCTGGCGCTATTACGTGCTGGACGACCCGCAGATCTCCGATGCGGAGTACGACGCGCTGTTCCGCGAACTGCTGGTGCTGGAAGAGCGGCATCCTGAACTGCGCGCCCCCGATTCGCCCAGCGGCCGGGTGGGCGGGGCGGTTCTGGACGGGTTGCCCACGCGGGAGCATTCCCTGCGCATGTACAGCCTGGACAACGTGTTTTCCATGCAGGAGTGGCGCGAGTTCGTGCAGAAGATGCTGCGCCTGCTGCCGGGGCGGACGGAAGCGGATTTTTCCTTCTGGATGGAACCGAAAATGGACGGCCTGGCCATGGAACTGGTTTACCAGGGCGGGGCGCTGGCCTTTGCCCTGACGCGCGGCGACGGTGAACGGGGCGAGGTGGTTACGGAGAACATGCGCACGGTCCGGAACGTGCCCTTGCGCCTGCGTTCGGAAGGGGGCCTCGTGCCGGACCTGATCGAGGTCCGGGGCGAGGTGCTCATGACCCGCAAGGATTTTGCCGAGCTGAACGCCCGCCAGGAGGCCGCCGGGGGCAAAACTTTCGCCAATCCGCGCAACGCGGCGGCCGGGTCCGTACGCCAGTTGGATTCGGCCGTGGCCGCCTCTCGGCCGTTGCGCTTTATCGCCTACGGCGTGGGCCGGACGGAGTGGCCGTCCGGCTCGCCCTCGCCTTGGAAAACCCAGCAAGAGACCATGCTGGGCGTGGCCGGGCTGGGATTTTCCATTGCCCCGGAGGCCGGGCTGTGCCAATCGGTCCAGGCGGTGGAGGATTGGTATCACGGCCTGGTCGGCCGGCGCGGGGATTTTCCCTTTGAGATGGACGGGGTTGTGGCCAAGATCAACAGCCTGTCCGTTCAGGAGGAACTCGGCTTTACGGCCAGGGCGCCGCGATTCGCCGTGGCCTTCAAATTCGAGGCCATGCGGGCGGAAACGCGGCTCGAAGGCATTCACATCCAGGTGGGCCGCACGGGCGTGCTCACGCCCGTGGCTGAGTTGCTGCCGGTGAGCGTGGGCGGGGTGATGGTGTCGCGGGCCACGCTGCACAACGAGGACGAAATTCGGGCCAAGGATCTGCGCATTGGCGACACGGTGATCGTGCAGCGGGCCGGGGACGTGATTCCCGAAGTGGTGGCTCCGGTGGCGGAAAAACGCGATGGAACGGAGCGGGAATACGTATTCCCGGAAACTTGTCCGGCCTGCGGCAGCCACGCCCGGCGCGAAGAAGGCGAGGCGGCCCGGCGCTGTCTGAACCGGGCCTGCCCGGCCGTGCGGCGCGAATCCATCAAGCATTTCGTGTCCAAAGCCGGGCTGGACATTCAGGGCATCGGCGGCCGCTGGGTGGAGCAGCTTATCGACCTGGGGCTGGTGGCGTCGCCGCCGGATTTGTTCCGCCTGCGCGAAGAAACCTTGCGCGGCCTGGACCGTATGGGCGAGAAATCGGCCGCCAATTTTGTCCAGGCCCTGGAAACGGCCCGCAAGCAGGCCACTCTGCCCCGTTTGCTCTGCGCTCTGGGCATCCGGCACGTGGGCGAGCAGACGGCCAAGGCCCTGGCCCGGACCTTCGAATCCCTGGACGTTCTGGCCGCCGCCTCGGAAGAACAACTGCTCGAAGTGCCGGACGTGGGTCCGGAAGTGGCCGCATCCATCCGGTTCTTTTTCGCCGAGGAAGGCAACCGGAAGTTGCTGGCCGAACTGGCCGGCCTGGGCCTTTGCCCGGTCATGCCGGCCCGGCGGCCCAAAGGGGAGCGGGAGGGCCGCGCTTCAGCGTTGGAGCAGACCAGCCTGCTGTCCATGCTGGGCGGGGCGGAGACGGGTAAAGCGGAGCCCACCGCGCCTGTGGGAATTGTTGACTCCGGCCGGTCTCTGGAGGGTAAGACCGTACTTTTCACCGGCGGGTTGGAGTCCATGAGTCGAAGCGAGGCCGCCCGCCTGGCCGAAGCGGCCGGGGCGGACATTCTGTCGGGTGTGTCAAAAAAGCTCGACCTGCTGGTGGCGGGCAGTGATCCCGGTTCCAAACTGGCCAAGGCCAGGGCGCTTGGCGTGCAGGTGCTGGACGAGGGGGAATTTTTACGCTTGATCGGAAGATGATTCCCGGAGTAGTGTGGGTTTGCAAAATCCCCTGTCTCTTTATCCAGAAAAAGGATGCTCGCCTATGAAAATCGCCATTACCACGGGCTCGTTCGCCCAATACAGCGAAGAACCCCTGCGCCTGCTCGCCGAACGCGGCATCGAATTCGTAAGAAACCCCCACGGCCGCGTGCTCACGGAGGACGAGGCCATTGATCTGCTGCGCGGTTGCGTGGCCGTGGCCGCCGGCACCGAGCCCCTGACCGCCAGGGTGATGGAAGCCCTGCCGGACCTGCGGGTTATTTCCCGCTGCGGCGTGGGCATGGACAGTGTGGATATGGAGGCCGCCTCGGCTCGCGGCATCCGGGTGCGCAACACGCCCGACGCGCCCACCCGGGCTGTGGTCGAACTGACCCTCGGCTGCGCCCTGGACATGGTGCGCCACATCAGCCTGATGGACCACGACATCCGTAACGGCGTGTGGAAAAAGCGCATGGGCTCCCTGCTGCAGGGAAAAAAGCTGGGCATTGTCGGCTTTGGCCGCATCGGCCGGGCCGTGGCCGAAACGTTCGGCTACATGGGCTGCCAGGTGAGTTTCCACGATCCTTTCGTGGCCGGCCCCCAGGGCGTGGTTCAGCGCCGGGATATGGATGCCCTGCTGGCCTGGGCCGACATCATCACCCTGCACTGCTCCAAACCGGAAGACGGTTCCCAGGTGATGAGCGCCGAGCACATTGCCGCCATGCGGGAAGGCTCTTTCCTGATCAACGCCGCGCGCGGCGGTCTGGTGGACGAGGACGCCCTGCTCAAAGCCCTGCGTTCCGGGCACCTGGCCGGCGCGGCCCTGGACGTGTTCGCCCAGGAGCCCTACACCGGCCCGCTGAAAGATCTGCCCAACGTGATCCTTACCCCGCACATCGGCACCTACGCGCGCGAAGCCCGTGTGCAGATGGAAATAGACACCATCCGCAACCTGCTCGAAGCCCTCGAACAGGCCGGCATCCCGCTGGCGAGATAGGCATGGCCCTTTCGCTCATCGTGTTTGATTGTGACGGTGTGCTGCTGGAAAGCGTTGACGTCAAAACCCAGGCCTTTGCCCGTATTGGCGAGGAATACGGGGCCGAGGCCCGCGACAGACTGGTGGCCCACCACGTGATGCACGGGGGCGTAAGCCGTTATCGCAAGTTCGAATGGCTGTACCGCGAAGTGCTGGGCCGCTCCATTTCCGAAGAAGAACTGGAAGCGCTCAACCAAAAGTTTGTGCGTTACGCCTACGACGAGGTCATGCGCTGCCCCATGGTGCCCGGCGCCCAGGAAACATTGGACCGCTGGCACGGACGCGTGCCCATGTGCGTGGCTTCCGGCGCGCCTCACGTCGAACTGAACCAGGTGTTGGACGCGCGGGGCCTGAGTCGCTATTTCGTGAACATCAAGGGCTCGCCGCCGGGCAAGGCGGATCTGCTGCGCAACATCGTTGTTGAAACCGGCGTGCGGCCTTCGGACAGCATTATGGTGGGCGACGCCGGCACCGACCAGTACGCGGCCGAAACCGTTCGCACCCGCTTTTACGGGCGCGGCGAGTACTTCAAACATTCCGGCTATCCCTGGCACGAGGACCTGACCCGGCTGAACGACTATCTGGAAGAGCTGTTCGTCGAGCCGTAAAGGCAGCGCGAGGGAAAGGGGAAGGAAACTTTCCTGAAAAGCTTCCTCCCCCTTTCCCTCGCTCCATCCTCTATCCTTCAAACCCTTTTATTGATGTCGGTTGTGATTGCGGGAGTATGGGAGCTTTTGCTCCAACAGGCCGGAGTGGAGCGGGCAGGTGAGATACGCGGATAATGGCCGCGGGCTTTTCTGAACGGTTGCTTCGTCCTTCAATCGAAAAAAGATCGGCTTGTATTCTCAGTCGCGCGGCGCTAGAGCATTTCACGAATGAAATGGGTGAATTGCTCTGCAAGGATTTGTCCTCAAATCCTTGCCGCGAAAGAGGCGTAGGCGGGCTTTGCCCGCCGTTAAGCGACTCTTTCAAGCGGTAAATGCGCTAAAAGTCGAACAAAGCTTACAGCAGGCCCGCTTTAGTTTTGGGGGGTTGGTGGTGTCCGTGGCCGTGCCCATAAGCGCGCGGCTGCTCGCGCGCGCCGGAATATTCCTGGTTCGGGGGCGGCGCGGAAGCGGCCGAGCGCTCGAGGATCTTGTCCAGTTCGCCCCGATCCAGCCAGACTCCCCGGCATTGCGGGCAGTAATCTATTTCAACGCCCTGCTTTTCGCTCATGACGAGATTCACGTTGTCACAT
>JAVBOI010000066.1:0-5124 GCA_031550695.1 Desulfovibrio sp. | reverse complement strand
CGGAACGCGGTCCCGGCCGGGAGCGTGAACCAAGGAACCGCCTTTGCCGCTCCACCCTCTGCAGTCCCCTAAATAAATAGGTGTGACGGATAGGGCTAGGGGGTGTGGGGGGAAGGGACAGGAAACTTGTAAGGAAAGTTTCCTTTCCCTTCCCCCCACTGCCTTTCTCTTCCAATTCCTATATATCCACGCCCAGGCGCTTGGCGCTGGACATGCCGCCGAGGACGGAGCGGGTGTTGGTCACGCCGTTGCCCCTGAGGTCGAGTTGGGCTTCGAAGGAACGCAGGCCGGTGTTGCAGACAAGAATCACGGGCTTGTCCTTGGGGATTTCGGCCAGGCGCTCGCTGATTTCATCCTGGGGGATGCTGTGCCAGTGGTCCGGGTATTTACGGACAAAGGGTTCGGCGTCACGGCCCACGCGGGCGTCGATAAAGCAGACTTCCTGCTTGTCGCGGTCGGCCCAGAGTTTTTCGAATTCTTCCTGGGTGATCGGGACGAGGCGGCCTTCAAGGATATTCTCGGCCACGTTGCCTACCACGTTGATGATGTCCATGGCCGCGGCAAAGGGCGGGGAATAGAGGACTTCGAGGTTGGAGATGTCGGCCACGCTGGCCCCGCGCGACAGCAGGGGGGCCACGGCGTTGATGCGCGCGGCCAGGGCGTCGCCGTTGGCGTTCATGCCCTGGATGCCGAGCACGCGGCGGGTGTTTTTTTCCACCACCAGTTCCAGAACCATCAGGCTTTTGTCCGGGTAGAAGTGAGCCCGGTCGATCTGCTCGACGTGGACGTTGATGGCGTCAAAGCCTTCGCGCGCGGCGCCTTCAATGCTCAAGCCGGCGCCGGCGGCGCTCTGGCCAAAAAGTTTCACGCCCCAGGAACCGACGCCGCCGGGGAACACCGCATCGCCGCCGGCCAGGTTGGTGCCGATGACGCGGCCCTGACGGTTGGCCATGGAACCCAGGGGATACCAGCCGGGCTTGCCGGTCACCTGGTTGATGATGCTGACGCAGTCGCCGCCGGCGTAGATGTCCGGGTCGGAGGTGCGCAGATGGTCGTCCACCGCGATCAGGCCGCGTTCGGTAAGATTGAGTCCGGCGGCTTTGGCCAGTTCGGTGTTGGGCCGGACGCCGGCGGCCATGACCACGATATCGGCGGGCAGTTCCCGCTTGTCGGTGATCACCTTGCTCACCTTGCCGTTTTCGCCTTCAAAACGCAGAACTTTTTCCTGCGCATGCACGCCAACGCCGTTGTCCTCCAGGTCTTTGGTCGCCATGCGGGCCAGGGTGGGCGAGAGAAAGCCGGGCAGGATATGGTCGGCAATTTCCACCACGGCGGTGGGTATGCCCCACATGTCGCCAAGGGCCACGGCCAGTTCCAGGCCGATAAAACCGCCGCCCACGACAACGGCGTTGTTCACGCCGCCGGCGGCCACGGAATCCTTGATGGCCTCGGCCTCGTCCAGGTTGGTGGCCGGGCCGATGCCGGCCAGTTCAATGCCGGGGATGGGCGGGCGGTTGGGCGAGCTGCCCATGGCCAGCACCAGCTTGTCATAGGGAATGACGGAAGTTTTGCCCGTGGGCAGATCCTCCACGGTCACGGTTTTGGCCTTGCGGTCAATGGCGGTGGCCCGAGTTTGCGTCAGGGCGGTGATGCCTTTGTGGGTCTTGAAAAACACGGCGTCGCGCACGGTTCCGTACGGGGTGGTCTGCAATTCTTCCACCCGGTTTACCTCGCCGGAGATATAGTAAGGGATGCCGCAGCCGCCGTAAGATATGCGGGAGGACTGATCGATGAGCGTGACTTCCGCTTCGGGCATCAGGCGCTTGAAACGGCTGGCCGCCTTGGGACCAAGGGCCACGGCGCCGATGACGACAACTCGCATGGACATGGGAGAACCTCGCTTGTCAGTTGGTGCGATTCAGGTCTGCGTATAAAGATAACGATATATACTCACCATAGCGTAGGACTTTTTCAAGACCGTGGCAAGGTGTGAGCGCGGTTTTTTGTGGCAAGCGGATCGTGAAGGAGCAGAGTAACTTTAAGGTTATCCGCTTGACCCTGATCATCCAAAAGGGATTTCCAAAGGGGGTCACCCCCTTTGGCCACCGGAGGCAATCCTAGAGCATTTAACGCTTGAAAGAGTCGCTTAACGGCAAACAAAGCCCGCCTACGCCTCTTTCGCGGCAAGGATTTGAGGACAAATCCTTGCAGAGCAATCCACTCATTTCATTCGTGAATTGCTCTAACTCTTGGGCAACTTCAAAAGTGATTTACTCTAAGCGCGCTTCAGGGGATTCAGGCGCGAGGCGGAGCAGGTGGAGGCGCGCAGGATCAGGGATGTGGCGAGCTCTCTTTGGATCAGGGAACCGCTCCGCTCGCTGCCGATCAGCGTCAGCAGGGCCTCCATGCCCAGGCGGCCCATTTCCTCGCCCGGAACATCCACGGTGGACAAGGAAGGCGTGGTGTAGGCCGACAGCTCGCTGTTGTCAAAACCGGCGATGCAGTAATCGCGGGGCACGCTCAGACCGGCCTCCCAGACGGCGGACAGGGCGCCCATGGCCAGCACGTCGCTGGCGCAGCAGACGCAGCGAGGCGGATCGGGCAGGGACATGAGTTCGAGCATGGCCGCCTTGCCGTTGGCAAAGGAGGATATTGCCGATCGGACCAACTCGGGTTCAAGGGGCAGGCCGTTGGCGCTCAGAGCCTTCTGGTAGCCGAGATAGCGCTTGTAGATGCGGTCCACGCCGGAGTTGACGCCGCAGACAAACCCGATGCGCTTGTGCCCCTGGCTGATCAGATGATCCACCATGGTGAACGCGCCCTGCACATTGTCAAAGCCCACGTAGTTGTCGTCGCCGCCGGGCAGGACATCCCAGAGAAGAAGACAGGGAATGCCGCGATCGTGTAGTTCCCGGATATTGGCCACATTGGCGCGCGTATGCCCGATTACCAGCACCCCGGCCACGCTGCGCTCCAGAAATTGCCGCAGATGGTGGCGTTCCAGGTCGGCGTCAAAGCCCGACGTGCTCACGATCAGGGGAAAGCCGTGCTCCGTGGCCACGCTTTGGGCCGCGCTCACCGAAGCGGCCACTTTGGTGGTGGTGGACAGGATCAGAACGCCGATGACCGTGGATTTGCGGCGGGAAAAATCACCGGCCGTGGCATTGTAGATGTAGCCGCAGTCGCGCATGACCGCCTGAACCCGTTCCAGGGTGGCGGGGCGCACCAACTGGGGCGCGTGCATGACCCGCGACACCGTGGCCGTTGACACGCCCGCAAGGCGGGCCACATCGACAATCGTTACTATTCCCATGATCCTCTTTGGCGGCGAATGCAAGACGGAAGCCGCTGGATGTAAGCGTTACCATAAACGAGAAAAAAGACAACGGTATTTCTTCACCGGCCCGCGCCTGTCAATCGGCATCCAGCCTGTCGAAAAAATGGGAGAGGATGGTGTTGGACACCAGCATGCCGGAGCGGGTAAGGCGAAACCGGCCGGAACGCGTGGCCGCCAGGCCGTTCTGCTGCAACAGAGAGATCAGAGGGGCATAGTCGGTTAGGAACGACCGGCCGGTCAGCTGGCGCCAGTCTTTCAGGGACAGCCCCCTGTTCATGCGCAGGCGCAGCATGAGCATCTCTTTGGCCCTGGTTTGGTCGTCCAGTTCTTCCACTTCCGGGGCGATGACCCCGACCTTGATCGCCCGCTGCCATTGCCTGAGATCCGAAAAGTTTGTCCAGCGCTTGCCGCCCATGGTGGAAACGGCCGCCGGGCCGAGGCCGAGGTAGTCGGCCCCTTCCCAGTAGCCCAGGTTGTGGCGGCATTCAAAGCCCATGCGGGCGTAATTGGAAATTTCGTACTGCATGTAGCCGCGGCTTTCCAGATATTCCGCGCCGGCCATGTACATGGAGGACTGTTCCTTTTCCTTCGGCAGAACAATTCCGCCCCCGGCATGCGCCGCTTCCAGGGGCGTTCCCTGTTCGAGCGTCAACCCATAAGCGGAAATGTGCTCCGGCTGAAGATCCGTGGCCAGCCGGAGTTGGCGCAGCCATTGCAACTGCGACTGGGCCTGGGAAGCCGAGCCAGGCAGCGCCCACATAAGATCCAGGCTGATATTGGCAAAACCGGCCGTGCGCGCGGTTTCAAAGGCCACCCGCGCGGCGTGGGCGTCGTGAGGCCGACCGAGCAGGGCCAGGTCCGCGTCGTCAAAGCTCTGCACGCCGAGGGACAGGCGGTTCACCCCGGCCCGGCGGACCTCAAACAGCCAGCCGTCCTCCAAGGCGGAATCAGGGTTGGCCTCAGCGCTTATTTCCGCCGAATCCGCCAGGGTAAATGCCTTGCGCACGGTATCAAGCACAATGGCGATGGTTCTGGCGGGCAGCAGGCTGGGCGTTCCGCCGCCGAAAAAGACCGTTTCCACCAGCGCCTTGCCCAGGCGCTCCCCCCAGAGGCGCAGTTCGCGAACCAGGCTGGCGGAATAGGCGGCCAGTTGATCCGCGCCCGGTTTGCCCGCGTCCAGGGGCAGGGAATAAAACGAGCAGTACGCGCATTTTTTCCGGCAAAAGGGTACGTGTATATAAAGAAGCACGACTACCCCCCTGCCCCGCGCAACCTGTCAAAGTCCCGGCGATACCGGTCATATTCGCTGAACAGGCAGCCGCAGTATTGCTGGCGATAGACGCCCCAGGCCTTGGACAGGGCTATGCCCTCCTGCCAGGAGGTGCGAAAATCCTCGTACACAAAGGCCGCGCCAGCGGACTCGGCAATGCCGAAGCCAAGATCGCGGATGGTTTCATGCTTCTGGTAACGGGAATAGAGCAAGGAAGAAGTAAAGCCGCCAAAGCCCCCGGCAGCCGCCAGTTCGGCTGTTTTTCGCAGACGGACGCGCCAGCAGAACAGGCAGCGCTCCCTCTCCCGGCCGGACACGGCCCGCAGCCAGGGAACAGGATCAACAGCCGGAGGTAAAGACAATGTGGATGAAGCCAATTTGGTCGAAGCGGGGGGCGGGCCCCCGCCCCCGCCCCCCGGCGGCCCCCCCCAGGCACCCCCAATAGGGGGGGTGGTAAGGTAAAACGCAAAAGGGACCCGCCACACAACCCACCACAGGCGCGGAAACCCACCCCCCC
>JAVBOI010000005.1:0-7531 GCA_031550695.1 Desulfovibrio sp. | reverse complement strand
AATGACCATGATGGAAAACCGCTTCGTGCCCGCCCGCTTCAAGGACGGCTACGGCCCGGTCGGCGCCTGGTTCCTGCTCTTCAAGGCCAAAGCCACCAACTTCAAGGGCGAAGACTACTGCGAAACCAACCGCGCCATGCTCAAGCCCTACGAAGATCGCGGCTACGCCAAAGGCCACGTCATTCCGACCTGCCTGCGTAACCACATGATGCTGCGCGAAATGCGCGAAGGCCGCGGCCCCATCTACATGGACACCAAGACCGCCCTGCAGACCACCTTCGCCACCCTGAACGCCGCCCAGCAGAAACACCTTGAGTCCGAAGCCTGGGAAGACTTCCTTGACATGTGCGTGGGCCAGGCCAACCTGTGGGCCTCCATGAACATCCAGCCGGAAGAAGTCGGCTCCGAAATCATGCCCACCGAACCCTATCTGCTCGGCTCCCACTCCGGCTGCTGCGGCATCTGGGTGTCCGGTCCGGACGAGAAGTGGATTCCCGACGACTATAAAGTCAAGGCTGACAACGGCAAAGTGTACAACCGCATGACCACGGTCAACGGTCTGTTCACCTGCGCCGACGGCGTGGGCGCGTCCGGCCACAAGTTCTCCTCCGGCTCGCACGCTGAAGGCCGCATCGCCGGCAAGCAGATGGTGCGCTGGTGCGTGGACCACAAGGACTTCAAGCCCGCCATCAAAGAATCGGCCGATGAACTGAAAAAGCTCATCTATCGCCCGTACTACAACTTTGTGGAAGGCAAGGCCGCTTCCACCGACCCGGTGGTCAACCCCAACTACATCAGCCCCAAGAACTTCATGATGCGCCTTGTCAAGTGCACCGATGAATACGGCGGGGGCATCAGCACCTACTACACCACGTCCGACGCGGCCCTGAAGACCGGCTTCCACCTGCTGCAAATGCTTGAGGAAGACTCTCTGAAACTGGCCGCCCGCGACCTGCACGAACTGCTGCGCTGCTGGGAAAACTATCACCGCCTGTGGACCGTGCGCCTGCACATGCAGCACATCAACTTCCGTCAGGAATCCCGCTACCCCGGCTTCTACTACAGAGCCGACTTCATGGGCCTTGACGACTCCAAGTGGAAGTGCTTCGTGAACTCCCGGTATGATGTGAAGAAGGGCGAAACGAAGATATTCAAGAAGCCCTACTACCAGATCATTCCCGACGCCTAAGAAAAGCGCGGGGGGCGTACCTTGGTATGCCCCCCGCTTTTTGCCCCGCTTGAAAGCGCGGCCTTTATCGTATAGAAATATCGAGGCGGCAGCTCCCGCTTGATGACCGAAAACCCATAACGCTTTGTTGTTGCCGGAACAGGTTCCGGCCGGTTTTACGTCGCCTGAAGCGGCGTAGTCGCGTTTTTGCGATTACGGTCGCTTAGATTGTTCCGGCTTGCAAAAAAGGGGACGGGGCGTCTTCACTTGCGCGCTTTTTCAGCCCGTCCAGCGCAATAACGCCGCAACAATGCTCTCACGCGACACAGAAAACGGCCTGAGCCAGGGCAGTAATGTCGCTTATTGTCCCGGCTTGGGCCGTTTGTCCACGCCCACTAACCGCAGGGAGGATACCCGTGATGTCCAACGCCATACTCGTCGTCGGAGGCGGATTCAGCGGTCTGACGGCCGCGCTCGAAGCCGCTGAAGTCGGCTATGATGTGTTCATCGTCGAAAAAAGCCCTTTTCTTGGCGGCCGGGTAGCACAGCTGAATAAATATTTCCCCAAGCTTTGCCCCCCGTCATGCGGTCTGGAAATACAGTTCCAGCGCATCAAGAAAAATCCGAGAATCAAATTTTTTACCCAGGCCACCGTGGCCTCGGTCAAGGGTAATGCCGGCAATTACACTGTCGGCGTGCGCCTTGAGCCGCGGCACACCGCTCCCAACAGCGCGGACCTCGGCCTGCTGGCATCTTCCCTGGAAGGCGAAACGGACAACGAGTTCGAATTCGGCATGGGCAAGCGCAAGGCCCTGTATCTTTCCGCCCCCTTCGCCTTTCCCTCCCGCTACGTGCTGGACAAAACGGACCTTGGCAAAGCGGATCAGATCAAGCTGGCCAAAAGCGCCTTCATCAGCCTGAACGAAGAGCCCAAAACCATCGAGCTGTCCGTGGCCAGCATTGTTCTGGCCACCGGCTGGAAGCCCTATGACGTCACCAACCTGACCAACCTGGGCGCGGGCGACATGCCCAACTGTATTTCCAACATGCAGCTCGAGCGCTTGGCCTCGCCTCACGGGCCCACCTCCGGCGCCATCCGGCGCCCCTCTGACGGCGAAGCCCCGCGCAAAATCGCCTTTGTCCAGTGCGCCGGCTCGCGCGACGAGAACCACCTCAATTTCTGTTCCTACATCTGCTGCATGGCCTCCCTCAAGCAGGCCGCGTATGTGCGCGAACAGTACCCCAATGCAGAAATCACCATTTATTACATAGATCTGCGTACTCCTGGCCGTTACGAAAACTTCCGTAAAAAGGTCGTCAACGACAGCAAGATCCGCCTGGTCAAGGGCAAGGTCGCCGGCGTTGAAGCCGACGCGGCCACGGGCGACGTGATTCTTGAAGTGGAAGACGCGGTCAAGGCCACCAAGCGCAAAGTCCGTCACGATCTTGTGGTGCTCGCCACAGGCATGCAGCCCAGCCTGTCCGGGGACGACAACCCCTTTGGCGTGACCCTTGACGCGGACGGCTTCATTGTTGACGGCGAGGAAAAGGGGATTTTTGCCGCCGGCTGCGCCAAACAGCCCCTTGATGTCATGCGCTCCGCCCAGTCCGGCACCAGCGCCGCCATGAAAGCGATTCAAACGGTGAGAGGGAGGTAGCAATGGCCACAAAAATAGGCGTTTATTTTGACCAGTCCGCCATCGGGGGCGGCCTTGACGTCGAGGACCTGGCCGCCGGCGTTGAAAAGCGCTGGAGCGATCTCGCCCCGGTCGTCAAGGTCTTTCCCATGCTGGCCGCGGAAGAGGCCCGCAAGGAAATCGCCGCCGACATCAGCGAAAACGAGCTGGACGGCGTAGCCCTGTGCGGCACCTCGGCCCGCGTGGATTGGGACCTGTACAAGTTCGGCGATGCCCAGGTGGAGCGCATTTCCCTGCGCGAAGGCTGCGTGCTCGCGTATAAAAATCCGGACGGTTCCGCCCTTTCCGGCGACGAAGCCCCGGAACTGCTCCGCATGATGGCCGTTGACTACATCAACATGGGCATCATCAAGCTGCAAAAGAGCAACGTGCCCGCCCCGGAAACGATGGAAAGCACCCGCCGCATCCTGGTGCTGGGCGGCGGCTGGACCGGATTGAACGCGGCCCTGGCCGCGGCCAAAGCCGGCGTGCCCGTCACCCTGGTGGAAAAAGACAGCCAGCTTGGCGGCCGGGCGCTCAACTTCCTGAAAACCATTCCCCTGAAGGCGCCGCACGCCGAAGCCCACGATACCGGGCTGGAAGCGAAAATCGCCGCCGTTACCGGCAACAGCGACATCACCGTGCTGACCGGCAGCAATCTGCTGCGTCTGGCCGGTTCTCCCGGTTGCTATACGGCGACCATTGCCACGCCCGCGGGCGAGCGGACTGTGGAAGTCGGTTCCGTGGTTCTGGCCACCGGCTGGCAGCCGCAGGACCCCAAAGTGCTCGAGCCCCTCGGCTACGGCAAGTCGCCCAAGGTGGTGACCTCGGCCGAGTTCGAAAAGCTGGCCAAGGACGGAGGCCTGCGCGCCAAGCGCGTGGCCTTTATCCTGAACACGGCTCTGTGCGCCGAAGCCTGCTGTTCCTGTGACAAGCAGGAAGGCGAGGAAGCCCCGGCCGAAGCCCCCAAAACCACGGACGTGGCCGCCGCCGACCCGGCCGGGGATGAAGAGGCCGCTTTTGTGTACGAAGACATGGAAAGCGTCCGTCATCTGCCCTTCAGCAACGCCGTGAACAGCGTGGTGTTCCTGAAGCAGGCCGGCTATGTGACCGCCCAGGGGCCGGACGCCGTGGCCTACATTCTCTACGACAGCATGGTGGTGCAGGGCGTGCACGAGCGCTTCTACAAGGCCGCCCAGGACAACCCCGGCATCATGCTCTCCAAGGCCGACATCCGCGAAGTGCGCGAACAGGGCGGCCAACTGCTGGTTACCGCCGACAACACCCTGATCGGCGGCTCCATCGAACTGGCCGTCGACATGGTGGTTCTGCCCACGGGCATGGTGCCCACCACGGCCAAAGAGCCGATCATGCAGTTCGAATACCGCCAGGGCCCGGCCTTCCCGGATCTGTCCCTGTTTGACGGCTACGCGGACTCCAACTATATCTGCTTCCCCTACGAGACCCGCCGCACCGGCGTTTACGCCGCCGGCTGCGTACGCCAGCCCATGACCATGGACGCGGCCGAGGAAGACGCCAACGGCGCCACCCTCAAAGCGTTGCAGTGCATCGAGTCCATCAACCGCGGCGTGTCCGTTCACCCGCGTTCCGGCGACCTGTCCTACCCGGTGTTCAACTTTGTGCGCTGCACCCAGTGCAAGCGCTGCACGGAAGAATGCCCCTTCGGCGCCCTGGACGACGATGAAAAAGGCACGCCCAAGCCCAACCCCACGCGCTGCCGCCGCTGCGGCACCTGCATGGGCGCCTGCCCCGAGCGGGTCATCTCTTTTGACAACTACAACGTCGACCAGATCGGCTCCATGATCCGGGACATCAAAGTGCCGGACAACATGGACGTGGGCGGCCCGCGCGTGATTATCCTGGCCTGCGAGAACGACGCCTTCCCGGCCTTCGACATGGCGGCCATGCGCGGCAAGCCCTGGAACCCCTATGTGCGGGTTATTCCGGTGCGCTGCCTGGGATCGGTCAACGCCATCTGGGTGGCCGACGCCATGAGCAAGGGCATTGACGGCGTGATGCTCATGGGCTGCAAATACGGCGACGATTACCAGTGCCACTTTGTCAAGGGCTCGGAAATCTGCAACCGCCGTAAGGAAAACATCGCGGAGACCCTGGATCGCCTGGGCGTCGAGCCGGATCGCGTGGCCCAATACCAGGTGGCCATTGACGAATACGACAAGGTGCCGCAGATAGTGGACGAGTTCATGAAAATGATCTTTGAAAAGGGTCCCAACCCGTTCAAGGGCTATTAGGAGGAGATGGAATATGGCACAACCCTTGAGAATAGAACCGGATGTTCAGTTCATACGCGAACTGCAGGCCGCTGGTGGGGAGTCGCTGAAAAAGTGCTACCAGTGCGCCACCTGCAGCGTGGCCTGTCCCATTTCCCCCATGGACAACCCCTACCCGCGCAAGGAAATGATCTGGGCCCAGTGGGGCCTGAAAGACAAACTGCTGTCCGACCCGGACGTGTGGCTCTGCCACAACTGCGGCGGCTGCTCGGACCTGTGCCCGCGCGGCGCGCGCCCGGCGGATCTGATGTCCGCCATGCGCAACATGGCCTACCAGAACCTGGTCAAACCGGCCAGCCTGAACATCGGCAAATGGATGAGCTCGCCCAAGTACCTGCACATCCTGATAGGTATTCCGGCCGTCCTGTTCGCCCTGATCTGGCTCTTCATGGCCTCCATCAACCTGCACGGCAACTTTGACGGCAGCATCTTCCCCACCGGCAAGATCGTGTTCGGCAAAATCTTCTATGGCGATTACACCATAGACCCCCTGTTCATCGCCGTGATGATCTTCGTGCTGGTCTCCTTCTTCCGGGGCGTCAAAAACCTCATTGCCTCCATCGGGCCAGTGGGCACGACCATGGTTCTGGGCAAAAGCAAGCCCTGGTGGCAGTGCCTGGTGGAAGCCGTTGTCGGCGAAGTTCTGCCCCACACCAAGTTCGCCGAGTGCGGCGACGAGCCGGAAAAGGTGAACCGCAAGCTCGGCCACATGGCCCTGATGTTCGGCTTCATCGCCCTGGCCGTGGTTACGGGCTGCATCGCCTTCGGGCACTGGGTCGGGCGCATACCGGGTCTGGATTTCATCTACATCGATACGCCCCTGCCCTGGTATCATCCCATCAAACTGCTTGCCTTCCTCGGCATGCTGCTGCTCCTGGTCGGGCTGACCCTGGTCACCCTGCGCCGCAAGTCCTTAAACGCCGCCAAACAGGCCTCCAGCTACTATGACTGGTACCTGCTGGGCGTTATCTGGGCCGTGGCCCTCACGGGCGCCTTCAGCATGATTTTCCGCATGCTGGACCTGGTTGTGCCGGCCTACCTGGTGTACTACGTGCACCTGGTGTCCGTGTTCATGCTCTTTGCGTATCTGCCGTGGTCCAAACTCGGCCACCTGGTTTACCGGACGGCGGCGATTACCTACGTGCGGTATAAGGGCCGCTGAGCGGCATCCGCCCGGCAAGAGAATCGGGGCGAAACAGGACCGCAACGGCCGCTTCGCCCTCACCATAACGAAAAGAAATTCGCATCCGACAGGAGGCTGATATGTCTGACCAAGGTCGCAGAATATTCCCCATGGAAACGGCCCTGAACGTGGTTGCCGGCAAAGGCGGCGCGGACGTGCTCGATTTTCTCGGCTTTGCCGTGAATCGTGAAGTGTCCGATGAGTGCCGCCCGGCCGTCAATCCCATGGTCAAAGGCTGGCTCTATTCCCAGAACCCGGACTTCATGAAGCTGGCGTACAACGAAAACACCTCGTACGCCGCCTGGGTGTCCGACCAGAAGCGCAAACTGGGCGATAACGTGTCCATGACGCCCATGTCCGCCGGCGATCTGGCCGGTATCGAAGCCCTGTTTGACATGGTGGAAAACGCCAAGCAAACGGCCGAGGACAAAGAAGCCGAAGCCGAGGAAGCCCAGGCCGCCCAGGCCGCCGCCGAAGCCGAAGCCAAAAAGCTCGCTCCCTTCAAGAAAAAGGCCGAAGACCTTGAGAAAAAAGTGGCTCAGCTTGAGGAAAAGAACAACACCCTCAATGCGGAAATAAAAGAACTCAAGGCCAAAGCGGCCGCCTTTGACGGCAAAGTGGCCGTTGACGAGGGCGACCTGGAAAAGAGCGTCAAGGATATCGTCAGCAAGGCCGTGAAAGCCGCGCTGGGCGGCCTGGTCGCGGCCGGCGGCGTGGCCGCCGTTGCTGAAGGTGTCGCCGACGAGCCCGCCGCTGAAGAAGCCGCCGCCGACACCGGCGGCGTGCCCGACACCTTCGGCTTCGGCACGTCCGGCTCCGACGGCGACGGTTTCGGCTTCTAAGCTGCGTTACGAATAAGAGAAAGAAGACCGGGGGAAGGAAAGGACACTTTTACAAAAGCTTCCTCTCCTTCCCCCGGCCCCCCTTCCTCTTCTTCAAAATTTTTTGGTTTAGAGCAAATCAATTTTGAAATTATCCAAAGAGTTGTATTGCCTCCGGCGGCCAAAGGGGCTGAACCCCTTTGGAAACCCCATTTTTCTTGGCAGGCTCAGGTGAACAATTTCAAAGTTGAAATGCTCTAGAGCAAATCAATTTTGAAATTATCCAAAGAGTTGTATTGCCTCCGGCGGCCAAAGGGGCTGAACCCCTTTGGAAACCCCATTTTTCTTGGCAGGCTCAGGTGAACAATTTC
>JAVBOI010000140.1:0-31326 GCA_031550695.1 Desulfovibrio sp. | reverse complement strand
TGCTTTCGACTTTTCAGAATCGCCTCAAGTTCGCCCCTCTGTTCTGGCGTACAATCAATCTTTCGTGCCGGTCGAGCCATACATACTCCTTGGATTCGTGGAGTATATATTTTTATATAAATTTTTGCAACTAGACACTAGAGCAATTAACGCTTGAAAGAGTCGCTTAACGGCGGGCAAGGCCCGCCGAAGCCTCTTTCGCGGCAAGGTTTTGTGGACAAATCCTTGCAGAGCAATTCACTCATTTCATTCGTGAAATGCTCTAAATAGTCTTTCGCGGGGAATGGCCTATTCGCTGTATGCGTAAGAGCGAAAACCGGCCATCTTGCATACGGCGTCTCGCTGGGCCAGGAGAAAGTCCTCGCGTACCATTTCGGCGGCCAGTTCCTCCACCGTGACTTTCGGGGTCCAGCCGAGTTTTTCCGCCGCCTTGGTCGGATCGCCCAGAAGGGTTTCCACCTCGGCCGGGCGAAAATAGTTGGGGTCCACGCGCACGATCACGTCGCCCACGTTCAGGGAACAGGGGGTGTTTCGCCCTGTGAGCAGGCGCTGTTTCTCCTCGTCAATGGCGGCAACGCGGCCGACTTCCTCAATTCCCCGGCCTTCCCAGGCGATGGCGAGGCCGAGTTCGGCCGCGGCCAGTTCCACAAAACGGCGCACGGAAATCTGCCGGCCCGTGGCGATGACGAAATCTTCGGGCTGACTTTGCTGAAGCATAAGCCACTGCATTTCCACGTAATCTTTGGCGTGTCCCCAGTCGCGCAGGGAGTTCATGTTGCCGAGATGCAGGCAGCCGTCCAGGCCGAGAACCATGCGGGCCAAAGAGCGCGTGATTTTGCGGGTGACAAAGGTTTCGCCCCGGATCGGGGACTCGTGGTTGAAAAGAATGCCGTTGCAGGCATACATTCCGTAGGCTTCCCGGTAGTTCACCGTAATCCAGTAGGCGTAGAGTTTGGCGCAGGCGTAGGGGGAGCGGGGATAAAAAGGCGTTGTTTCCCGTTGCGGCGTTTCCCGCACCAGCCCGAACAGCTCCGAGGTGGAGGCCTGGTAAAAGCGGATGTCGCGATCCAGGCCGAGAATGCGAATCGCCTCCAGCAGGCGCAGCGCGCCAAGGCCGTCCACATTGGCTGTGTATTCCGGGGAGTCGAAAGAAACTTTCACGTGGCTCTGGGCGGCCAGGTTGTATATCTCGTGCGGCCGGACGTCGCCCACAAGGCGGATAAGGTTGCCGGAATCGGTCATGTCGCCGTAATGCAGGACAAAGCGCCGATTTTCGGTGTGGGGCCCCTGATACAGGTGATCGATGCGGTCGGTGTTGAACAGCGACGACCGCCGCTTCACGCCGTGCACCTCGTAGCCCTTGGCCAGCAGAAATTCGGCCAGATAGGCCCCGTCCTGGCCGGTAATTCCCGTTATCAACGCCCGTTTCATAGCTGCTCCCGCGGTTGTGTTCGCGCTATTTTCATGGATATCCGGCCCGCTCGCGTCGCCCGTTTGCCAGGGGCGAGATACGACTGGGAGCGGGTATCCGATCTTTTGACAAGCAAACGCTTTCAGCGATACCATATTGGGTCGCGGCCGCGTTTCGCGGAAAATGCGTTTACCGGTACATTGCATGCTCTGTCGGAAAAATCAATTGTAAACAGTGGGGGACTGTCCCTTTGCGCCGCCGGTGGTTGCATTTCACCGCCGCTTGCCGCCGGGAGGGGACACGGCTTCGGAGAATGAACGCCATGCCGGATTGCAGCGATTCCGCCATAGGAGCGACGGTTGCCGGAATGCTTGCCGCCTCGGAAAGGGTGCTGTATCTCCGTCTGGACGGCATAGGCGATACCGTGCTGGCCAACGGCGCGCTGGCGCGTCTGGCGGCGCTCATGCCAAAGGCCCGTATCACGGTCGTTTGCGATACGCCCGTGGCCCCGGTTTACGAGGCCTGTCCCCTGGTTGACCGGGTTGTTTCCTTAAGCCGGTGGGGTCTGGTCGACGAGAGCTATCTTGCCGGGGCAGTCAAGCTGCTCAAAACCCTGCGGCCCGACATGGTGCTTATCATCACGCGTTCAAGCGCCAGGGAACATTGCCTGCTGGCCCTGTCCCTGGGGGTGCCGGTCATTGCCCTGGAAAACGATCTGGCCAACATGGGGCCCGAGGACAAAGCGTTTTTTCAGGAAAAGACCTGCTGTATTCCCAGCCCGGACCCTTGCCTGACCGAGCCGGAACGCTATGCCGGCATGCTGCGGCGTCTTGGTTTGCCGTTCGAAAATTTGGAGCCGCTTGTCTGGCTCACGGATGAGGACCGCCGCAAGGCGGCCGAAATCTGGGCGGAAACGGGGTACGCGCCTGAAAAGACAATCGCGATTTTCGGCGCCGGCTCGGCCTTTATCCGGGCCTACCTGGGTTTCGGGCAGGCGCTGCGGGACATATGCAAGGCGCGCGGCCTGTCCGTGGTCGCCCTGGGCGCGGCCCAGGACGCCAGCGTCAACGGGCATTTGCTGGCCCCGCTGCGCGAAGCCGGCGTTCCGGCCATGGATCTGGCCGGCCGGCTTTCGCTACGCGAATCCTCGGCCGTGCTTGGGGACTGCCTGCTGGCCGTGGGCGTGGAGACCAGTCTGGCTCATATTGCCGCCGCCATTGGGGTGCCGCAGGTGATCGTCCTGGGCGGAGGGCACTTTGGCCGCTTTATGCCCACGCACCGGACCACCACCGCCGTCATTCTGCCCCTGGACTGCTTTGCCTGCAACTGGTCGTGCCGCTACGCCAAACCGCACTGCATCCGGGACATCCGGCCGGAAACCGTGGCCCAGGCCGTGGAGCGCGTTTTGGCGACAAAGGGAGCGGAGCGGCGGCGGACGCTTTTTGCCCAGCACCCGGACCTGACGCGGCCCGGGCCGGACATGCCGGTCTGGCGGCTGCCCGCTGACTATATCCGGGCCGCTGAATCGCGTTCCGACAACGGACTGGACGTGGTCCTCAGCGAGTGAGCGGGCTGTTTTGCCGGCCGGGGAAGCAAACGGCAGCGGGTGGTTTTTCCGAAATATTGTATGGTACGATACGAGCGACGTGCGATCCACATTGTGAGGAGGAGATATGACATCGGGCCGGATACTTTCAGCGGCATCGCTTTTACTGCTGTGTTTCAGTCTTTCCGCCTGCGGGACCAAAAGCGGCCCCTCGGCCGGGGCCGCGCGAAGCGGCGTGGTTTGTCAGGATGTGGTCTCCATGCCGCAGAATCTTGACGGCTATGCGGCCTCGGCCGGGGGCGGCCGGGTGCTTCTGTCGCCGGCTGTGCAGGCGGCCGCGGCCGCGGAGCAGAAAGAACGCCTGTTCCGGCCCTGGCGCATGACCGAGCCGACGCGCTGGGTCAAGACCTCCCTGAACAAGAACTTCAACATGAAGCCGGATCGCGGCTACACGGAAAGCGGCGGACCTTTCCCCCAAAGCCTCTGGCAGCAGCTTGTGGCCAACAGCAACAAGGAAGCCTATCCTTCGGGCCTGGCCAGGGGCATCACCCTGCGCCACACCAACCTGCGGGCCATGCCCACTGCCGCGCCCTTTTACCTGAACCCGGACAAGCCGGGCGAAGGCTTCCCCTTTGACTATTTCCAGCATACCTCCGTGCCCGCGGGCACGCCGGTTTTGCTCTGCAACGTTTCCCGGGACGGCCAGTGGCGGCTGGCGGAATCGGCCCTGACCGTGGGCTGGCTGCCGGCAAAGGACGTGGCTGAAGTGGACGACGCCTTTGTGGAGCGCTGGCTGAGCCGCCCCCTGGCCGCTCTGGTGCGCGACAAGGTCATGCTGGGAACCTCCACCGAGCATATCGGCACGCTTTTGCCGCTGGCCGGGGGGGCCGCGTCGGGCCGGGGGCACTCGCTGAGCGTGTATTACCCGCTGCGTGGGGATGACGGCCGGGCGGCCATCGGCACCGCGGTCCTCGGGCCGGGGGATGCCGCGCCCGTGCCCCTGCCCTTGTCCCCGGCCGAAGTGGCCAGGGTGGGCAACGAAATGATGGGCCAGCCCTACGGTTGGGGCGGCCTGGTGGAACGGCGGGACTGCTCGGCCATGACCAGGGACTTGTTCGCGCCTTTCGGCATCTGGCTGCCGCGCAATTCTTCGCGTCAGGCCAGGGTGGGCCTTCCCATTTCCCTGGCCGGCTACAGCAACGAGGAAAAAGAAGCCGTGATCCTCAGCCAGGCCAAGCCCTTTCTTTCCCTGATCTGGCTGCCGGGGCATATTGGCGTCTATGTGGGCCAGTATCAGGGCAAGCCGGTCATGTTCCACAACATGTGGGGCGTGCGCACCCGGTACGGCGACGGCTCCTGCGACGGACGGGCCGTGGTGGGCAAGGCCGTGGTCACCACCCTGCGGCCCTGCGTGGAGCGGCCCGACCTCTGCGCCCCCGGCAGCATGCTCGATCGCATGCAGCGGGTTACTGTTCTGCCGGGCGGCAGCGCGGGCATGCTCTCTTCTGATGACGCGGAAACCCCCTGAGGGGGCGACGCCGCGTTTTTTCATTCTCCAACCGGCTTCCGCCAAAGCGGAACTTTGGGGAAAACCTTCATTGCTCTTTGATGGCATTGACTTTTTATCTGGACGGACTCATTTTACAAAGAGAAGAGAATCCACGTCAGCCTTCCCTTTGGCGGTTCAAGAGGCGAGCCTTTCGCCCGCCCGGGAACGCGAAACAGCCTGAACCATCAACCGCGTCCGGGATCATACGGTCGTGCACAGCCGGGCATAGCCCACGGGAGTTTGTATGGGTGCGAAAAAGGGTGATACTGTTTTTGTCCACTACACGGGCAAGCTGGACGACGGCACCGTGTTTGATACCTCCGTGAACGGCGAACCGCTGGAGTTCGTGATCGGCAACGGCATGATCCTGCCGGGCTTTGAAGCGGCGGTTACCGGCAAAGAGATCGGCGACAAGGTATCGGTGAAGATTCCTTGGGAAGAAGGCTACGGGGAGCACGTGGATGAAATGGTTCTTGTTGTGCCGCGCGGCGAGGTGCCCCTGCACGTCGACCCCGAGGTGGGCTCCCATTTTCAGGTAACCGTTGACCAGCGCGACATGGATTTTATCGTCACCCGTGTGGACGACGAGGAAATAGAACTGGACGGCAATCACCCCCTGGCGGGCAAAAATCTTTCTTTTGAAATAGAAGTCGTCAGAATCAGGCCCTGTTCCTGCTGACGGAACGGCGCGTCCGCCGGGGACGGAGTTTTTCCGGACAGCATTGCCCGGGAACAGCCCCAAAGGCATAGTAACTTTGAAGTTATCTGCTTCAGCCCGACCAAAAGGGGTTTGCAAGGGGGGGGCACACAGAGCCTGTGCCCCCGGCCCCTTTGGCCGCCGGAGGTATCGTTCTTGAGCAACTTCACAATTAATCTGCTCCAACCCCGGCGTCACGCGGAGGACAGTATGGACGCGCTCAAGCCCTTTTTGCATCTGGATATAGACTGGAACCTGACCCCGGAACATGCCGTGACCATGTACCTGGAATGGGGAAACAACGACTGGCGGGCGGAATACCCGCCGGTGCGCTCCAAAAGCGACGTATCCCGCTATTTTGTCGTGGATGCGTGGGAAGAAACGCCCATGGTCCGTCTGGTGGAGCGGAATTCGGAAAACGCGACGGATCTGGTGAGCTTTGCCCTGCCTGATTTTCTGCTGCCGGGCTTTCGCAAGGAAAACGCCAAACTCAAGGGAGTGTTCGCTCCCACCGAGGAAATCAAGGCCTGGCTCAAGAAAGAAATGGGCCAGGAAAAGCGCTGACTTGGCGCTACGAGCCCCATGTTCGTATTGAAACATCCGGGAAAAGCCGCGCGGCTTTTCCCGGATGTTTCCGTTCGCCTTCGGCGCAAGGAGGGCGGGATTGTCCGATGACTTTTCGAATAAGGCGCTGTATGCTGGCAATGTCTGGAAACAGGAAAGGAGCCGCAGTCATGTTTTCGAGTAGCGTTTCGCCCTTGACCCCGGCGTTCGGCCGGTTTGTTCGCGCGGCTTTGTCGTGCGCGCTTCTGGCTCTGTCGGGTGTGTGGCTTTCGCCTCTGGCGCCGGCCCGCGCCGAGGATCGCGCGCCCATGGGGGCCGCGGCCCTGATGCGTCTCTTGCCCACATCCATCTTTGACAACACGCCGGAACCAATCAGCCAGGACGATCTGGACCTGCTGCTGACGCGCGGCTATATCGACAACTGGGTCGTGGCGGAAAGCTCGCGGAACAGCCTGCGCATGACGGCCACGGGCGACAGTCCCGGCGAAGTGCTGGTGCGGGTGCTGCGCGCGTTTCCCAGAACCGTCATCATCCTGGGCGCGAGTTCCGGCGACACCTGCGCGGCGGAACTCTGGGAGCGGAAGCCCGGCGGCGGCCTCGTGCCCTATACCGCCCCTCCCGGCCCTTCCGCGCCGGAGTTTTTCGCTCTGACGCGCAATGTTCCCCGCAACATCATCGCTTCCTATTCCCTGTGCCTGGAAGCGGGCATGCTCGAGGCCGTGCCCCGCTTCTGGAACGCGGCCGGTCCGGTGGACATCACGCCGGATAATCGTATTTTCTATATATGGAACGGAGAGAATTTTGTTCAGCGCGTGGCGCCCGCGACCGATGTGGGCACTCTCTCCGCTCCGTCTTCAGAGAGCGGACAATAGGGGCTGTTTCCAAATACGTCTTTTGTCCGATGGCGGCGTCAAGCGGGCCTTTTTACTCCGGTCGAGGACCGTCAGAGTCCACTCCCTTCGCAAAAAGGCCCGCTTTCCTTGCCCTCGGGCCAAAATCCGTTATTTGGAAACAGCCCCCAGCGGCGTCTCGAAAAACGGCCCCCGTGGCGGCCTTTTTGCTCTGTACCGCCCTTTCAGGGGTGGCGTATCCGCGCTTCTCTCCGGACAAATAAAAATAAAAAACTATAAAAACCGGTCTATTGTTTGTTCAGATTTCTGTAACCCGCTAGGCTTACAGTATTCCCAACCCTTTGTTTGAGGCTGGTCTTTTTTTCGGCAATGAAGTAGATTGGCCCCCGGATGTTGCGTGGCAATGTTTTTACAACCTATTACAATTACACGGCGATTATGACAGCTCTGAAAAAACCCGCGAATCTGCCTCCCGTTGTCGTAAACCCCAACGCCGCCATCGTGCTCGGCAAGCGTTATTACCGCAAGGACGTGAACAACAAGGCGCTGGAAGACTCCCAGGGCATGTTCTGGCGCGTGGCTTCGGCCATTGCCTCCGAAGAGTCGAAGTACAAGGAATCGCCCTGGAAAACCGACGATCTGGCCAAGACGTTCTACAACTTGATGATCAGTTGGAAGTTTTTGCCCAACTCGCCCACGCTCATGAACGCGGGCACCGGGCTGGGGCAGCTTTCCGCCTGCTTCGTGCTGCCCATTGGCGACTCCATTGAGGAAATTTTCGACGCCGTCAAACACGCGGCCATGATCCACAAGTCCGGGGGCGGCACGGGATTTTCCTTTTCCCGCCTGCGTCCCAAGGCCAGCCGCGTGGGTTCCACCGGCGGCGTGGCTTCGGGCCCGCTGTCGTTTTTGCGCATTTTCAACACCGCCACGGAACAGATCAAGCAGGGCGGCACCCGGCGCGGGGCCAATATGGGCATTCTGCGCGTGGACCATCCCGATATCATGGAATTTATCCGGGCCAAGGAGCGCGAGGGCGAATTCAACAACTTCAACCTGTCCGTGGCCCTGACCGAAGACTTCATGAAGGCCGTGGAAAAGGAAGAGGAATATCCCCTGCTCAATCCCCACTCCGGTGAGGAGTGCGGCCGCCTCAACGCCCGCGAGGTGTTCGAGATTCTGGTGCAGAAAGCCTGGGAAAGCGGCGATCCGGGCATTGTCTTCATCGACCGCATCAACCGCGACAACCCCACCCCGGACCAGGGAGACATCGAATCCACCAACCCCTGCGGCGAACAGCCGCTGCTGCCGTACGAAGCCTGCAACCTGGGATCCATCAACCTGGCCCGTTTTTACGTTCCGGGCAAGCACGGCGACGAGCCCATCGACTGGGACGATCTCAAGCAGACCATTCACCTGAGCGTGCGCTTTCTGGACAACGTCATCGACGCCTCCCGCTTCCCCCTGAAAGCCATTACCGACAAGGTGCACGGCAACCGCAAGATCGGGCTGGGCGTCATGGGCTGGGCCGATTTGCTGTATCAGCTCAACATTCCCTACAACAGCCAGGAAGCTGTTGTTCTGGGTGAAAAGGTCATGGAGTTCATCCAGGACGAAAGCCGGAACGCCTCCAAACAACTGGCCAAGGAACGCGGGGCTTTTCCGGCCTATCCCACCTCGGTTTTCGCCAAAAAGGAAATGGGGCCATACCGCAACGCCACCGTCACCACCATTGCCCCCACCGGCACCCTGTCCATCATTGCCGGCTGCTCCTCGGGCATTGAGCCCCTGTTCGCCCTGTGCTTTTCGCGCAACGTCATGGACGGCGAGCGTTTGGTGGAGGTGAACCCGCACTTCGAAGAAGCCCTGAAAAAGGCCGACTGCTACAGCCGCAAACTTATGGACGGCGTGGCCGCCAAAGGCAGCATCGCCGCCATGGAGCACCTGCCGGCCGAGTTGCGCAAGGTCTTTGTCACGGCCATGGATATCGAGCCCCTGTGGCACCTGAAAATGCAGGCTTCCTTTCAGAACCACACCGACAACGCCGTGTCCAAAACCGTGAACCTGCCCAATGCCGCCACTGTGGACGAGATTCGCCGCATCTACTGGATGGCTTACGAGCAGGGCTGCAAAGGCGTAACCGTCTACCGCGACGGCTGCAAGAGCGAACAGGTGCTCTGCACCGGCGACGGCGAACAGCAAAAAGACGGCAAGGCAGACGGCAAGCGCGCCGTGCGCGAGCGGCCCGATCTGGTCTACGGCTTCACCCAGAAAGTCCGCACCGGCCACGGCGTCATGTACGTGACCATCAACGAGGTAGACGGCAAGCCCTTTGAGGCTTTCGCCACCATCGGCAAGTCCGGCCGCTCCACCACGGCCAAGGCCGAAGCCATCGGACGCCTCGTGTCCCTGGCCCTGCGCTCCGGCATCGAAGTGAAAAATATTGTGGAGCAGATCAAGGGCATCGGCGGCGAAGCGCCCGTGTTCCAGCAGGGCAAGCAGGGGCAGGTGCAGTCCATACCCGACGGCATCGCCTGGGTGCTGGAAAACCGCTACCTTAAATCGAAAAAATCCGTGCACGAGGAAAACGGCCTGGGCGCGCAACGCTGCCCCGACTGCGACGAGGCCCTGGTCTTCCAGGAAGGCTGCCTGATCTGCCCGGCCTGCGCCTACACAAAGTGCGGTTAGGAAAACGCTGAGTTTTTCCAAGTATCGCCATTTTGAGAGAAACAGAAGAGAGGAAGCAATCCGGCATGTGCCGCGCCTCTTCGATTTTTTATCTCTGCGTTTCAGAATGCAGGCGCTTGTTTCATCAATGTTTCCAGGGAACGCCCCTTCACCGCAACCCAACGAGGTGCTCCATGAAAAAATTTCTGCTTTGCTTCGGCCTGCTGCTTTGTCTCGCTTCCCCGGCCGTGGCCGCCGATGCTTCCAAAACAATCTTTGTCGGGGTTACCCCGTTCCCGCACAAGGATATTATGCTGGTGGCCGAGCCTTTGCTGAAAAAAGAAGGCTATACCCTTGAGATCAAAGAGTTCACCGATTACGTGCAGCCCAACGTAAATCTGGCTGAAGGCGCTCTTACCGCCAATTTTTTCCAGCATATTCCCTATCTTGAGAATATGAACAAGGAAAAGAATCTTAAGCTGACCTGGGTGGCCAAGGTGCACATTGAGCCGCTGGGCCTGTATTCCAAAAAAATCAAGTGCCTTGCGGAACTGAAGGCCGGCGACACCATCTCCGTGCCGAGCGATCCCACCAACGGCGCCCGAGCCCTGCGCCTGCTGGAAAAGCACGGCCTGATCACGCTGAAGCCCGGCGAACTGGTCACGGCCAGGGACATCACCGGCAACCCCAAGGGGCTCAAATTTGTGGAGCTTGAAGCGGCCCAACTTCCCCGCACCCTGGTGGACGTGACCGCCTCGGTCATCAACACCAACTTTGCCAGCGAGGCCGGCCTGGTGCCCTCGCGCGACGCCATCGTCATCGAGGACAAGGACTCCCCCTACGCCAACGTTATTGCCGTGCGCGAGGCCGACAAGGACAGCCCGGCGGTCAAGGCCCTGGTCAAGGCCGTCAATTCGCCCGAAGTCAAGGCCTATATTGTCAAGGAACTGGAGCCCAAAGGTATTGTGCCCGCGTTTTAAGCGGCATATCCCCGGGTGTTGAGCTTTCGCGCGCGTTGTGAAGCTGAAAAAAATCGGGCACGGTCATATCAGGACGGCGGTCGCCGTTCCATGGCCGTGCCCGATTGTCGTTATAAGGTGAGTCTGCGGAGAGAACGGACAGTGCGGGTTGGCAAACAGCCTGTTCTGAAGCTGGCTGATCGGGTGATGCGGCTGCTCCTGGTCTTTGTCGCCATGGGCGTGTGCCTGCATCGTCCGGGCGTCGCTCTGGCGGCTTCGGCCCCGACTGCTCCGCGTGTGGTTCATGTAGTGGTCGCCCCGTGCGACAACCTGAACCGGGGCATCGCGCCCCTGGCCATTGGCAACGGCCAGAATCCGGCGACGAATCTCCACTGGGGAGCGGCGTACGGACCGGAAAAGCCTTTTGTGGCAAAAGATGATATAGTTATAACGCGCAGGCCGGATTTATGAGTGAGCATACCCACCACACGCGGGCGGACAACGTCGGCGGCCAACAGCCGGAAAACGCGTCGGCGGAAAACGGAAAAGGCCGGACAGGCAAAACTTCGTCAACCTCCGCTCCCGCGCTTTCCGAGAAACAGCGGCGCGAACTGTGGCTGTATATCGCGGTTACCATAGGCGCTGTAGAGTTGCTGGTGGCCGTTGGGGCCATTGTCTACGGCTTCATGAGTTCAGGCTCGGATCAGCGGGCCTTTGCCTTTCCCTGGCTTTACTGGGCCGGGCTGGCGCTGACGGTTCCGGCGCTGATCCTCATGCTGGTGCATTTTGCCGATGTGGGCCTGTTCAGCCCGCGCGCCGGCAAGGACGGCGATCAGGAGTGGCAGCGGCATCTGCCCGAACGGGTACAGCGGCTGTACCGGATCGTCAAGGGCGCTCCCGTGGCCGTGGTCCTGCTGGCAATCGTCGTGCTGGGCGCGGCCTTGCTCACCATTGACGGCGCCCTTGGCCTGATCCGCGATTTCGCGGCCGCGCTCAAACCCCATCTGCCCTATATCATTGTCGCTTTGGCGGCCACGCTTTCAATCGTCGTCCTGGCCGTGGTCTGGCTGAACTATCGCACGCGCAGGCTGATTGCGGAATACCAGTTCCGCCGCGAGGTGCTGGAAAAAACAGGCGTGATCATCGTGGACAAGGACAGCACGGCCCTGCCGCCCGGCGGCCTGGGCGATGTGCCCTATGTGCTGGTGAGCGGAGGGGAGGGCGCTTTTTCCCGCGCGGCCCTGCCGGCCGGCGAAGGCTCCGGCAAGGAGTCTCCCTCCGGGGAAGCGACTTCCTCTGAAAAGACCGATCCGGCGACGGACGGGACCGGCCGGCGCGAAACGTCCGGCTGACTCATCCAACTGCAGAATCGTCTCCATCAACGAGAGTATTGCTCAAACGAGCCTGTTGAGGCGCCGGCACGACACGCTCTCCGTATGGGGTTTCCAAAGGGGGTCACACAGAGCCTGTGCCCGCGGCCCCCTTTGGCCGCCGGAGGCAATACTTCTCTTGGGCAACTTCACAATGAATTTGTTTTACGTTGCCGTCTGCATCAGTCAAAATCCGTAAACAACGCCCCAATGTGGATGTTGCCCAGCATACGCTTGGCGTTCTGCTCGCGCATGCGCCAGAAGGCTTGCAGGATGTGATCCGAGGTTATGCCGTTGCGCATGGCGGTATAGGCTTCAATGTAGGCGGCCAGGGTGTCGCAGACCTTGATGGCCTCGCCGTCCTTGGGGTCGCATTCGTCATGGTTGTGGCGGCCTTGCAGGGAGTCGAAATCCACCTTCACCACCGCGCCGTTTTCCATGATGGTTTCGTCAAACTCCGATCCGGTGGCCAGGCCGAGGTAGTAGCCGAGCCGCCGGGCGATGACGCCGTGCCCTTCCTTGTCCAGGGGCGAAAAAACTTGGCGTTCCAGTTCGTCTTCTTCATATTCACGGATCAACTGGCCAAGATCGTGAAAAGATTTTTTCACCGGGGAAATGATATCTCGGGTGAGCAGTTCCGGCAGATCGTGGAACAGCCCGCTGAAAAAGTTGTTCACCCGCCGAGCCCTGCAGGCGCCGATCCGGATGCTGAGAAAGTAGGCGTAACAGGCCACGATGAACATGTGGCCCATGACCGAGGTTTCCGGAATGCGCGGCGTCTGTGACCAGCGTTTCTGAAAGCGCAGACGGCCGCACAGGTTGGCGAAGCGGGCCAGGGCCGGGGTTGCGCCGGGAGCGCCGGAAAAGAGCGTGTCGTCGAGTCGCTGAACGTCCGCCGGCGCGGCCGGCCGGCGGGATTCGTCGGAGCGCTGAAGGCCGGGAAGCAGTTCCTTCATGCCCGGCAAGTGGCTGAACGATGCCAGCAACTCGGTGAAGCTGCGGTCTATTTCCGGCATTTCGTCGTCGAGCGTTTCGTTCAGAAAACGGAGCAGGCGGAATTCCCAGGCGCTGGCGTAGGCGTGCGCCGCCGCCAGAATGTCCGCGGCCGGTCCATGCGGCTTGGGCTGGGAGACATGACGGACAAAACGCTCCCAAAAATCCGCGCCAAGCGGAAGCACATGCGGCTTGGCCTCGGTAAGCGCCCATTTGGCCAGACGCTGGTAATGCTCCGCGTTGTCCTTGATGCGGTAAAGGATGGGTGGTTTGATGTCCGTGATCACCAGGCGGAACAGGTAGTCGAATATGCCGCCTTCCACCACTTCTTCCTCAAGGGCGAGCCGTTCCTCTCCGGGCCTGTCCCGGCCGGTAAGCTGGCAGAGCATCCAGGCGATGATCATTTTATGGGCCTGCTTGTCGATCTCTATGAGCTCCATGTAGCGCAGTTTATCGTTCCAACGCTTCATGTAGGAACCGGAAAAGACGAATTGCAGCAACGATTTTCTGATATTGCTCGGCACGCGGGCGCTCCTTGGCTTCGTGTCACAGGCTGGCGGAAAAATCGGCCGCCGGCCCGAATCGGTCCGCTGCCCGGCGTTTCCGTACGAGAGGCGGGAACGATCATGTATGTTCCGTCAGGCGAAAACTATGCCTAAAAGCTTTGCTCCGGTCGAGCGAAAACTGGTATGCCGCCCGGGTGCTGTTTCCAAATACGTCTTTTGTCTGATGGCTGTGTCAAGCGGGCCAAAATTCGTTATTGGGGAAACAGCCCCCAAAGCGGCGGCCCGGCGTCGGCAAAATAATGGGGTGGCTCGGCCCTTGATTAAAGAACACGGTGGGGATATTATGCATTAGCCGATGCGCGTGCGCTTTTTCAGAAAAGGCACCGCAGGCAAAAGGCGAGGGAGAAAAACGGGCGTTTGTGAGAGCAAGACGGTAATTTTATTGATATTTCTTGTCTTACTGTATCAAATTGCCTATATGCAATCGCGCCGGGGCGCCTTTTCTTACTTGCCGTATCTGCCGGGGGCATGCTAACAACACACCGTTGACCGGAGAAGACGGGTCAGATGTGACGCTGTCTCCGGATTTTTTGTTGAAAGGATATCAGCGTTTTCACGCCGCTGTTCTCGATAAACGCGGCGAAACGTCGCAGCCAAGGGCAATGCCGGCATATGTCTGAACCGATAGCTATTATAGGGGCCGCCTGCCGTTTTCCCGGCCGGGTGACCTCTCTTGAGGAATACTGGACCCTGCTGGAGCAGGGCGTTGACGCGGTGACCTTTCTGCCGCCGGACAGGTGTTCGCTCGAGCGTTTTTTCAGCGCTTCCCGGAATCTTGAAGGCCACGCCTATACCAGGGCCGCCGGGGTCGTTGACGACATCCAGTATTTTGATGCGGATTTTTTCGGCATTTCCCGTAAAGAGTGCCAGGGCATGGATCCGCAACAGCGTCTGGCCCTGGAAACGGCCTGGGAGGCCCTGGAATCGGCCCTTATCGCGCCCTCATCGCTCAGGGGTTCGCAAACGGGCGTGTACATGGGCTCGTCCAACACGGACATGAGCACGCGCCACCCGGACGATCCGGCCGCAATGTCCGCGTACACCATGACCGGCATTTCGCTCGGGGTTATCGCCAACCGCATTTCCTACCTGCTTGACCTGCACGGGCCGAGCATGACCATTGACACCGCCTGCTCGTCTTCCCTGGTGGCCGTGCACCAGGCCTGCGAAGCCCTGCGCAGCGGCCGCGTCAGTCTGGCCATCGCCGGCGGGGTCAATGCGCTGCTGGTGCCCCATCCCTTTATCGGTTTTTCGCAGGCGCATATGTTGTCGCCGGACGGGCGCTGCAAGAGTTTTGACGCTTCGGGCAACGGGTATGTGCGTTCCGAAGGGGCCGGGGCGGTCATTCTGAAGCCTCTGTCCAGGGCGCTTAAGGACAAGGATACCGTGCTGGCGGTTATCGCCGGTTCCGGGGTCAACTCCGACGGGCGGACCACGGGCATCTCCCTGCCCAATGCCAAGGCCCAGGCCGCCCTGCTGCGTGATGTCTACAATGAATTCAATCTTGACAAGGCCAAGCTCGCCTACCTGGAGGCCCACGGCACAGGCACGGCCGCCGGCGACCCCATAGAAGCGGCCGCCATCGGCGCGGTCTTCGGCAAGGAATCACTTCAGGGTCGCCCGTTGCTCATGGGATCGGTAAAGGCTAATATAGGCCACCTGGAACCGGCCGCCGGCATGGCCGGTCTGCTCAAGGGGCTGCTGGTGCTGCGCCGGGGCAAGGTTCCGCCCAACCTTCACTTCACCACTCCCAACCCGGCCATTGATTTCGCCAGGCTTAACCTGACCGTGCCCACGCGTCTGGAAGCCCTGCCGGACCTGGGCGGCGACGAGCTTGTCAGTGTCAACTCCTTTGGTTTTGGCGGCGCCAATGCCCATGTGGTGCTGCAAAAAGCGCCCCGGCCAGCCAGGCAGCCGCTGAAGCGCGGCAGCGACAAGAAAAAGACGCCGGCCCCGCTGCTGCTTTCGGCCAACAGCCTTCCCAGTCTTGCCCTTTTGGCGGGAAAATACGCCGCTGCCCTCGAACACGCGACTCCGGCCGACTGCTATGACACGGCCGCCACCTTGGCTGTGCACAGGGAGCGGATGAAGTTCAGAGAAATCGTGACCGGCGCCACCCCGGCGGAACTTTGCAGCCGGCTCAAAAAGCTGGAAAAAAGCATCGCCTCGGGTGAAAAGCGCAGTAAACCCGCTGAAGGGGCCGCCAAAGACAGCAACGGCGTTTTTGTCTTTACCGGCAACGGCAGCCAGTGGTGCGGCATGGGCGCGGGTTTGTTGCGCCATAACAAGGAGTTCAAAGAGGCCGTGGAGGAAGTGGACGCCTTGCTGGCCCCCCTTCAGAATTGGTCTTTGCTGGACATTTTCGCCAACCCGGAGCAGCACGCCGAGGCCGTTGACTATACGGAAAAAAGCCAACCCCTGCTCTTTGCCGTGCAGGTGGGACTGGTACGGGCGCTGAAGGCCAAGGGCATCATGCCCGCGGCTGTTTTCGGCCACAGCGTGGGCGAGGTGGCCGCGGCCTGGGCCTGCGACGCCCTGTCTCTTGAGGACGCGGTCACGGTCGTCCATTATCGCAGTTCCCTGCAAAAAGATTTGCGCGACAAAGGCGGCATGGCTGTTGTCAGCCTTCCCGAGGCGCAGCTTACGGAAATGCTGCGGCCGTTCGGGAACAGTGTGCAGGTGGCGGCCATCAATACGGCGAACTCCTTCACCCTGGCCGGCGACGCCAAGGCCCTGCGGGCCATTGTCCAGCGCTGCAAGCAGCAGCGGGGCCTCGCGAAAATGCTCAATTTGCCCTACCCCTTCCATACCAAGGCCATGGACGCCATCCAGCACGGGCTGATCGAGTCGCTCAAGGGCATCCGGCCCCGCAAGGCGAAAATCCCCTTCTTCTCCACCGCCGTGCCCGAAGCCGGGCGTGGCCTTTTGCTGGACAACGAATACTGGTGGAACAACATCCGGCGGCCCGTGCTGTTTCATAGGGCGGCGCAAAACGCCCTGCGCCACGGCTTTGAGCTGTTCATGGAGATTGGCCCCCGTCCGTTGCTTGCTTCCTACCTGCGCGACATTTCGCGTGAGGCTAACCGGCGTCTGGCATTTATTCCCACCCTGATGAACGGCGGGGATGAAAAGGCCGATTTCTCGACCGCCTGGAAAACCGCCTGGCAAGAAGGGTGGAAACTGGACGCCACAGCCGTTTTCCCCCTGCCTTTCCGCAGGCGCGAGCTTCCCTCGTACCCCTGGAACCGTGAATACCTCTGGGTTGACCCGACTCCGGAATGCCGGGAGTTTCTCAGGGCGGAAAAAAGGCACCCGCTGCTCGGCTGGCGGTTGCCCGGCGGGGCTCAGGCATTCGAGAACATTGTGTCTCTGCCCGATCAGCCCTGGCTCGGGGATCATAAGGCCGGCACGACCACGCCCTATCCGGCGGCCGCGTTTATCGAAGGTATGCTTGCGGCCGGACGCGAAATGTACCCGCGAGAGCAGCAGGAACTGGAGCGGGTGGTTCTGCGCAGGCCGCTGCAGTTGTCCGAGGAAAAGGCCAAGGTTGTCCGCACCAGCGTTGACAAAGAAGACGGCGGCATTGTTGTGGAAGGGCGCGGCTACATGGGCACGGACGCGTTCAGTATTTATGCCCGGGGCAGAATCATGCCTCAGGCCGAAAGCCTGCCGGAACCGCCCCTGGTCGTTTCCTCACCCGAGAATTTCGGCATCGCCGTGTCCAGCGGCGCCCTGTACGAGACCGCCCGGAGTTTTTTGCTCAATTACGGTCCGGCCTTTCAGACCGTGGAACAGGCCTGGGTACGCTCGGATCACGCGCAGCCCGAAATTTTCGCCCGGCTTGCCGTGCCTGTTTCGCAGAGCGCCAAGGGCATGCTCATTGCGCCTACCCTGCTGGACGGCGCTTTTCAGACCTTGTTCATCCTGCTCAGCGGCCATGCGCAGATCGCCTCCACCCACGCCTATCTGCCGGCGGCCTTTGAGCGCGTTGTCTTATACGCCCACGGCATGCCCTGTTACGCCCATGTCCGCCTGGAGCGCGTAAGCCCGCGTTCCGTGGTGGCCAGTTTCCGCCTGGCCGACGCCGAAGGCAATGTGCTGCTTTGTCTGCGTAACTGTCGTTTTCGCCGGGCGGCCTGGCTGGAACACGAAAAGAACGTTTCCGCTCCCTATGCCGTGGAACTGGAACCGGCCCCGCATCCCGCTTGTCTCAGCCCCCTTGAAAGCCTTTCCCCGCAGGAACTCGGGGCCGCGCTGGAATTTGCCCTGAAGCAGGCCATGATCCCTCCGGCCGGAACGCCGGAACAGCCGGTGCCGCCCTATCATCTGCTGCAAATGGCCGCTCTTGCGGCTGCCCATGAATCCGTGCTGTCCATCAGGGACGGTAAAGAGGTTTTTTCGCCGCAGACCCTGATAGAGGCTGGCCTTCTTGCCCCGGAACAGGAACACTGGTTTTGCCGCATGCTTGAACAGCTTGAGGAGGTGGGGCTGGCCTTCCGGGTGAACGGGCACTGGCAGGTGCGCCCGAGCGTGAACAGGGCGTCGGCCCAGACCCTCTGGCGTACGTTGGCGAGTTCCAGTTCGGGCTCTTCGATAGAAGCGCTGCTTCTGGCCCATGTTTTCCATCTCTGCAAGGAAGGCGGTCTTCGCCGCTCCAAGGCCGTGGAGGCCGACATTCTGCCCGTCAAGCTCATGGAAGCCTATTTCGGCGGTTCCTCGGCCCTGTCGCCCTTCAGCGATGCCCTTGTGCGGAGCATCCCGGCGGCCTTGAAGAAAAAATCGCCCGGACAGCGCATTGCCGTTCTGCAACTGGGCAGGGATTCCGCCGGCCTGCTGGCCCGGGCGCTGCCCCATTTGCGGCACTCGGAGGAGCTTTCGGCCTGCCGGTATGTGGTGGCTGAAAAAAGCCCGGCCAAGGCGGAAGCTGTTTCCCTTCTCTTTGACAAGACGCCGGGAGTCGAATTCGTCGCGCTTGATCTCGAAGCGCCGGCTGCGGAGCATAAGGGCAAATACCACATGATCCTGCTTGCCTGCTCTCTGCACGAATACGAAAACAGCGCCCTGACCCTGAAGGGCTGTTTGGATCTGCTGGCGCCGGGGGGCACGCTTTGCCTGTTGGAGCACGCCGCCAGTATGTTCACCGACTACGTGTTCGGTGCGAATCCCTGGTGGTGGAAGGCCTCGCGGGAACGGGGGCTGCCCGTTTCCCTGCTGCAACCCCGGGATTTCTGGGAAGAGCAGATGCTGGCCGCCGGCTTTACCGACGTTTTGCAACTGGGAACAGGGTACGATGAAACCTGCCCCGGTATGCTGATGCTGGGCAGAAAAGCGCGGCAGGACGCTGAAGCTGTCCGGCCGGCGCGAAAAGCCGCTCTTTCGGCAAAGGGAGCCTCCCGCGCGTATGGCGAGGCCGTGATCGGAGTGACCGCGGATTCCGCGGGGAATTCCTCTCCCGGCTGGCTGTTGCTGGCGGGCGGCGCGAACACGCAGAGCGGCCGCCTGGCCGAGGAGTTGCGCTCGCGGCTTCAGAAGGGTGGGGCGTTCGTTCTGGTGAAGCAGTGCGGGGAAGACGAGTTTACCGACAAGGCCATGCGGGATGCGTTGAAGTCCTGGGACTCGGCCTTGCAAGAGGCGCGCGCCAACGGGACCGTTTTGGGTCAGGGGCCGCTGCATGTCGCCTATTTGTGCGGCTATAGCGCGATCGATACGCTCGCTTCGCGTGAGTTTCTCCGCATCCGTAATGCCGGCATATCGGGCCTTGCCGCGCTGTCCAGGGCCTGGGACAGTCTGCGCCCCCAAGCCCGGCTGTGGGTAGTCACCGGCGGCGCCCTTTCGGATGACAGGCTTACCGGTGTTCCCGCGCCTTCCCAGGGCGCGCTGGCGGGTTTTGCCAGGGTGCTGATGAACGAAATGCGCTGGCTGCCCGCCACGCTGCTCGATCTGCACGGTCGGGAGCCCGCTTTGGACCTCGCGGCCCGGGAGCTTCTGCAACCGACCGAAGAGCCGGAAGTGGTGCTGGTGGATGGCTTGCGCTATGTGCCCCGCCTGTCCAGGATTGTCGTATCCACGGGAAATGCCCGGGGAACGGCGGCAAAGTCCAGGGGCCGGGAAGAGAAGATTCCCGGAGCGCAATTGAATTTCGATATGCCCGGCCGCCTGCAGAACCTGCACTGGCAGAGCATGCCCGTTCCCACGGCCGGCAAGGGCCAGGTCTGCATAGAGGTCCGGTACACGGGGCTGAATTTCCGCGACGTCATGTGGAGCATGGGCATGCTTCTGGACGAAGCTCTGGAGAATGGTTTTTCCGGGCCGACCATGGGGTTGGAGTGTTCCGGCGTCATTGTCGCCGTTGGCGAAGGCGTGACGGAATGGGCCGCGGGGGATGAGGTGATCGGTTTTGCCCCGGCCTGTTTTTCCACGCATGTGGTCACCACTCCCTCGGCCATCACGCGCAAGCCGGCCAACATCGGTTTTGCCGAGGCCGCCACCATTCCCGTGTGCTTTTTTACCGCCTGGTACGGCCTTAACCATCTGGCCAGATTGCAGCCCGGCGAGCGGGTGCTGATTCACGGCGCGGCCGGGGGCGTCGGGCTTGCCGCCGTGCAGATAGCCGCGCACCTTGGCCTTGAGGTCTACGCTACGGCGGGCGCCCCTGAAAAGCACCGTTTGTTGCGCCAACTCGGGGTACGGCATATTTTCTCCTCCCGCTCCCTTTCGTTCGTCGACGAGGTCATGAAAGCCACCGACGGTCAGGGTGTCGATTGCGTGCTCAATTCTCTGGCGGGAGAGGCCATCAGCGCCGGTCTCTCATTGCTGAGGCCCTTCGGGCGCTTCATTGAGCTTGGCAAACGCGACTTCTACGACGACACGCCCATGCGCCTGCGTCCTTTCAGCAACAACCTGTCGTATTTCGGCGTGGATGTGGACCAGATGCTCATCCACCAGCCCGCGCTGTCGCGCGCGCTTTTTGCGGAATTGATGGATTTGTTCACGCAAAGAAAGCTGGTTCCCCTGCCGCATACGGTCTACCAGGCCCCCAGGGCGGTGGAAGCCTTCCAGGCCATGCAGCAGTCCGCGCATGTGGGCAAGCTGGTGGTGTCGCTGGAAGGAGCGGCGGACATCGCCCGCGATCAGCAGGGCAAGCTGCACAGACTGCAACTGCCCGGCAACGCGACCTACCTGATCACCGGCGGCGCCGACGGTTTCGGCCTGGCGACCGCCCAGCGCCTTGCCCGACGCGGGGCAAAGCATTTGCTGCTTGTCAGCAGAAGCGGGATCAAGGATCGGCGGTCTCAGCAAGCGGTGGATCGTTTGCGCGCGGAAGGGGTGGAAGTGATCGTGGCCAGGGCCGACGTGACCAACGCCAAGGAGTTGAAGGACTGCATCGGCGGGCACTGCGCCTCCCTGCCTCCCCTGCGCGGGGTTGTTCATGCAGCGGCCGCGCTGGACGACAAAACGATTACCGGGCTCACGCCGGAGCACATCCATATCGCGCTGGCCGCCAAAGCGCTTGGCGCGTGGAATCTGCACGCGGCCACCTTTGGCGAGCCCCTGGACTTCTTTGTGCTGTATTCGTCGGCCACCACGGCCTTTGGCAACCCGGGTCAGGCCGGGTATGTGGCCGCCAACTGCATGTTGGAGACCCTGGCGCATTGGCGACGGCGGCAAAAGCTGCCGGCCAGCGTGATCGGCTGGGGACCCATAGACGATACCGGCATGATTACGCGTAACCCCAAGGCCCGGGCCATGCTGCTGAATATTCTGGGAGTCAGCCCCACGAATTCCAAGGAAGCCCTGTACTGGCTGGAGCACTGCATTGCCTGCGGCATAGGGAGCAGCCACTTCTTCGGTCTGGATTGGCATGGCCGGGCCGATCTGCCCGCCCTGGCCGGGCCGAGGCTGTCGCGCCTACGGCCCGGAAACGCGGCCGCGAGCGAGCACGAGGAACCCCCTCTTGATCGCATACGCGGAGCGTCCCGGGAAGAAGCCCTCGAGATTGTCGGCGTTATTCTTGTGGAAGCGTGCGCCTCCGTGTTACGGGTTCCCAAGGACCGGCTTTCCGCCGACAGGCCCCTTGCCCTGCAGGGCATGGATTCGCTTATGGTCGTTGAACTGACCTCGGCGGTGGAGAAAAAGTTCGAGCTTAGCGGGTACACTCTGCCGTTTTCCGACAAGGCGACCGCAACCAGCTTGGCGGCGTCGGTCTATGCGTCCCTTACGGAATCCGATTTCGCCGCAAGCGGCGACTGACAGGTATTGACTTCTTTGAAAAAAAAGCACGGCATGCGCTTTGATGACGAACTGCGCGACGGGTTGTTGCAGAAAGCGAAAGGAGGAAGCGGATGACGGGCGATGACAGCCGGTTGTTCGGGCTGGGGCCGGACGAACAGAAAATGCTGGCAGAGCAGTTGCGGACCGCGCGGCGGACATCCGGCCGGGCCGAACCGGAGCGCAGGCGTTCGGCTTCCGTGGTTGTTCCGGAGCATTACGGGCAGATCAAAGAATTGCCCAGCTACAAGAATATACGGAATCAACTGACGCTGGGCAAACAGAAGAATATTTTCAGTTCGTTTTTTGCCTGCCACGAAACCAGGGCAAAAGGCAGAACTCGGATCAACGGCGAGGAATTCCTGAATTTTTCCACCTATGATTATCTGGGCCTCAACGGGCATCCGGAAGTGAACAAGGCCGCGATCGAGGCTTTGGAGGAATGCGGCACCTCGGCCGGAGCCAGCCGCCTGGTGGCCGGGGAACGCCCTCAGCACCGCGCGTTTGAGAAAGCGCTGGCCGACTGCTACGGCGTGGAAGACGCGGTGGTTTTTGTGAGCGGCCACGCCACCAACGTTTCCACGCTGCCGGCCCTGTTGGGCAGCAACGACGTTGTGTTTCACGATTCCCTGGCCCATAATTCCATCATTACGGGAGCGCGGCTTTCCGGCGCGGCCCGATATTCATACACGCACAACGACCACAAGGCTCTGGAGCGCTTGCTGCGGGAAAACCGGAGCAAGTACCAGAGGGCGCTTATCGTTACCGAGGGCGTGTTCAGCATGGACGGCGATATCGCCAACCTGCCGGAACTGATCGCCCTGAAGCGGGAGCATACCTGCTTTCTCATGCTTGACGAGGCCCATGCCCTTGGCGTGCTCGGCTCCACCGGACGGGGCCTTGCCGAGCATTTTGGCGTTGACTCTGCGGATGTGGACATCTGGATGGGCACCCTTTCCAAAACGCTCTGCGGCTGCGGGGGGTATATTGCCGGTTGCGCCGAATTGATTGAGTTGCTGAAATTCACGGCCAGCGGTTTTGTGTTCAGCGTGGGCATGCCCCCGCCCATTGCCGCCGCTTCCCGCAAGGCCCTTGAACTGATGCTGCGCGAACCCGAGCGCGTTGCCAGGTTGCAGGCCGTCAGCCGGTTTTTCCTGAACGAAGCCAGGGCGCGGGGTCTGGACACCGGACGCGCGCAGGGGTATGCCGTTGTTCCCGTCATGGTGGGCAGTTCGCTTGTGGCCGGCTATTTGTCCGCCGCCCTGTATGATCGGCGGTTCAACGTTCTGCCCATCGTGTATCCGGCAGTGGAAGAAGGCATGGCGCGCCTGCGTTTTTTCCTGTCCTCGGAGCATCGGGAAGAAGACATGGTCGCCGTTCTGGACGCCGCGGCGGAAGAATTGCCCAAGGCAAGGGCCAAAGCGAATTTGCCTGAAACCGCATAACGCGGAATGGTGGGGCATGTTGCAAAAGGTTCACCTGATCGCTCCCCGGAGCCACGTCAGCCAGGAAATGCGGGAAACGAAACAGCGCCACAGGGGGATGGTGTTCTGGCTGACCGGCCTTTCCGGCGCTGGCAAATCCACCCTGGCCCACGGAGCCGAAGCGCTTTTGTTTGCCGAAAATTACAATGTCGTTGTTTTTGACGGCGACGCCATTCGCGGCGGACTTTGCCGGGATCTGGGCTTTTCGCCCGAAGACCGCCGGGAAAACAACCGCCGGATAGCCGAGATCGCCAAACTGTTCGTGCGCGCGGGCACCATTTGCCTGTGCGCTTTCATCTCCCCGGCCGAGGAGTTCCGGCGCATGGCCAGAGAGATTGTCGGCCCGGAAAGCTTTCGGGAAATATTCGTGGACTGCTCGGCTCAGGAATGCGAGCGTCGCGATGTCAAAGGCTTTTACAGCAAAGCCCGGCGGGGCGAAATTTCCGGCTATACGGGTGTCAGTTCGGGCTATGAGCCGCCAACGCGCCCGGATTATGCCATCCACACCGAAGGTGCCACTGTTGAAGACAGTGTGCGCCAACTTTTCCACTATATCAAAACCCATACGAACCGCTGACCGACCCCATGGACAATCCGCATCTGATAATCACGCTGCTCACCCTGGCCGGAGCGGTTGCTTTGCTGGTGGGCAATTTTCTGCGCAACGACATGGTTGCGGTCCTGATTATTCTGACGCTGGCCCTTACCGGCGTGCTGGATGTTGCCGAGGCCCTTTCCGGCTTTTCCAACCCGGCGGTCATCATCATTGCCTGCATGTTCGTGGTCGGAGAAGCCATCCTCAATACCGGCGTGGCCCGGCGGGCGGGCGAAGCCATCATCAAATACGGCGGCGCGAGCGAAACGCGGATCATGGTCATGACCATGGCCACCGCCTCCCTGGTGGGCTCGGCCATGAGTTCCACGGCCACGGCGGCTATTTTTATCCCCATCACGCTGGCTGTGGCGGAAACGGCCAGGCTGAACCACAAACGCCTGCTCATGCCTCTGGCGGCGGCTTCCCTAATCAGCGGCATGATGACCCTGGTGGCCACCACGCCCAACATCATCCTCAACGAGGCCCTGCGGGAACGGGGGCACGACACTCTTTCCTTTTTCAGCTTCACCCCCTTTGGCGTGGTGAACCTGGGCCTGGCCGCTCTTTTCATGGTGTTCTTCGGGCAGAATATGCTGGCGAAAAAACGCGCCCCCGCGCAACGCAAACGGGAGCCCTCAATAGATGATCTGCTGCGCTATTACCAGATCGACAAGAACGAGTATCTGCTGCGCGTGCCCGAACACTCGGAACTGGTCAACAGCAGCCTGGCCATGGCTCAGCTCAACGCCCAGCACCACGTCATTCTTCTGGCCGTGCAGACCGCCGACAAGGGGGCAAAAAGGCGCATTGTCGCGGCCCAGCCGGAAATGGTTTTTCGACCCGGCGATCTGCTTCTGCTCATCGGCACTCCGGAGCACGCGACCGCATTTGCCGAGCGTTTTTCCCTGGACGCGGTCGGCGATCTGACCTTGCAGGCCCGGCGGCGAGCCTTTTTCCAGGTGGTCGGCATAGCCGAACTCATGCTGAATCCGGATTCGACGCTTATCGGCAAGTCATTGCGGGAAACGCAGTTCCAGGCCTCTTTTCACGGCATGGTCCTGGGCATCCGGCGAAAAGGCGTGACCCTGACCGACGATCTTACCGACACTCCGCTTAAATTCGGCGACGTGCTGCTGGTGTGCGGCCCCTGGCAGGAACTTATCCGCTTGAGCAAGACCCGCGAGCACTATGTGCTGCTCACCCTGCCGCATGACTACAAGGAAGTGATCCCGGCGAAAAACAAGGAGCGCCTTGCCCTGGCCATTCTTGGGGTCATGGTGGCGCTGATGGTTCTTAACCTTCTGCCGCCCGTGACCGCGGTGCTTGCCGCCACCTGCGCCCTGCTGCTCACCCGGTGCGTGTCCTTGGGTTCCGTCTACAAAATCATAGACTGGCAGACGGTGATCATGATTGCCGGCATACTGCCGCTGGCCCTGGCCATGCGAAAAACCGGCATCATCTCCCATGTGTCGGAGGGCTTTCTCCCGCTGTTCCAGCAGGCGGGGCCGCTTGTTTCCCTGACCGGGCTCTTTCTGATCACGGCCGGGCTGGGGCTGTTCATGACCAGCACGGCAACAGCGGTCCTGATCGCGCCCATGGCCGTGGATGTGGCCTTGCGGCTCAACATCAGCCCCCAGGCCTGCGCCATGGTCGTGGCCATTGCCTGTTCAGCGGCCTTTGTTTCTCCTCTGGGCTCGCCCGTGACCATGCTCGTGCGCGAGCCGGGTGGCTACGGGCTCAAGGATTTCGCCAAAACGGGCTTTCCCCTGCTTTTTCTCTGCCTGCTGGCGACAGTGGGTCTGGCCTGGCTGTTCTACCTGTAGGGCAGATCAGTTTTGAAATTGCCCAAGAGTCGTATTGCCTCCGGCGGCCAAAGGGGGTGACCCCCTTTGGAAGCCCCATACGGGTTGACGTGTTGGTGTGGCAACACCACAGACATTCTTGAACAAGGCTCTCGGCAATAAATGCACTTTCAAGGTGGAATTGGCGCCAGGGCCGTGGCGTTAGCAAGCCCTGAGCCCATGCCGGGGCCGATAAGGGTAATGGGTTACGTACTTTGAATGCGCGGGCGCATGTGCTATCCTGTCGGCGCCGGTCGATCCGCCTTTTAAGGGTCTATCACAGGCCGGAGCGCATGTTCCCGAGCCCGGCAACAGTGTTTTTTGCCGGGAGATTGCCGAATCTGTCCGTCCAATCCGTACGGGAGTTCATTATGCCAAAGCCCTTTGAAGAACTGTATCAGGTTTCATCGGCGTACCAGCAATCCTGCGTGCTTGCGGCGGCCGCGGAGCTCAATTGCTTCACGGCCATTCTGAAGTGCGGCAACGCCATGGCGGCCGGAATGCTGGCGGAGAACATCAAGGCCGACCCGCGCGGCACGACCGTGCTTCTGGACGCGCTTGCGGCCATGGGTTTTCTGGGCAAAAGCGGCCCGGGCGAATCGGCCCTGTATTCCGTGCCGGAAGCCTTCAGGGAACTGCTCGACAGCCGCCACCCCTCGAGCTTTATCCCGATACTGCGGCACATGAGCTGCGTGCAGCGCAGTTGGGCCCAACTCGCCTGGGCGGTGCGGGACGGCAAGCCGCCGGTGCGGCCGCCCAGCATTCTCGGCCAGGAAGCGGACGACGTGTCTTTTATCATGGGCATGAATTCCATTGCCCGCACCCTGGTGGACGGCGTTGTGCAGGGGCTGCTGCGGGCGGGAGCCTTCTCGTTCGACCGCGAGGAGATCCGGATTCTCGACATTGGCGGAGCGTCGGGCACCTACATTCAGGCTTTTTTACAGGCCCTGCCCAAGGCGAAGGGCGCGATTTTCGATTTGCCCGTGGGCATAGGCGAGGCCCGGAAACGCCTGGGCGGCACGGAGTTCGAGAGCCGCATTCAGCTCGTGACCGGGGATTTTTACAAGGACGATCTGCCGCAAGGATTCGACTTCGCCTGGATCAGCGCCATCATCCACCAGCACGGACGGGCCGAAAGCCGGGAGCTTTATCGCAAGGCGTTTAAAGCCCTCGATCCGGGCGGCAGGGTGGGGGTACGCGATTTCATCATGAGCGCCGACCGCACCTCGCCCAGGGCCGGAGCCTTTTTCGGCGTCAACATGCTCGTCAATACCGCAAGCGGCATGGTCTACACCTTTGACGAGGTCAAAGAGGATCTTGAAACGGCGGGCTTTACCGACGTGACCCTGGCGGTGCCGGCCGAAACCATGGCCGCGGTGGTTGTGGGAAAAAAGCCGACGTAGTTTGAAAAAGAACGCGTGTCCGGAGAAAATCATCTGGTTTTCCAAACGGTGCGAAAAAGCCACCGACCGGGAGCCACGCCGGGGCGCGACAACGAAAAATCCTTCGCCGCCACATACCCCAAACTAAAAAGTTTTGAAGGAGAGGGGAGGGGAGAGAAACTTTTACAAAAGTTTCCTCTCCCCTCCCTCCTCAGTTCTTCATCCTTCACTTTCCGTACTTTTCCATGTAGCCGCGCGGGGTGAGCAGGCGGGCGCCGCATTCCCAGGCCAGGGGGTTGTTCCCTTTGCCGGGCACGATGCGGCTGGCGCTGTTGCCGATGATGAGGATGGTGAACATATCCACGCTGTCCGGGGAAAGGTCGCCCAGGGGGACGATGTCCACGCGCTGCCCGGGGCGGAAGGCGTTGCGCACCACGCCCACCGGGGTGGAGGGCGGCCTGTGCTCGAGGCCGGCGGCCAGGGCTTCCTCAAGCTGGCGGGTGCGCCGTTTCGAGCGCGGGTTATAGAGCACCACGACGAAATCGCCTTCAAAGGCGCAACGCAGGCGTAAGGAGATGGTCGGCCAGGGCGTGAGCAGATCGGACAGGCTGACGCAGGCGAAGTCATGGGTAAGGGGCGCGCCCAGCAGGGCCGCGGCCGCGCACAGGGCCGGGATGCCGGGGACAACGTGCAGGGGCAGGTCCGGGGCGGCCAGGCCGCGCCGCTCGAGCAGTTCCAGAATCAGGCCGGCCAGGGCGTAGACGCCGGGGTCGCCGGAGCAGACCACGGCGGTTTCCTCGCCGTTCAGGGCGGCCTCAAGGGCGGCCGAGGCCCGGGCCATTTCCCCGGTCATGCCTGTGGCGATCACCCGTTTGCCCGCGAGTACGGCTTCGGGAAGAAGCGATATATAGCCGCTGTAGCCCACGATCAGGGAAGACGCCGCGAGAGCGGCCGAGGCTTCGGGCGCGAGCAGGGAAGGATTGCCGGGGCCCAGGCCCAGCACGTGCAGCGGGGCGGGGCGGGCGGCTGAGACTTGGGGGGGCATGGCGGACTCTCGGGGCCGTATGGTGAAACGTTTCAGGGCCGCAGTGTAATCTCTGGTAAACTACCGTGAGATTGTTCACTTAAGCCAGTCTCGCAAAAAGGGGTTTCCAAAGGGGTTCAACCCCTTTGGCCGCCGGAGGCAATACTGCTCTTGGGCAACTTCAAAATAGATTTGTTCCAAGGGCGGGCACGGATAACCGCGCGCGGCGGGAGTTCCGGCAGGGCCAAACTACCTTTGGCGTTACTGACAAGCAAGCGCTTTTTCAGTATAGTGCGGCCGTCGCCATCCGGAACGGGAGAAAGCAGCATGACGAAAGCCCCACGGCAGTTTACGGAAAAAGAGCGCGAGATTTTGCGCATTGTCCAGAAGAATCTGCCCGATTCCCTCACGCCTTACGCCGATATCGCCACAAGCGTGGGCGTGGAGGAAAGCGAGGTGCTGAACCTGCTGCGGGAGATGGCGGAAGACGGCTCCATCCGTCGTTTCGGGGCCAGCCTCAAGCATCAGAAGGCCGGCTTCGCGCACAACGCCATGGTGGCCTGGATTGTGAAGCCGGAAGACGCCGATGCGGCCGGCGGTGAAGCGTCCCTGCATCCGCTTATCTCCCATTGCTACTACCGGCCCTCGTCCGCTCCGGACTGGCCTTACGAGCTGTACACGATGATCCACGGCCGGCACCCCGACGAATACAAGGAAGTGATTGCGAGCTTGCGCGCCACGACCGTGCTGCGGGAATTCGCCGTGCTGGAAAGCCTGCGTGAAATGAAAAAAACCTCGATGACGTATTTTTGATCGAGCAAGGAGTCTGTATGTCCCGTTCTCAGGAATTGTTTGCCGAGGCCCAGAAATACATTCCCGGCGGGGTGAACAGCCCGGTGCGCGCGTGCGCCTCGGTGGGCTGCGAGCCGTTGTTCATCGCCTCGGCCAAAGGGGGGAGCGTCACCAGCGTCGAGGGCGACACCTACGTGGATCTGGTTCAGTCGTGGGGGCCCATGCTGCTGGGCCACGCCCATCCCGAGGTCAGCGCGGCCGTTCACGCGGCCGTGGATCGCGGCACGAGCTACGGCGCCCCTTGCGAGGATGAAATCACGTTGGCGAAAATGATCATAGAGGCCATTCCGGGCATGGACATGGTGCGCATGGTCAACTCGGGCACCGAGGCCACCATGAGCGCCCTGCGCCTGGCGCGGGCCCATACCGGCCGCAACAAGGTGGTGAAGTTCGAGGGCTGCTACCACGGGCACGGCGATCCCTTTCTGGCCAGCGCCGGCTCGGGCGTGGCCACGCTGTCCATTCCCGGCACGCCCGGCGTGCCCCCGACCGTGGTGGCCGACACCCTGCTGGCGCCTTATAACGATATTGGCGCGGTCAAAGCCCTGTTCGACGCGCACGGCAAGGACATTGCCGCCGTGATCGTGGAGCCGGCCGCCGGCAACATGGGCCTGGTGCCGGCCGGTCCCGGATATCTTCAGGGGCTGCGCGATCTGTGCGACGCCGGCGGCGCTCTGCTGATTTTTGACGAGGTGATCACGGGCTTTCGCGTTTCTTACAGCGGCGCCCAGGGCCGTTATGGCATCACGCCGGATCTGACCACCCTCGGCAAGATCATCGGCGGCGGCCTGCCCGTTGGCGCTTACGGCGGCAAAAAGGCCATCATGAGCAAAATCGCGCCCAGCGGCAACGTCTACCAGGCCGGCACTCTTTCCGGTAACCCGCTGGCCATGGCCGCCGGCATCGCCACCCTTAACGTATTGCGGCAGAGCGACTACCAGGCGCTGGAAGCCAGGGTGGAGCATTTGTGCCGCAAGCTGGAAGGCGTGTTCAAGGCCAAAAATATCCCGGTGGTCATCACCCGGCTGGCCAGCATGTTCACCATCTTCTTCACCGCGACGCCGGTGACGGATTTCGCCTCGGCTAAAAAGGGCGATACGGAGCGCTACGCCCGCTATTTCGCCCACATGCGCGCTAACGGCGTCTTTCTCGCCCCGTCGGCCTTTGAAACGGCCATGGCCGCTTTCGCTCACAGCGAAGCCGATTTCGCCGCCGTGGTCAAGGCGAGCGAATCCTTTGCCGGCTGAACGCGAAAACGGCCTCACGGCCATTTACGTCCTGACCGGGCAGGGGCTGGCCGTGGCCCGGCGTCTTGAAGCGGCTTTGGACGCGCATTTGCATCTGTCGGCCTCGTTGTCCGACGGCGCGCCAGATTCGTTGTCTGAACCCGGCGGCAGCCCGGATGGAGCGGAAACCTCCACTCCATCCGGGCTGCCCGCGTCTTCTGGGCGAACTTTCGAGTCGGAACGGCCTCCGCGCCGCTTCACCAATCTGGCGGACGCGGTTCGGGAGAATTTTCAGGATTACGCCTGCCACATCTTTATTGCCGCCGCGGGCATTGCCGTGCGCGTTACCGCGCCCCTGTTGCGCGGCAAGGCCCTTGATCCGGCCGTGCTGGTGATTGACCAGCGCGGCCGTTTCGTGATCAGCCTGCTGTCGGGGCATCTGGGCGGGGGCAACGCCATGGCCGCCAGGGCGGCGGCCGTGCTCGACGCCACGCCGATAATAACCACGGCCACGGACGTGGAGGAACTCCCGGCCCTGGATGTATTGGCCCAGGAAAAAAGTCTTGCCATAGCCAATCTGAACGCGGTCAAAGTGGTAAGCGCCGCCCTGCTCGCCGGGCGGGCCGTTCTTCTGCATGATCCCGACGATTGCCTGGGCTTGCGGGGCGGTCGCTGGGGAACGCTTTTTCAGGCAGAGCCGGACTTGGACCGCGCTTTGGAACCGGATGGCGCTTTGGCCGCCCGCGTCATTGTTACCGAACGGAATGTATTCCGATCCCCGGCGTTGCCAGGGGCCGCGCCGGACTTTCCGGCCGGTTGGCTGGTTCTGCATCCGCGCCGGCTGTTTGTAGGCGTTGGTTGCCGCAAGGATACGCCGGAGCGGGATATTCTCCGGCATATCCGGGCGGCGCTGGCCTCGTCCGGCCTGGCACCGGAGGCGGTGGCCGGCCTGGCGTCCATCGAGAATAAACGGGAGGAGCCGGGACTGCTCCGGGCGGCGGTGAGCCTCGGCCTGCCGCTGCGTTTTTTCAGCGCGGCCGAACTTGCCGCCTATCCTGTCAGCGCTCCTTCGCCCAAAGCCCTGGAGCGCTTCGACGTGCAGGGAGTGTGCGAGCCGGCGGCCTTGGCCGCGGCCGGCAACGGGGCGCGGCTGGTGATCTCGAAAACGGCGGACCGGAACGTGACGGTGGCCGTGGCGTTAACAAGCCCGAACAAGTAAAACCATGGACTCCCTTGGCGATATATCCCTTCTGCTCGATACGAATGGCGCTATAATCGAACGTTGCCCCAACTTCTCGCCGCTCTCAAACTCCTGGTGTCAAAGAACAAAGACCTGACGGTCTAGTGCCGTGTAACTCTTAAAATTTCGGATAAAGACTTTTCAATTTTACCCTGGCCTCAGCCGTTGTAAATTGCCAATTAATTGTTTTAACGCTGCTGTTACGATGATTTTCCCAGGCCAGGACCTCGGCTTTCATGGT
>JAVBOI010000135.1:0-8199 GCA_031550695.1 Desulfovibrio sp. | reverse complement strand
TGGTCCAGGCGGGCGGCTTTCAATCGGGCTTTGTCCTCCGCGCTGCCGGCCGGCAGAGGGTTGCCCCACATGCCGCCGTTTGCCCGCGGGTCGATGTGGAGCAGGTTGACCAGGCGCAGGCGGTCGAGCTTGCCGATTTCGCCATAGGAAAACTGGTATTCGATGCCGTTGTAATGGTCACGGCACACGGACAGGCGCGAGGCATCCAGCCAGACATACTCGTGGGTCAGGCGGCCGGATCTGAAGCGCCGCACGGGTTGCGGGTTATACGGGCCGTATTCGTAGCGGATCTCCCAGCCGTCGCGCCGATGCACCTTGTCCAGGCGGGAGCCGTTGCCGTATTCGAAAAAGACGGCGCCGCCGTCGTCGCAGCGCTGGCCGAGGGCTCCGTTGCGGTCGTAATAGAACTCCGCCCGGCCGGCTTGGGTAAGGGCGCCGTTGCCGTTGTAGCGGTACTGGCGCTCGTTTTGCCGCAGGCCGCCGTGGTGGCACACTTGCAGGATGCGCTGGCCCGAGGCGTTGTAGCGGTAGGTTTCCAGGGGGCGGCCGTTCAGGCGTACGTCCGTCAGACGGCCTTTGGTGTCGAAAGCGTAGGCGTACTCGTCGGAGGTGCCGGCCAGGAACTCGGTTTTGCGTTGCAGTTTGCCGTTGGGGGTGCGGTCGCATTGGACGGTGAGGGGGTTGCGGTCAGGCGCGGCGGTGTCGGGCGCGGCCGGAGTTTGGCCGGGTTGGTACGCGAAAAGTTGTTCAGTCTGGTCGAATTGTTCCATTGACGTGGCTCCTTCCTTTGTGGGTTTCCCGTCGGCATTGCGGACGGCGGCGCGCTATTCCGCGCGTATTTCGCCGCACAATACCGCGAGCGGCCGTCTTCCGTCGCCGGGCTTGCCGGTGAATTCACCACGTTTATCGCCGCCACGGGACCGCGCGCCATTTTCTTGTTTTCCCTCCAGAATTGTCTTGCCTTCCGCGCCGATTGCGGTACGTTCCAGACCGGAACGGGCATCAGGCGGAGGAAATCATGGCGGGATTGGGGGAGTTGGCGGCGTTCGGCACGGCGGCGGGCTGGTCGCTTTCCAGTTACGTGCACGGCATGGTCAGCCGCATGGTCGGGGCCAGAAGCGTCACCTTGCTGCGCCTGCCCTACCAGACCGTGCTGCTGGCGGCCATGTGCCTGGCGCTGGGCGTGGAAACGCCCATGGAGCCGGAAAACGTGTTCTATCTGTTCCTGTCCGGGTTCGCCGGGGTCAGCCTGTGCGACTTCATGCTCTACCACGCCATGACCATTATCGGGCCGCAAACGGCCATTCTGCTGTTGTCGCTCAGTTCAAGCTGCACCGCCCTGATCGGCTTTCTGTTTCTGAACGAGGCGCTGTCGGCGCAGACCGTGGCCGGCATTGCCACGGCCACGCTGGGAGTGTTCTGGGTGGTGTCGGAACGCGCCGGCAGCACGCTGCTGCCGGGCCAGGAAACGCCCAAAGGACGCCAACTGGCCTTTGGCGTGGCCTTAAGCCTGGGCGGGGCCGTGGCCCTGGCCCTGAGCTTCATTTTTCTGAAAATGGGTCTGCGCGGCGGGGTGCCGCCGCTGTGGGCCGCCTTTATCCGCACGGTGGCGGCGGCGGTGCTTTTGTGGGGCACGGGCCTGTTTCTGGGCTGGTCGACAAAGGCCGTGCGCGACGTGCGGGCGCAACCAAAGGTATTCTGGATGCTGCTGGGGGTGTCGGCCTTCAGCGCCGGGGGCATGTGGCTCTCAAGCGTGGCCATGAGTCTGATACCCACCGGCGTGGCGGCCACGCTCATCGGGCTTCAGCCCATTCTGGTGGCCGTGGTGGGCGCGGTGTGGTGCCGCCGCATGCCGTCCTGGCGGGTGATTACCGGAACCATGATAGCGTTTTGCGGAACGGCTCTCGTGTGCCTGCGCTGAGTTGAAGCAAATTCATTGTGATTTGCCCAAGAGTTTTATTGCCTCCGGCGGCCAAAGGGGATGATCCCCTTTGGAAACCCCGTTTTGCAGGCCGGACGGATTGCTAACCGCGCGACTCTGTGGGTCAGGCGGATCAACACAATACCAAGCGCGCCGGCCAGGCAGGGCAGCCAGATCAGGCGGGCCTCGCTGCCCAGAACGTTGATGCCGTGCTGGGAAAAGAAGTGGCGCAAAGCCAGGGGCGACACCGCAATGGGCCGCCAGGGCAGAAAATAGCGGGCTTCCGAAAAAGGCCAGAACGCGGCCACGCCCAGGCCGCCGTCGGTCATGGCGTCAAGCAGAATGTGGCTTACGGCCGCCCCGGCGCAGACGAGAAAGGCGGTTTTTCGGCCGGATCGCAAAAGCGGGGCGATCAAGGCCGCCGCCAGCCCCAAAGCCAGGGCAAACGCCAGGGAATGGCTCAGGCCCCGGTGCCCGAGAATGCTGGCGTAAGGGATGTTGAAGCGAAAGGCCAGAGCGTCGGCGTCCGGCAGCAGCGAGCAGACGATGCCGGCCAGCAGCAGACGCGCGGACAGCAGCCGCCCGCAGGCAAGCCCCAGGCAGACAAACGGCGCGGGATGGCTGAACACGGTGGGCATGGCGGGGGTTCCGGGCGGAAGATTTGCCGGCGCAATTCGGCGAACAAGCTCTTACATGCAGTCCAGGCGTAAATACAACTCGCCCTCAAGGGTGAACACGGAAAACACCCCGTCCTCGAACAGGCCGTAGCAACTGGGGTGGTCTTCCTTGGACATGGCCAGGGAGCCGGGGTTGCACAGGTATATGCCTTCGGCCGTGGTCCGGGCCAGGGGCATGTGGGTGTGGCCGAACAGCAAAGCGTCGCCTTCCGCCAGGGGCGGCAGGTTGTCCGGCCCGTGCAGATGGCCGTGGGTGGCGAAGATGCGCAAGGGCCCGTCCAGCAGCCAGGCGAAATCCGGGGCCAGGGGAAAGGGCAGCACCATGGCGTCCACGTCGCTGTCGCAGTTGCCCCGCACCGCGATAACGCGGTTGGCCAAAGGGGCCAGCGCCACGGCCACCTCGGCCGGGGCGTAGCCCTCTGGCATGGGGTTGCGCGGGCCGTGGTAGAGAATGTCGCCCAGCAGAACCACGGCGGCGGGCTCGTGTTCCCGCGCCAGTTCGAGCAGGCGTTTTGCCGCCGGCAGCGAGCCGTGAATATCCGAAGCAACAAGCAGTTTCATGAAAAAAACGCCTCGTGGGAGAGCGGAAAATATGGTTTATTAATGAGTTGCAATATAGGCCGGGCGCGAATTCGTTTTTCGTCAACGGCAATACCGAATGTTTTACTCCGGCCGCCAATGCTGCTACCATGCCCCGGAACCCGCGATACGCGGAAAATGGGCTCCGGCGAATGTCGGCGCGGGTGGTTCCGGCGCGGGTGGTTCCGGCGCGGCTGGTTCCGGCTTTTATTTTTCGTTGGCGTCGCGTTTCCAGGCGTCCAGGGGCACGGCCTCTTCGATGAGCAGCACCGGAATGTCGTCCCGCACGGGGTAGACGGCCGCGCAGGCGGCGCATTCCAGGCCGGCGTCCGCATCGTCGCGGCGCAGAAGGGTGAACGGTCCCCGGCATTTGGGGCAGGCCAGAATAGAGAGCAGTTCGTTGTCCATGGGAGTGTCCTTGCGTGAATGACGGCCGGCGCGGCCTCACGCCTCGTATTTCGGACGGGCCGCTGTATGGCAGATACCATCGCGCGGCCGGGCTTTCAAGGGATCATTGCGGCGTGGGCACATTTTTTCACAAGGGGCGGTCGCCGGACCGCCAGTCGGCGAGGCGCGTTTTCCATTCGTCGGCCGGTGGCGCTTTCCGATAAGCGCCCGCCGCCAGGCGGCCTTTTTGCCATCCCCAAGGAGAGGGAATGTCCGGGCGATACATTGATCTGCACACCCACAGCGCCATTTCCGACGGCACCGACGAGCCGGCGGATCTGGTGAAAAAAGCGGCCCGGCTCGGTCTGGCCGCCGTGGCGTTGACGGATCACGACTCCCTGGCCGGCCTTGCCGAAGCCGGGGAAACCGCCCGCGCCCTTGGCATCGACTTTGTGCGCGGGCTGGAAATAGCCGTGCGCGACGACTTTGGCGAGCTGCACCTGCTCGGCCTGTGGATGCCCGAGCCTTCCGCCCGCATGCGCGAGGCCCTGGCCATCCTGCGCCGCCAGCGCGCGGAACGCAACCAGGCCATGCTCGACGCCCTGCGCCGGAACGGCATGCCCCTGACCATGGAAGAAGTGCGGGCCGTTTCCAAAGGCGAGGCCCTGGGCCGGCCGCACATTGCCCGCGCCATGGTGGATAAAGGCTTTGTGCCCACCCGCAAGGAAGCCTTTGACCGCTACATCGGCTGGAGCGGCTCCGCCTTTGTGCCGCGCGAACTGGTAAGCCCCAAAGAGGGTATCCAACTCCTGCGCGACGAAGGCGCCACCGTGGCCCTGGCCCACCCCTTCCTGTCCCGCCTGATGACGAAAGAACGCCTGGACGACCTGCTCTCCGACTTCCGCGCCTGGGGCCTCTCGGCCGTGGAAGCCTACCACAACGCCCACGACGCCCGCCACACCCGCACCTGCACGGATCTGGCCGCCAAGCACCGGCTGCTCCTTACCGGCGGCTCTGACTACCACGGCGACAACAAGGACGGCATAGCCCTGGCCGTGGGCCGGGGCAACATGCGCGTGCCCCACTGGGTGCTCTCCGCCCTGCGCGACCAGCGCCGGAGTCAGGGGCTGTGGGTGTAGGCTGGATTTGTCGCGAGGGGGAATGGCCCTCGCTCCGGGGACTGCGAGGCAAAGCTTGCGCGGTTTTCCGGGCGTCGCGAAATAGCGGTTGATCCCGACAAGGAACAGGACGCTGTTATATGCAAGATGGAGGCTGTTTGCTTTCCGTGCCGTGGCTGCTCTATTTCGCTTTGTCTTCCGAGGTGAAAAAGCTGGATATATAGGGGGGATTGCAAGAAACGCCGGGTAATGCCGGGAAAATGGCAAGAACCAACCGCCTCGCCGACCGTTTCGGTAAATCCCCCTTGCGCGTGAATTTTACCCCCGCGCCGCCTCGCGCACGGTTCGGGCAATCCACTGGTTCAGGCTCATGCCGCTGGCCGCGGCAGCCACGCTGGCTTCGTGGTAAGTGTCGGGATCAAGGCGCAGGGCGAATCTGCCCTGGGGTTTTCTGGGCGAAACGCCGTCTTCCTCGCACATGCGCAGAAAGACCGCCAGGGAAACCGCTCCCTCTTTTTTCAGCCCGTCGGCGTCCTTGGCGTAAAAGTCGGCGCTGCCGTTAAGCCCGACAAATTCGCCCCGGAACATTTCTATGTCAGGATCATAGGCTATAACGGCTTTATAGCCGCCTTCAAATTCCATCACGTTTTTCATGGCTTCACTCCGTTGCTTTCCAGCCACCCGCGAATACTCGCCACGGGCGCCCTTGTCGGTGTCGCGGGGGAGGGGTGGGGACGATGAAACACCCGCCTGTCGCCAAAGAGCCGCACGCATACCCGAGAACCCTCCGCCTCGGAAACCTCCGCCCCAAGTTCCCTGAACAAGGCTTCGATATCACTCCAGCGGATGCCGCCGCTTACAGGGTGCCGGAACAACAGTTGGAGAGTTTTTCGGTGTCGGGATTTCATGAAAAAATAATATCATCTTTTGACATCATGTCAAGAAATGAGCCGAATGTTCACCCGTGATCTCCCTTCACCCCAAATTGACTTTTCCCCGGCTCTCGTTCATTTAAAAAGGGTGGAGAGTTGTCTTGAGTGTTACAAATATTCTGCAATAGTTTTAAAAGTACCTACAAAGGAGTACACCGTGCCCGTATATCGTAAACCCCTTATGCGTCTTGTGCTGGCAACCGCCTATGCGGTGGGTCTGCTCTCGGCCGGCCTGTTCGCGGCCGTTTCGCCCCGTGCGGCCCTGGCCGTCGACGCCGCCGCCGACGACGGCGCCCGGATAGTGAAGGCGGTGTCGGCCTTTTACGCGGACTACATCAAATGCGTGGACGCGGAAAAAGACTCCTGCGGCGGCGAGAACATACCGGCCTTTTTGGCCAAACGCCCGGACGTGGAGCCCGAGTTCGCCAAAAAAATCACCGGTCTGGTCACCAACGCCTACAAGGAACCCGACGGCGAGGGCCTGGAATTCGATCCCATCCTTCTGGCCCAGGAAGCCCCGGAAAAAACCTCTTACGACAAACCAATCATCACCGGCGACTCGGCCGAGGTGATCATGCACAAAGGCTCGGCCGAGTTCCCGTCCGTGGCCTGCATCGCCTTAAGCAAAAAGGACGGCGCCTGGCGCATACGCGACATCATCGACATGGATGACGAGAACCGCCCTGCCTGCGGCGGCCTGAAGGGGAAACGCTGATTTTTTTCGTTTGGCGGCGTTGCGGCGCCATTTTTAAAGGGGGGCGGGCCATAAGAGGTCCGCCTCTTTGTTTTTTTATTGATCTTATCAACTGTTGCACATACATATGGATGTATGGACGACTTTTCCTACGATCCGCAGGAATCGCTCGGCTTCATGACCATTACCGTCAACCGCCTCATGAGCGCCTGTTTGCGCCGCAAGATGCGCGAAGACGGCATTGACCTCACGGCCGAGCAATGGGGCATACTCATGCTGCTCTGGAACCACGCCGGCTCCACCCAGGAGGAACTCGCCCACGTCGGCTGCGTGGACAAGTCCAGCATGAGCCGCGTGCTCTCGCTCATGGAGGCCAAAGGCCTTATCGTCCGTCGTACCGACCCGGCCGACGGCCGCCGCAAGATCATCCGGCCGTCGGAAAAGGCGCTGCAACTGCGCCGGGGCGCTTTGGCCGTGGTGAGCCACGTCATGGACAACGCCCTCAGAAATATCAGCCAGCAAGACCGCGACCTCTGCCTCACCGTGCTCAACGCCGTGCGCGAAAACCTGCGCCACGGCGAGTGCGGCCAGCCGCCCGATCCATCCGCCTGATCGCCCGCCACCGCAACCATGCAGTCCGCTTAAGGAGACGCCCCCCCATGGAACACATCCTCAAACGCACCAAACGGCTCATGGAATACCTGGGGCACGACGAAATGCCCTTTGGCGTTCTGTACAGCAACGAAAAACCCGAGGGATTCGGCCCCAAACCGGGCGAAATCTACAGCCGCGAACGCGAAGTGGCCGATGAAATAGACTGGCGCAACGCCTTTGCCCATTTTTCCTGCGTTATCGGCAACATCTGGCTGGCCCGCAAAAAGCGCAAGGCCGCCTGGATAAGCCACGAGGAATGCGGCTGCATGGGCGGCGGGTTTTATTCCGGCATCTACAGCCCCTACCTGGAAATGAACGTGCTGTTCGTCTCCACCGGCGTGCCCGGAACCCCCATTGAAGGCGAGCACTACCTGCCTTCCCCGGAATCCATGCGCGTTTTCATGGAAGACACAGCGCCCCCGGAAGGCGACGGAAAATACTGTGTATTCAAGCCGCTGGACATCTTTGCCAACGGCGAGCTGCCCCTGGTGGTCACCTTTTTCGCCCGGCCGGAAGCGCTTACCGGCCTTTACGGCCTGGCCTGCTACGCCGCCGCCAGCCACGAAGCCGTGGTCTCGCCCTTTGCCGCCGGTTGCGGCTCCATCGTGGCCTGGCCCCTGGTGTACCAGCAGCGCGGCCAGGAAAAAGCCGTGATCGGCGGGTTTGACATCTCGGCCCGCAAATTCCTCAAAACCGACGAACTGATATTTTCCGTTCCGCTGCCGCTGTACCGCAAGATGCTCGATGTCATGGGCGATTCCGCCCTTACCCGCGAAACCTGGCAGGGCGTTCGGAAAAAGGTGCTGAAAAGCCGCAGGGTCTGGGGAGAGAATGGAGAGGCTGAGGGGATGGAGGCGTAGGGGGAGTGAGGGAGTAGGGGGCGGAAGAGAGGGGAAGGGCCGCTCCTGTCATTGGAGGGGATATTCTTTGCTCTTGTCATTGCGGGAAGCGAAGCGACGTGGCAATCCATGTCTTTCGCTTCTCGCCTTTTGTTTTGAAAGAAGGATGAAGCCAGCCCGCTGGGATGGCTCCCGTCAGTTGATGGCGCCCGTGCCGAGCGAGGCCTGTTTTTAGAGCATGTTACGAACGAAATGCCCTAGAGCAAATCAATTTTGAAATTGTCCAAGAGTAGTATTGCCTCCGGCGGCCAAAGGGGTTGAACCCCTTTGGAAACCCCATTTTTCTAAGCAGATTCAAGTGAATAATTTCAAAATTGAAATGCTCTAGGCGTGCTTTT
>JAVBOI010000053.1:0-18452 GCA_031550695.1 Desulfovibrio sp. | reverse complement strand
AGCAATTAACGCTTGAAAGAGTCGCGAAACTTCGGGCAAGGCACAGAGCCTGTGTCCGCGACCCGCCTACGCCTCTTTTGCGGCAAGGATTTGAGGACAAATCCTTGCAGAGCAATTCACTCATTTCATTCGTGAAATGCTTTAGTGCCTGTTCACACTACGGTCTTTTTGTCCTCTGCCCGCGTCAGAAAGGCTTTTTATTCCGGTCGAGTACCGTCACAGTACACTCCCTTCATAAAAAGCCTTTCTTCCTTGGCGGAGAACAAAAATCCTCGTAGTGTGAACAGGCTCTAGTGGACTGCGAAACTCGCTTTTTGCAAACAATTCGCTCGTATGGCGCTGTGTTTTTTACCCACCGTTTCCTTTATCAGAGCTTTTCAGGCGATCGCAGCACAATGCGGGTTATTTCGGCCGGAACGCCTAGGCGTATGGGAAAGCCGGCCCAAAGGCCCGCGCCGTTGCTCACGTACATCTGCATCTCGCCCCGGCCGTTCCCCTTGTCCAGGCTGTACCAACCGGAAATGAAGCCACCGTTGAAGCGTTCGACCAGGGGCCGGAGCCAGAGAATTTGCCCGCCGTGGGTGTGGCCGGACAGTTGCAGGTCCACGCCGGCCAGGGCGTTGTCCGGGGCAGTGCGGGGCTGGTGGGCCATGAGAATGATCGGCACGTCCGGCGGAACGCCGGCCAGGGCGGCCCGGATATCCGGCTCTGGCAGGCCGAAGCGCGAAGCGGCCGGATCGGTCAGGCCGGCGATCACAAGAGGTTGGCCGCGCACGGACAAAACCGCGTGGCTGTTGGTCAATTCAACAATGCCCATGTCGGCGAAGGCGCGCATCCAGGCGTCATAGTCAGAATAATATTCGTGGTTGCCCGGACAGGCAAAAACGCCGAAACGGGCGCGCAAATCCTTCAACGGGGCCACATCCCCGGCCCGGTCGGCCGGTTTGCCGTCCACCAAATCGCCGGTCAGCAGCACAAGATCCGGCTGCACGGCCAGGGTTTTGTCCACAATGGCGCGCAGGCGCGGCCCGCGCAGCAGGGCGCTGGCGTGGGGGTCGGTAATCTGGACCAGGCTGAGCCCGTCAAGGGCCGGCGGCAGGCGGTCCAGCACCACTTCTACATTGCGCGTTTCCGGTTCCCGAATAGCCTGCCATTCGCCATAGGCGGCCAGGCACAGGGACAGGACAAGCAGCAGGCTCGCCCGTTTGGCCTGCGAAAACGGCAGGCGCAAAGGCAGGCCGAGCCGGCGGGCCAGGGCGAAGACCAGCGCGGTCGCATCCGTAACCAGCAGAAAAAGGGCCAGCAGAATAAAGGCCCCGTACAGCCAGCCCTGAATCAGCAACGCGCCGAAGGGCAGGCCGGGCGCGGCCATGCCGCCCAAAAAATACCGCATGAAAAAGTGCTGCTCGGCAACGAGCAGCACCACCAGAATGGCGGCCAGCTTGGCCATGCGCCCCAAAGGCTGGGGAACGACAAGCCTGAGGGCCACGTAGAAAAAAATGGCGCTCGCGATCAAATGGAACATGCGATGGTATCCATTGGTGAAGAATTGCGCGAGAAGTTTTTCACCGCACCTGTTCCGGCAGAATCATACGAAACAGGCCGGAGCGGTAACAGGCCCCGGACGGTCTTTTGCTTGTGGTCGCGCGCCGTACAGGATACTCTCTTTGTCCGCCGGGAAAAAGAGGAAAAGCGCCATCTTTCCGCTTTTGTCGCTTTTTCCCCGCGTTGCAATGGTATCTCGCAAAATTGCGTCATCGACAGCCCTTCGCATCAGGAGCACCCCGCATTATGCCTTCAGCACCCAAGCGCCGCGCCGTGGCCCTGTTCTCAGGGGGCCTGGACAGCATTCTGGCCGCTAAACTCGTTCAGGAGCAAGGAATCGAGGTTGTCGGCCTGCATTTTGTTTCGCCCTTTTTCGGCAAGCCGGATGAGATCCGCCGCTGGGAATCGCTCCACGGCCTGTCCATTCGGGCCGTTGACATATCCGCACTCTTTGTCCGCATGCTGGCCGAGCGGCCGGAACACGGCTTTGGCAGCGTGCTCAACCCCTGCGTGGACTGCAAAATCCTCATGCTCCGCCAGGCCAGAACCATCATGGAAGAAATGGGCGCCGCCTGTATCATCTCCGGCGAAGTTCTGGGGCAGCGGCCCATGTCCCAGCGCCGCGACGCTCTCAATATCATCCGCCGCGACGCCGGCGTGCGCGACGTTCTGCTGCGCCCGCTCTCGGCCCTTCACCTCGACCCCATCAGTGCCGAATTGAACGGCGTCATTGACCGCTCCCGCCTGCTCGGCATATCCGGCCGGGGCCGCAAAGATCAACTCGCCCTGGCCAAACGTTTCGCTTTGCGCGAGATACCGGCTCCGGCCGGCGGCTGCCGCCTGACCGAACAAGAAAACGCCCGCAGCTACTGGCCCGTGCTTATTCACGCCCCCGCGCCCTCAGCCGACGATTTTCGCCTGGCCAACACCGGCCGGCAGTTCTGGCACGACGATTCCTCCCCCCCCCTGTGGCTGATCGTGGGCCGCAACCAAAGCGACAACGATGCCCTGATGGCCCTGGCCCGGCCCGACGATTTGCTGTTCAAAAGCCGGGACTTCCCCGGCCCCATCGCCCTGGGTCGCTTTTTGGGCCAGCCCTGGCCTGCCGGAGCCGTCCAGTCCGCCGCCGCCTTCGCCGCCTCCTATTCCCCCAAAGCGGTCCGCCACGCCGCCGACACCAATACTCCCGTCGCCGTGCGCGTGCACGCCGGCTCTCTGGACGCGCCCGGTCACACGCTTTCCGTCACTCCCTCCCGCATCCCCACCCCCTCCTGGCGCGAATTTTCCTGGGTCGAAGCCCGCGAAGCCATCCGCTTGGGGCAACGCTGATTTTTTCCGTTCACGGCGTGACTGCCGCTGGCAGGTGCGTGCTGCGGCGCATCTTGACCCGCAAGGGGATGATCACTTTTTTCGCCAATCTGCCCCTATGCCTCGTGGGCATGGAGGCGTGCGGGTCCTCGGAATACCGGGCCAGGACCATTGAAAGCATGGGGCACACCGTGCGACGCATTCACCCCGTGTACGTGAAAGCCTATCTTTTGGGCGCAAAAAACGACACCAACGATGCGGCGGCGATCCGCGAGGCGGTTCAGCGCCCCTCCATGCGTTTTGTGCCGCACAAGTCGCGGGAGCAAACGGACATTCAGGCCGTGCACCGGGTAACGCCGCCTGCCTGATGAGGACCGAAAGCGCGTATACCCCATCAGGGCGCTGCCGCAAAGGCTGACGCCGCATATATGACCGCATCCGAACCAAAAACCATCATCCGTGCCCTTGACAGGGCGGGGCCATATAAAACGGAAAAACTCAGCGTTTCATAGGCATGAGTTTTAGGAGGGGGAAACTGACGGCCACCATACCGGCCATCATCAGAAAGCCGGCCCCGAAACTGGCCATGTCGCCCCAGATGCCCAAAATGGAAGGCATAAGGCCCACGCCCATGAGGGACGCTATGGGCATGCCGATGGCCAGCAGCATGGGCTGGTCTTTCATGGGAAAAGACTCGGCCAGCAAGGTGAAAATGGGCGGAAAAATCATGGCCGTGAACAAGGGTTGCAGGGTCATGCCCAGCACAAAGGGCACGGTGTGGGGCATGGCCATGCCGATCATGCCGGCCGCGTAGACCAACAGGCAGGCGATCAGAACGGGCCGGGTGCCGAAGCGGGTGGTGACGTAGCCCCCGCCCAGCACGGCAAAGGGCGCGCCCACGCGGGAAACGGACAGCAGAAAGGCGGCCGCTTCCTGGGAAAAGCCGCGTTCTTCGACCATATGCAGGGTCAGCACGCTGAAAGGGGCGAATTCGCCGGCAATGGCAATGCCCATAAGCCAGGTGAACAGCCAGAGCCGGGGCTCTTTCAGGGCCGTTTTGAATCCTTTGAAGGATACCGGCGCGGCCGGGCATTCGCCGCCTTTGGCCAGAAAAAAGAAGGCCACGCCGGCGGCCACGGTCAGCCAGCCCATGCCGGCCACCACGCCCCGCCAGTCGAGCAGGCGGGTGCCGACCTCGGCCAGGATGGGGGCGAGGAAAAAGCTGCCGTTGGGGCCGAATTCGTGCACGGAAATGGCTTTGCTCCACTGCGCCGGCGGCACCAGGCTGCGCATGGTGCTCAAGCCGCCGTTGAAATACTGCCCGGCGACCACGCCCAGCACGATGAACAGCAAGGTAAACAACGGCAGGCTCGCGGCCCTGGACAGGGCCACCATGAGCAGGCCGCTCAACACCACCGCGCCCGTAACCATGACGCGCGGCCGTATTTTGGACGAGGAAAAGCCGGAGGCGAACATGCTGGCCGAATAGCCCAGGGACATGAACAGCAACAGCCGGGTGGACGAGGCGTGGTTGATGGAGAACTCGCGTTCGATGGAGGGCAGAAGCGGGCCGAACATGGCCCGGTCCAGGTAGGTGAGCAGAAACATCAGGCTCACCAGCATCACTTGCGGCAGCACGCGTCTGAAGGGAGGCGCCGGCCGGGGACTTGCGGCATTTTGCGTGGTATCGGACATGGGTCTTTCTGAATCCTTAAAAAAGCGGCAGCAAAAAAATCCGGCCCGGCACCCCATCCCGGGAACTGGGCCAAAGCGGGATCTCAGCGGTTCCGCATCATTAATATACCCAAACTAAAGAGTTTTGAAGGAGAGAGGAGGGGGAGTCTGAGGGGGAGGAGAGGCTTGCTTCGTATTAGCTCGCCTTCGCTTCGCTCAGGTCGAGCGGGCTTTTCCAAAAGTTTCCTCTCTCCTCCCCCTCAGTTCCTCGCTTTCCTCTCCTCTTCCTTCGCTACACTCCAAGCCCGGCGCGCAGGTTGATGAAGTCGAGGTTGTTGCTGATGAGCTGCGCGCCCTGGCGAATTTTCATGACGTCGCGCATTTTGTGCCGGTTAAGGAGGGACTCCATCTTTTTGGCGATGGTGTAGGTATCCTGCCGGACCATGACGATGGGCACGTTAAGGGTGTCGGCCCTGGAGAGGATGATGTCGTTGGGGAAAAGGTTGCCGGTAAGCACGAGACAGGGGCAGTTGCCTTCAATGGCCACGAGTTGCACGTCGGCCCTGTCGCCGCCGACGATGACGGCGGAGTTGGGGTGGCGGCGGAAATAGGTCATGAAGTTTTCCACCTGCATGGTGCCGATGAGAAAGTTTTCCACCATGCCGTCGGCCCGCCCCTGGGCGGCCACCAGGCGTCCGCCCAGCCCTTCGGCCAGTTCGTGGGCGCGGATCGAGCCCATGAGCGGGTCGTTGGGAATGATGCCCAGAACCGGAATGCCGTTGCGCTCCAGGTAGGGCCGGATGACGTTTTCTATCTCCGTCATGAAGGAAAAGGGAATGTCGTTGAGCACGGCGCCGAGAAAGCTGTCGCCGAGCAGCTCTTTGAGCATCATGAGCTCGTCGTAGTTGATTTCGTGCTGAAGCCTGTCCACGATCAGGGCTTTAAGGCCGAGTTCGCGCACCAGGCGCACGCCGTCCAGGCGGCAGTATTTTCCCGACAGGGTGTGGCCGGCGCCGCACACCAGCACCAGATCGCGCTCGCGGGCGATCTCGCCGTAGGCGGCGGCGATGTCGGGCAAAAGGTCCGGTCCCTGGCCGCTGAAGGCGCGCATTTTGAAATCCTGGGTTTCCATGACCGGGGTGACCATGTGTGGGGGCGCGTCAATGCCCAGCACTTCCTGGATGAAAAAGGCGTCCTCGTCGCCGACCTCGCCGTTTCGTTCCACGGGCAGGGTGCCCATGGGCTTCATGTAGCCGACGTTGAGGCCTTCTTTCTGGAGCCTGAGGCCCAGGCCCACGGAGAGCATATTTTTACCGGAAAAGGCCCGGGTGGCGCCTATATAAAGTCCTTTTGCCATGGGTAACTCCTTACAATATATCGTGTGCCTACCCGCGGGCGGCGGGCGCGGCCGTGTGGTATCAGCAGCCCGCCGGAACGGGAAACAGGCGCTGGCCGTCGGGCAGGCCCCGCGTTTCGTCGCCGCCGGAAGACAGTTGGGAATAGTGCCGTAAAACAACGCGGACGTCCGCGACAAAGGCGCCCTCGTGGTTGACGAGCACGGGGTTGCATTCAAGTTCCTCGATATCCGGAAACGCCTGGGCCAGTTGCGACATGATGAGCAGAATGTCCTCGATGGCCGTGAATTTGACCGGCTTTTCCCCGCGCATGCCCGCCAGAAGGGGAAAGGCCCTGATTTCGCGGGCCATGTCGTGGGCGTCGTCAAGGGACAGGGGGGCCAGGCGGTAGGAAATATCCTTGAACGATTCCCGGTGAATGCCGCCAACGCCGAAAAACACCAGCGGGCCAAAGGTGGAGTCGCGTTTGAAGCCGATGACCGTTTCGCGCGAGTGCCGGGGCGCCATGGCCTGCACCAGGCAGCCGGCGATATAGGCTTCCTTGCGCAGGCGCTTGGCTCTGGTGGTGATGTCAAGAAAGGCGGCCCGGATTTTGTCCGGGGTATCCAGGTTCAGGACCACGCCCTGGATGTCGGTTTTGTGCCGGATATGGGGCGAGGAAATTTTCAGGGCCACGGAACCGCCGATCTGCCTGGCGATCTGGACCGCCTCGTCGCTGGTGCGGGCCAGTTTGGTTTCCAGCATGGGAATTTCATAGGCGCGCAGAATGCTCTGGGCCTGAATTTCCGTAAGCTCCCTGGCGTTGCAGGCTTTGGCCTCGTCTATGACGGCGCGGGCGCGGCTGCTGTCGTGGCGGTAGCCCACTTCCACGGGCAGGGGATATTCCCGCCACTGACTCTGGCGGTACATGGCCGCAATGGCGTCCACGGCCGGTTCGGGAAAGGGATAGCAGGGAACGCGGGCCTCTGTGAACAGGCGCCTGGCCTCGGCCACGCCCGGCCCGCCCATGAGGCAGGCGAAAATGGGCTTTTGCCGGGGGTTGTCCATGGCCACAATGTTCCGGGCCATGGCGCTGATGGGGGTGTGGGCCGTGGGCGCGGCCAGAACCAGCAGAGAGTGGACGGCCGGATCGCGCAGGACGATGGCGGCGGCGTCGGCCATGGTTTTGGCCGGGGCTTCGCTCATCACGTCGGCCACGTCCACGGGGTTGTAAATGGCGGCGTAGGGCGGCAGCGTTTCCTTAAGGGCGATGAGCGTTTCCTGGGACAGGCGGGCCAGGGTGAGCCCGGCCGAGGCGCAGGCGTCGGTGGCCACTATGCCGGGGCCGCCGGCGTTGGTGATGATGGCCAGACCCGGCCCCTGGGGCAGGGGCTGGCTGGCGAAAGCCTGGGCCATGCCGAACAAGTCCTCCATGCGGTTGGCCCGGATGATGCCGGTCTGGCGAAAAGCGGCGTCGTAGGCCATGTCCGTGCCGGAAAGGGCGCCGGTGTGCGACGAGGCCGCCCTGGCCCCGGCCTCGGTGCGGCCGGCCTTGAGCAGGATGACCGGTTTTTTCCGGGTGGCGATGTGGGCGCTGTGAAGAAAGCGGGGGCCGTTTTCCACGCTTTCCAGGTAGCCGACAATGACCTTGGTGGCCGGGTCGTTGGCCAGGTAGATGAGCATGTCGGATTCGTCGATCTTGGCTTTGTTGCCCAGGCTGACAAAAGAGGAAAAGCCGAAATTCTGTTCCCTGGCCCAGTCGAAAATGGTCACGCAGAACGCGCCGGACTGGGAAAAGAAACTGATGTCGCCGGCTATGGGGTCGCCCTCGGCGAACGAGGCGTTCAGCTTTTTGGCGCAGTTGACCAGTCCCAGGCTGTTGGGGCCGAGCAGGGCCATGTGGTGGCGCGCGGCCAGGGCCGCGACCTCTTCTTCCAGCCGGGCGCCCTTTCTGCCGGTTTCCTTGAAGCCGGCCCCGATGACGATAACGGCCTTGGCGGGCAACCTGCCCAGTTCTTCCATGGCTTCGGCGGTTTTTTCCGCCGGCAGGCAGATAACGCCCAGATCAAGGGGACGGCACTCGGCGGGAATGTCCTCCAGCTTGCGCAGAGCGGGCAGACCACGTATGGTGTCGGCCCGGGGATTGATGGGGAATATTTTGCCCGCGAATCCCCCTCTGATCAGGTTGGAGACGAGGATATTCCCTATTTTTCCGGCGTGTTGCGAAGCCCCGACAACAGCGATGGACTGGGGCGCGAAAAGGGCGGAGATGTTCTCGTAAAGGGGCATGGCATACTCGATGGGAGAAGGATGGCTTTTCATGCTGGAGCGGCTTCAGAGAGATATTCCCTATCACTTCAGGCAAGTCAAGCTGCTGCACGCGGCCATGACGCACAGTTCTCACGCCAACGAGCAGCAAAGCGTTGCGCCGCACAACGAACGCCTGGAGTTTCTTGGCGACGCCGTGCTTGAACTGTGCATTTCGGACGAGCTGTTCCGGCGTTTTCCGGACGCGCGCGAAGGCGAGCTTACGTCCATGCGTTCACGGCTGGTCAATCAGGAAACCCTGGCCGCCCTGGCCCGGCGTTTGGGCATAGAGCAGTGCATCGCCCTGGGAAAGGGCGAGGAAAGCCAGGGCGGGCGCGAGCGCAGCTCGCTGTTGAGCGACGCCTTTGAGGCCCTGCTGGGCGCCATTTATCTGGATGGAGGGTTCGCGGCGGCGCGGGAAGCCGTGCAGTCCCTGTTCATGGAGCACTGGCCGGCGCAAAGCGGCAAAAGCAAGGGCAAGGACGGCAAGAGCCGTTTGCAGGAAGTGACGCAGCAGTTTTTCAAGGATCGCCCGGTCTATGCCCTGGTGAGCAGCGCCGGGCCCGAGCACGACAAGCTGTTTACCGTGCGCCTTGAACTGCCGGACAAGACGGTTTTTACCGCCGCCGGCTCCAGCGTGAAACGGGCCGAGCAGACCGCCGCCCACATGGCCCTGAAATTTCTGCTTGAGGGAAAGCGGGAAGGGTGAGGCAGGGCGTTTCAGTCTATGGCGCATAGTCGCTTTGCAACAGTGCCGCTGACGAGAGCCCCGTTCAGGAACGCCATCGGGTCACCACCAAATCCGCATCCCGTCCGGGGTGTCCAGAGGGGGTCACCCCCTCTGGCCGCCGGAGGCGATACGACCTCTTGGGCAACTTCAATATAAAGCATTGCGAAACACACCGATACGGACGACCCGACCCGGAAAGCGGAATCTTTCCGGGCGCCGGGGTTTGCGCTTGTTGTGTCGCCGTTGGCATGCGTGGCCGCCCTCCGGTCGCGGGACCGGTCTGGCGCGCAGGCGTCGTGCGTTCGTATCCGCGGGCGACGTTTGGACTTCGACCGGACCGGGGAGGGGAAAAATCCTCCCCGGTCCGATGTGTCTTTGGTCTGCCTCAGCCAGGTAAGCCGGTTCCGGGGGTTAGCCCTGAATGAGCTGCAGGGCCATCTGGGGCAGGGAGTTCGCCTGCGACAGCATGGCCACGGCGGCCTGCGTGAGTACCTGGTTTCTGACGAATTCCGTCATTTCGGTGGCCACGTCCACGTCGGAAATGCGGGATTCGGCGGCCTGCATGTTTTCGGCCTGAATCTGCAGGTTGCTGATGGTGTTTTCCAGGCGGTTCTGCATGGCGCCGAGGTGGGCCCGGATTTTATCCTTGGAAATGATGGCCTGGTTGATGGCATCCAGAGATTTCTGGGCCGCCTGCTGGGTGGAAATGGCGAAGCCGGCGCCGCCCGTGGCGGCGGCATCGGAAGCGTTGCCAAGGCCGAGAGCCGAGGCGGTGGCGTTGCCGATGGTGATGTAGTAGTAATCCTCGGCCGAGTCGTTACCGGTGCCGAAGTGGATTTTGACCTTGCCGGTGGAAATCAGGCCGCTGCCGTCGTGGGTGGCGCCGGACAGGTTGCCGTTGAGCAGGTGCACGCCGTTAAAGTCGGTGGCGTTGGCGATACGGGTGATTTCCGAAGCCATGGCCTGGTATTCCGATTCGATCATCAGGCGCTGGTCGGAGTTGTAGGTGCCCGTGGCCGCCTGTTCGGCCAGTTCTTTCATGCGCACGAGCTTTTCGTCGATGACGCCCAGCGCGCCGTCAGCGGTCTGGACCATCGAAATGGCGTCGTTGGCGTTGCGCACGCCTTGGTTGAGGGTGGCGATTTCGGCCCGCATCAGTTCGCGGATGGCCAGGCCGGCGGCGTCGTCGGCCGCCGTGCCGATACGAAGACCGGATGACAGACGGCGAACCGAAGTGGCAAGGTTGCTGTAGCTGTTGCCAAGGTTTCTGGCCGCGTTCATTGCCATCATGTTGTGGTTAATGACCAAAGACATATACATATCCTCCTTGGGGTGTTGACTGCCAGAAACAAAGCAATATGGATGCCAAAGAAAAAAATATTTTAAAAAACAACATGTTATATATGCACAATAACGATTCTCCGTTGGCGGCGTCGGATCAAGGAAATTTTTTCCGCGTGGGCCGGCGGGGAGTAAAATCGCGCGCAAAGCCTTGCGCGGAGCGGATAAAAGAGGGTGCGCCCGCATGCCCGACCGAATCAGGGCCGGGCGCGCGGGGCGGCGGGTTAAGGCAACTGCTGCCGGGTTGGACAGGGAAACGCTGATTTTTTCCGTACCGCATGTGCGGACGCCGCTGCTCTCTATATTGGGGACGTACTGACGGGGCACACCGAGTTTTTTCGTCCGGCCCGGCGCGAGTTTTTTCAGAAGGGGCTGGCCTCTTATGGCCTGCCCCCTTCTGAAAAAAGGCGAGCAACGCCGCCAAACGGAAAAAATCAGCGTTTCCTTTGAATAAAAAGTCCTTTACAGGTATGGTTATTGCAGCTCATTATGCGGCAGCGCTATGCCCTTTGCCCGGAAATATCCCGCGCGGGGCCGGGCGCGCCGCCGGGTCGCCCGGACCGTCGTTTTCCAGGCTCCACGGGGTCTGCAACAGCCTCTCCAAGGATACGCAATAATGGCGAATTTAGACGCATTACGGTCGCTTCTGCCGACAGTCGGCGATGTTCAGGTGCAGGCCGACGGCTATACCCTCTGGATGATGTGGCACGGCGAGGCCAATCCCGTGGTGCTGCAAACGCTGGAAGACTACGGCGGCGTAAAGGTGGCCGAAGAGAGCCGGCAGTCGCTGTGGTTCTTTTTTTCCGTGGACGCCCTTTTGGCAACCGCCCGCATCGGCGTATGGGCCCGCTTCAACTCCCTGGCGCTCGGCCTGCAAATTTTTCCTTCTCGTCTGGCGGTGAACCTCAGCGGCGGCAAGACGCTGATTTTTGACGAGTCCATCTGGCGCCAGAACGTTCTGTCGCCTACCGAGTTTCAGGTTTGGGCCCATATTTCCATGAAGTCCGTCATCGACGCCGCTCTCGGCATGAGCATGGCGCCGGAAAAAGCCATCCCCGCCGGCCTGGACAAGGAAATCTGGTCCGGCGTGGAAATCGACCCCCGCCTGCCGTACCAGTCGTCGCTTAACTGGTACGGCGTGCTGCGCCCGGTGGGCAACCCGCTGGACAAGGCCTTTCAGAGCGGCTGGCGCGAGTTTTTCGGGCAACTGGAAGCGTTGCTTCAGCGCAACAAGTTTCGCTTTACCATAAGCGAATTTTTCCTGATGTTCCCCCTGGACAGTCTGCGCCAGGCCAAAAATTGGACGCGGGATTTTTTGAACCTTATTGCCAGGCTCAAAGAGGAATCACCGGACTTCTACTGGCCCTGCGTTATGGCCATTGTCGATCGCAAGGGTTTGAATCTTAACGATGAATTGCCGAAAAAGTGCAACGTGGAGTGGGAGCACCTGATTCCGGACTACCCCCACATGACCATGCGCACCGCCCTGATGCTCGGCGACGAATTCGCCGTCCACGAGGTGCGCTTCGCCCCTTCGCGTCAGAGTCCTGACGATTGGGCCAGCGTCAGCCTGCGGAGCGAATCCGGCAGTTCCTCCGGCTCGTTGCCCCAGCTTGCCCCCATCAACCTGGTGCTGGGCAAGTTTCCGCATTGCTTTTATTGCGGCCAGCACAGCCACGCCAGCGTCGACTGCCCCTCGCGCGAGCTTGACACGCAGGATGCGAACACCTGGAGCCAGACGGCCCAGTTCGATTTTTCCGTCATGCGCGCGGCTGTCGGCAAAATAGATAGCGCCCTGGGCGCCCTGGCGGACGAAGAGGCGCGAAAATCGTATATATTGTCGGAACTCAAGGAGAGCGGCGACAGCGGCATCATGCTGCGGGCTTTTTTCGACATACTCTGGCCCGTGCAGTACCGGTCCGTCAACTTTTTCTGGCGGGCGCGCAACAAGGATTTGCGCAAGGCGGGCAAAGATCTGGCCCAGATGGACAATCATCCCGTCTGGCTGGCCCTTGAATCGTTCCGCCAGAAGGATAACCGCGAGCTGGACAGGGAACTGCAAACCTTGAGCCTGCGTTTTCCCAAAGACTTCAGGATCATGTCTCTGCGCGGCTTTCTGGCCATGGAGCACGGCGATCTGGAAAAGGCCGAAGCCTTCTGGAAAGAAGCCGAAATGTACAGCGCCTACCCCGTGGTCCAGGCCTGGCATGTGTTTTTGCAGGCCAGGGCGCTGGAGTTCCAGGGCAAGTTCATGCAGGCCGTTCTTTTGTACGAGCAGGTGTCGCGGGTGTGCCCCTCGTGGCACGACGCCGAATACCGCAAGGCGGTCTGCCAGATCAAAAGCGGCTTTCCGGACCCCGCCCTCATCACCCTGATCGCGCTTGTGGAAAAGAACGGGCATTTTTTCAACAAGATCCTGATCGATCCCGAACTTGAACGCGGCCACATCCAGGTCTTAAGCGCCCTTTACGGCCTGTGGGCCGGCATGGAGGCCAGGGCCAAGGACGAGGAAGTGAACCTGGGGCGCATGCGCAACGACCTGTCCGCCTGGTTCATGCCCGGACACCCGTTTGCCGAGCAGATCACGGAACGCATCCACCGGCTGCTTCAGGTGACGTCGGTCAAGAACTACGTGGCCTTCCAGACCCTGGTGGTGGGGCGGGCGCAGCTTGAGCGCGACATCCAGGGCTTTGTGCTCCAGGAGGCCCGCACCTTTAAAAGCCGGTTCCGCCAGTTCGCCGAACGGCTTAAAACAATCCATGAGGAATCGGCCTGGTTCCCGTTCCCGCGCGCCCTTGTGGAATTCGACAAAAGCTATAACCAGGGCGTGGCCAGCATGAACTGGGCCATGACGGCCAATTTTCACTCTCCGGACGTGTTCCGCAAGGCCCAGATGCTGGTGGAGCAAGAGGCGGAGCGCGTCAAGCAGCTGGAAGGCAAGCTCAAGTTTCTGCGCATGGTGCGCGATTCCACCCTGTTCGTCCTGTCCGTGGCCGAATCCTTTTTCTGGATGGAAGTAGTCGGCATTCTGCTCATCTTTGTGGTCCTGCCCCTGTTCATTCTCTACGGCGACAAGCTCGGCTTTGAAAACGTCGTGAACGCCATCGGCAAAGACCGCTGGCAGGTGCAGAAAGCGCTTTTTCTGGTGGTAACGGTAATCGCCATAGGCATTGCCGGCCTGCGCACCATTTTCCGCTTTGAGCGCATTCGCGAGAAAACCCTGGCCAAAGCCAAGGCCAGCGCCATTGCCAGGGCCAGAATGAGCGCGCAGTCGCGTCGAAAAAAAGGGGTGACCGAACGCTGAAGCGCGTGCGACACCCCGCCCCGCTTGCAAATGACGCGGTAAGGGTATAGTATTGCCCGAAATTCGGCATGTCATTCGGCATGCCCGGTTGTACTTGCGTCCGGCTCGATCGCATGGCCACAGGTTCGCGTTCTTTTCGCTTTTTCCTCCACCAGCCCTGTAACAGGAGATAGCAATGCGTCTGGTCACCCGTTCGGATTTTGACGGCCTTGCCTGCGCCGTACTGCTCAAAGCCGCCAATCTTATCGACGAGTATAAGTTCGCTCATCCCAAAGATTTGCAGGACGGCCTGGTGCAGGTGACGCGGAACGATATCCTGGCCAACGTGCCTTACGTCGAAGGCTGCGGCATGTGGTTTGACCACCACAGCAGCGAAAACGAACGGATCGGCAACGTGGAATACCGGGGCCTGTCCAAGCTGTCGCCGAGCTGCGCCAGGGTCATTTGGGAATATTTCGGCGGCCACGCCAAATTTTCGCCCGCGCTCGACACCATGCTCGAGGCCGTGGACAAGGTGGACAGCGGCCGGCTTTCCATCGAGGATATCAAGAACCCCGCGGGCTGGGTGCTGCTCGGGTTTGTCATGGACCCGCGCACGGGCCTGGGCCGCTACCGCGATTACCGCATCAGCAACTACCAGCTCATGCTGGACATGATCGAATACTGTGGCACAAAAACCGCCGAACAGGTGCTGGCCGAGCCGGACGTGATCGAACGCACCGAGCGCTATTTCGCCCAGCAAAAAGATTTTGAGGCCATGATCCGCCGTTGCGCCAAAGTCGAAGGCAAGGTGATTGTCCTTGATCTGCGCAACGAACAGGAAATTTTCGCCGGCAACCGCTTCACCATGTACGCCATGTACCCGGACTGCAACGTCAGCATCCAGGTAATCTGGGGACTGAAACAGCAGAACGTGGTCTTTACCGTGGGGCACTCCATCCTTAACCGCTCCTGCACAGTGGACATAGGCAGTCTGATGCTCGCCCACGGCGGCGGCGGCCACCTGCGCGTGGGCACCTGCCAGGTTCCCACGGAAACGGCCGACGAGGCATTGCCGGTTATTGTAGAAGCACTGAAAGGCTGAGAAAACGCCGATTTTCTCCGCGTGGCGCCGCAACGCCGCCACACGAAAAAACTCGGCGTTTTCCCGGCTGCGGCACAAGGCAAGGCCGGCCTCGTTACCGTTGACAGCGGGAAGCGGCCGGCGTAAAAACACGGAAAGCTGTTTGCCACAGCATCCGGAATTGACAACGCGGCCAAGGCCGCGCCCGGATCGCTGAACATGCTGGGGGAGCCCCGCTCGCGGGGCTGAGAGTGGAAGTATCCAGACCCCTCGTACCTGACGCAGGTAATGCTGCCGTAGGGAAGCGCCCACTTCTGAGCTGTTTCGGATCAAGGCCCGTTTCCTTACAGGACGGGCCTTTTCTCTTCGGAAAACAGCCCCGGCCCCGCAGCGGATTCCTTGCCCAAAAGGAAACGCCATGACCCGGAACACCTCTGCCTCCCTTCACCTTACGGTCAACGGAAACGCCATGGCCGTGCAAGCGGAAACCCTGGCCGCCCTGCTGCGCCGCCTCGATCTGAACGACGCCGCCGTGGTGGCGGAAGTGAACGGCGCAATAGTGCCCAGGGAAAACTTTGCCCAGCATCTCCTGAAAGATGGCGACGTCGTGGAGTTGGTCCGATTCGTGGGGGGCGGCTAGAGCATTTCACGAATGAAATGAGTGAATTGCTCTGAGCAAATCAATTTTGAAGTTGCCCAAGAATAGTATTGCCTCCGGCGGCCAAAGGGGCTGAGCCCCATTGGAAGCCCCAATTGGGGGCGCAAGGCTTATTCCATTCGCATACTTATTCCGCGGCCCTTCCGGCCGCGCCGGCATACAGGACAAACGCCATGATCGATCAACAACCCTCCGCGCCCCCCGTATCCCATGACGACGCCCTGGTCATCGGCGGCAAACCCCTGCACAGCCGCCTGTTCATGGGCACGGGAAAATTCGGGCGCGAGGAAAGCATCCCGGCCATTGCCGAGGCCTGCGGCTCCCAGGTCATTACCGTGGCCCTGCGCCGCGTGGACCTTGGCGGCGGCGACGGCAACATCCTTTCCCACATTCCCAGGCGCATGCGGCTTCTGCCCAACACCTCCGGCGCCCGCACCGCCGACGAGGCCGTGCGTATCGCCCGCCTCGCAAGGGCCTGCGGCGTGGGCGACTGGATCAAAATCGAAGTGATCAGCGACGCCCGCAACCTTCTGCCCGACGGCCACGCCACCGCCAAAGCCACCGAAATCCTGGCCAACGAGGGCTTTGTGGTCCTGCCCTACATGAACCCCGACCTCTACGTGGCCCGCGACCTCGTCAACGCCGGCGCGGCCGCCGTCATGCCCCTGGGCGCGCCCATCGGCAGCAATCGCGGCCTGCTCACCCGCGAGATGATCCGCATCCTGATCGAGGAAATACCCCTTCCCATCATCGTGGACGCCGGCATCGGCGCGCCTTCCCACGCCTGTGAAGCCATGGAAATGGGCGCGGCCGCCTGCCTGGTCAATACCGCCATCGCCACCGCCGCCGACCCCGTGCGCATGGCAACCGCCTTTGCCCAGGCCGTGCAAGCCGGCCGAAACGCCTACCTGGCCGGGCTGGGCCGCGTTCTCGCCGCCGGCGGCGAAGCCTCGTCGCCCGAACAGGGCAAATTGACCGGTTTTCTGGAGTAATGGCAATGGCATATACTCCCATGGCTGACGGTTTTTTCCCCTTGCTGGAAGGCTACGCGCGCGCCGGCGCGGCTGTTGGCGGCGCCTCGGCGGACGACGTGCGGCGGGCGTTGCAAAAACCCCGGCTGACGGAAGAGGATTTCGCCCTGCTGCTGTCGCCGGCTGCAAGCGGGGAACTTGAGGCCCTGGCCCGGCGGGCCGAGAGCGAAACCTTGCGCCATTTCGGCCGGGCCAAGCAGTTGTTCGCCCCGCTGTATCTTGGCAACTATTGCACCAACAAGTGCGTGTACTGCGGCTTTCACGCCGGCCAGGGCATTGCGCGCAAGGCGCTGACCGCCGAAGAGATTGAAGAGGAAGCCAGGGCGCTTGCCGCCACCGGACTGCGCCGGGTGCTGGCCTTGACGGGCGACGCGCCCAAGCGCACCGGCGCGGAGTATATCGCCATGGGCGTGGGCATTCTGGCCCGGTATTTTCCGTCCGTGGGCATAGAGGTGCAGGCCCTGACCCTGGAGGAATACGCCCTGGTCGCCCGGGCCGGGGCGGACAGCATGACCATGTTCCAGGAAACCTACGACCCGGAACTTTACGCCCGCCTGCACCCGGCCGGTCCCAAGCGCGACTTCGGCTTCCGCCTGGACGCCCCACAGCGGGCGGCCATGGCCGGCATGCGCGGCATCACCTTTGGCGCGCTGATGGGCCTTGGCGACTGGCGCTTCGACATTTTCATGGTGGGCATGCACGCAGCCTGGATGCAGCGCAAGTTCCCGCACCTGGAACTGGCCTTTTCCCTGCCACGCATCCGGCCGCGCTCGCAAGAGGAAAACCGGGCCGGCGGCGAATGCGGCGGGGAATTTGATCCCATTCCGGTGAACGATCGCGAGTTCGTCCAGGCCCTGACCGCCTTGCGCTGCTTCATGCCCCACGCCGGCATAACCCTGTCCACGCGCGAAAGCGCCTTTTTGCGCGACCGGCTTCTGCCGCTGGGCGTAACCAAGCTGTCCGCCGGGGTGTGCACCTCGGTCGGCGGCTACGCGGCCAGCGAGCACAGGGCGGTGCAGTTTGTCATCGACGACCAGCGCAGCGTGCCCGAAGTGGTTGCCGCCCTGGAAAATCTGGGCTATCAGCCTGTTTTCGCCGACTGGCTGCTGCCCGAGCACGGCGATTTGCCCCTGGCGGAGGCCCTGCGCCGCGCCCTGGGCAATCCGGACGGAAATGCCCCGGGCGGTCATCCGGGCGGCAACCCCGTGGACGCGCGGCCGTGACCTCGCCGCTCGCCGACGGGCTGCGGTCCCATTTCAGCGAAGCCGACCTGGCCCGCCTGGCCTCGGCGCGGATAGGCATTGCCGGGGCCGGCGGCCTGGGCTCCAACGTGGCCGCGCTTCTGGTCCGGTCGGGCGTCCGGCAACTGCTGGTCGTGGACGGCGACACGGTAGAGCCCTCGAACCTGAACCGCCAGCACTACTGGCCAGAAGACCTCGGCCGGCCCAAAGTCCTGGCCCTGCGCGACCGCCTGCTCGGCCTGGAGCCGGCCCTGGACCTGGAAACGCGCCAGGAATGGCTCACTCCCGCTTCGGCGCCGGCCTTTTTCCAGGGCTGTTCCATCGTGGTGGAAGCCCTGGACGGGGCGGCCCTGAAAGCCGAGCTTTGCTCAGCCCTGCTCGGCGCCGGCTTTTACGTGATTGCCGCCTCCGGCCTGGGCGGCTACGGGCTGCCGCCCATGAGCGTGCGCCGGCTGGGCGAAAATTTCGTCTGCGTGGGCGATTTCACCACCGCCGCCGATCAGGCCGCACCGCCCCTGGCCCCCCGCGTAGCCCAGGCCGCCGCGCTGCAAGCCGACGCGGTGTTGGAAAAGGTTTTGGGGAAGTGGGGGGAAGGAGAAAAAACCTTTTGAGGAAAGGTTTTTTCTCCTTCCCCCCACACCCCCTATCCTCTTTTTCCAAACCTTTTTATTTTGGGGTATGAAAGGGAGAGAGTGGAGAGAATGTTTTGCCATAGCGGCCACTCCCGTCCCGGCATCAGCGCGGGATGAGATTGCGGATGTGTGATACGTTTGGATACATACCCAGTTCGGGAGCCTGGCAAAGGCGCTCCCTTTCGTGCCCGGACCCCCCATCATCCTCCTAACTAAAAAGTTTTGAAGGAAAGGGATGGGGGGTCCGGGGGGAAGGGAAAGGAAACTTTTACAAAAGTTTCCTT
>JAVBOI010000100.1:0-38615 GCA_031550695.1 Desulfovibrio sp. | reverse complement strand
AACTCTCTGCGATTATGGGACGCGCCGATTCAATCGGATAAAAGGACGCAACTTGCGGATGCGTACACGAACGCATACCGGTTTTGCCCTTCCCTTCTATTTCTCTAGAGGGATTTGGCCTTAAAGTCAAAGGGTTTTTCCTTGTCCTACTCTTTTATTGGGTTTTTTTTTGCATTCACCGACCCCGCAGCCAGGCTTCAGCCGCTTCGTACATTCCTTCTGCCAGAGTGGGGTGGGCGTGGATGGTGTGGGCCAGATCCGCCGCGCTCAAGCCGTGCCGTATGGCAAGGGCGGCCTCGGCCACCAGATCGGAGGCGTGGGCTCCGGCGATGTGCGCCCCGAGGATTTTGCCGTTTTCCGCCTCGCAAACCAGCTTGAACAGGCCCGGAAGCTCGCCCATGGCCTGGGCCTTGCCCAACTCGCGAAACTGGAACAGGCTTGAGCGCGTCTTCACGCCCCGCTCCCCGGCCTCGTCTTCGGAAAGGCCCACCGTGCCGATTTCCGGCGAGGTAAACACGGCCGAGGGAATGACGCTGTAATCCAGAACCTCTTCTCTACCCAGGCAGTTGGCCACGGCGCACAGGCCCTCGGCCGAGGCCACGTGGGCCAGCATGACCCGCGACGGGCCAAGCGCATCGCCGACGGCATAAATTCCGGGCGCGCTGGTGCGCATGCGTCCATCGACCTTTATCCAGCCCTTGGCGTCCGTTTCCACGCCGGCGGCTTCAAGACCCAACCCTTCGGTGTTGGGCGCGCGACCAACAGCCACCAGGACCATGTCGGCCTCGACCTCCGCTTCCGCCCGGTTCGCTCCCTGAACAAAGGGCGAAGGCCCGAGCAGGCAACGCGCGCTTTCGCCTTCCACCCGCGCGCTTTTCACCGTACAGGCCAGTTCCGCGCGGATGCCCTGCTTCTTGGCCTCGCGCTGGATAAGTTTGCTGATTTCCCCGTCTACGGACGGCAGAGGCAGCAGGCGGTCCAGGCCTTCCACCACCGTCACTTCGGCCCCGAAAGCGCGGAAGATGAAAGCCAGTTCGCAGCCGACCACGCCCCCGCCCACAATGAGCAGACGGCCGGGCACGCGAGCCAGGTTCAGAGCGTCGTCGCTGTTCAGGATATACTGATGATCCACTGGCAGTGAGGGCAGATCCAGTACGCGTGAGCCCGTGGCGATGATGATGTGGTCGCCGTGGATTTCCTCGTCCCCGGACTGGCCGCGTACGCACACCCGCCCTTGGCCGAGCAGTTCCGCCTGTCCGCGCAGGATCTTGATTTTCAGGGCGGCGCAGCTTTTTTCCAGCCCCCCGGCCAGCAGTTTGCGCACCCGCTCTTTTCTGGCCGTCACAGCGGCCATGTCGGCCCGGAACGAGGCCGGCCCGTCCCCCGCCGCGATGCCGAACTCGGTCAACCGGCCGGCGGTCAGCAGGGCATCGGCCGAAGCCCGGATGGTTTTGGTAGGCACGCAGCCGCTGTTCAGGCACACGCCGCCCAAATCGGCCTTTTCCACCAGCGTCACGTTCAAGCCGGCCCTGGCCGCTTCAAAGGCGGCCACGTAGCCGCCCGGTCCCGCCCCGATAATCACCATGCTTGCGCTCATATTGATCTCCTCCGGGCCGGAGCATACGAGTAAGCGAAGATTGAATCAAGGCCCGCCACCAATGCGGGTCGTCTCCAAAAAAGAAGCGGGAAGGAATCTCCTCAACGGGGATATCCCTTCCCGAGCCACACGCTCCCCCCGGAGCTTTTCGCGTCAGGAAAAAGCCGGCCGGCTTCAGGCAAAGGCCGGCGAAAACGCCGCGTCGCGTCCGGCGGCGGCCGACCCGGCCGCATAGCGCTCGCGCAGATACGAAATCACATGCTCGGTGTAGGCTCGATCGTGCACTTCGATATGCTCCTTCCACCAGGTCTTCAGAAATGACAGCAGATCATCGGCGTTGCCCGAATGACGCAACCGCGCCGACAGCGCCTTCATTTTCTTGAGCAGTTCGGAGTGATAGTGCGTATGCTCTTCCACGCCGGCGTACTGAGTTTCACGCAGCAGATTTTCCTCGGTTACGAAATGGTGGTGAATGTGCTGCTCCAAGGTTGTCATCAGCGGGATGAGCGGTTTGGTTCCGTCGTTTTTTCGCATGACGTAAAACAGCGAGTTCATTGTTGATATGATATTCCTGTGTTGCTCGTCGATAAGCGGGATGCCCATCGCCCGGCTGTCGTTCCAGACCACAAAAACCGTTGTCATAATGTCCTCCCTTTGCAATGCGGCATAAAAACAGGGCGTCTTCCTTCCGGCTCACCGACGCCTCCTCGCGCCGTCGAACCGTCTCGACCCCGCTCTTCCACAGCAGTTCCGCGCGGTTCTCCCGCCACGCCGGATAGTGAGGAAGACGCCCCCGGATCGCTCCACCTGAGGCTGCACGCGATGAAGCGATCCCGAACATGGCCTCCGGGCCGGCGTTGCCGCGCCGGCTGGGTGCGGACGCCGCATCCTCCGGGCCACGATAAAAATTAGGAAAAAGCAGTGGGGTCGGGTCATGCCGGCCGCCCCCCTGAAATGCGTCCCCGCCTTAGGCCGGATAGAGTCCATACAATGGATGTTGACTTATATATAGAACTATATATATTGCGCGTCAATAAGTTTTCCTATAAATATTCTAAAAAATATTTTCTTACTACACATATAATTAACTAGTTAATGTAATCCATTACATGAGCCCCCCGCCGCAAGGGTCATTCCGCCTGCTTGAAACGACGTGAAAAATGCTTATTATGAAATCTGATTCCGGCCGAACGAGGCCCTTACGACCGGACACCGGCGCGCCGGCCGACTCCGACGCGAGCCTGCCATGAAAAAATATTTTCCCCGCATCCTGAAAGGGATCTTTGTCCTCCTTGTTGTGCTGAGCGTCCTGCTGCTGTTCTTCATCAACGGCCATCTGGCCTCTCTGGCCGAATTTTTTTATCCCGGCAGCGCCCCCTGGGCGCATTTGACCCTGTTCGCGGTCGAAGCCCTGGCTTTTCTCTGGATCTGGCGGGCTCTGTTCGGCCGCCGCCGGCACCTGCTGCTCATGGATCAGGCCACGCCCGAAGAGCGCGATCGTTTTGCCGCGGAACTTTCCCGCCGCCTGCGGGCCAACAGCCTGATCCGCGAAAACGGGCTCGCGGCCGAATATCCTCCCGGCCGGGACGAGGACGCCTTTCGCGACCGCGCCCTGGCCCTGCTTGACGCCAAGGCCGACGAGGAAATACAACGCAACGCCCGGCGCATTTTCCTGGCCACGGCTCTGTCGCAAAACGGCAAACTGGACGCCCTGATCATGTTCGTTTCCCTGTGCCGCATGGTCTGGCGCGTATCCGCCATCTACAACCAGAACCCGCACCCGCGCGAAGTGGCCTCGCTGTACGGCGCGGTGGTAACCTCCGCTTTTCTGGCCCTGTCCATTGAAGAGTTGGACATCCCCATGGAAATAACCGTGGGCTTTGGCGAGGCCTTTCACGCCATGGCCCCGGCCGGGCTTACGGCCAGCATTCCTTTTGCCGGCCGAGCCCTGCAAACCTTTACCGCCTCGGCCATTGACGGCGCCGCCAACTGCTACCTGGGCCTGCGGGCCGGCATTATCACCCGCAACGCCTACGCCTACGGCGGACGCCGGGCCGAACGCCCCTCGCGCGCCATCGTGTACCGCGAAGCCGGGGCTTTGCTGATGGACATGTCCCAAACCCTGATGAGCGGCCTGGCCTCCACCCTGGCCGACGGCCTGACCGGGGCGGCCGGCTATGCCGGCAAAAAAACCGTGCAGGCGGGTAAGGACGTTGTCGGCGGCCTTGGCCGGGTGGGCTCGGGCATTGGCGCTTCGGCAGGACGCCTGGCCACGGAAACGGCCAGCGTGGTCCAGCATGCCGGCGGCAGAATCGCGGCCGAAACCGCCGGCGCGGTCCATAACGCCGGCGACGGTCTGGCCAAAATGGGCAAAAGCGCCAGCAGCGCCGCCGGAGCGGCCGCCGGCAAAGCCGCTTCCGCCGCTGTTGGCTTTTTTCGCCTGCCATTCAGGCGGAAAAAAGAGTGAATGAGAAGGGAACGGCCAGCCCGGCTGGAGCTTTTCGGGAACAGTCAAAAAAATTTTGACAGTGCGGCAGTGACGGAGTAATATACTTAATACTTAGTATGTTTTTTTGTTTCGCCATTCGTCAATGCGCCCGAGCGCCCCGCGGCACGGGTGAAAACAGCCGGAAACTCGGCATGGTACAACTTCTTCTCATTCTCTGCGGTTCACGGGTGGTGCGTCGTAACTGGTGGCTGGTGTTCTTTTTCGGCGTCTTCTGGATGGCCATCGGGGCGTTTGTCTTTTCCAATGCCCTGTTTTCCAAATCCAGAATTTCCCCCATCTGGTTCACCGTTCCCCTGCTGCTCGACGGTATCTTGTCTTTGGCCACGGCCTTTGCCGTTGGCGGCACCGCCCGCTCCTTGCGCCTGAGCAAGGCGGGCATGCTTTTGTGCGTCGCGCTGTTCATCCTTTTTACGCCCCGCTACAGCGGCGTTATCATTGGTATTCTGGTCGGTCTGTTCCTGATGATCGATGCCGCCTGGCGCGCGGGCAGCGCCTGGGTACTTCTGTACCAGGGCTGGCGGCGTACCCTGTGTTTCGCCGTGGTTGAATTCCTGGCCGGCGTGTGGTCCATCGTGCCCTGGCCCACCCACTGGGCCGGTTCCGTGGGCGCGGACGCCGGCACCCTGCTCATGCTCTCGGCCGCCAGCATGTGCGGTATGGGCCTGCGCCTGCGCCGCCTGCCCGAGGGCATGTCCATTCTCAACGCCATGAACCGCGCCTGGACCCGTTCGCCCGACAAACGCCCCCTGCCCGGGTATACCGTTACCCCCCGGCTCGACCGCGACCCCTGGGACGTCACCGTCCACGTCTGGACCCCAACCGAGCAGTTGGCTTCCATCAACCAGGGCGTCAGCCGATACGTGGCCGCCAGGAACCGCAAAGGCGTCATCTCCACCGGCCACGCCGCCCTGGAACTGCCCCCGGACGTCTACGTCAGCCACTACCCGGCCGTGGAAATAGACCGGGATCAGTCCGAATTCCGAAAAACTCTGCGCTCCACCGCCGACAACGACGTGGACGGCACCTTCATGCCCAGCTATCCCGAGGAAAGTGCCGGCTGGTGCCCCTCCACCATGCAGGTGCGCCTGTCCGGGCTCAATACCGCCGCCATCCGCCATTTCTGGAGCCTGTACCGCGCCGACACCACATACAACCTCACCAACCGCAACTGCTCCAGCGCTGTGGCGCACGCCCTGGACGTGGGCCTGGAAGGATTTCTGGAACGCCACGTCCACCCCTCCGGCTTCTGGTTCCGCCTTATGTTCACGCCCGAATGCTGGGTTGCCGGCTTCATGCGCCAGCGGGCCGCCGCCATGACCTGGACACCCGGTCTCGTCCTCGACTACGCCCGCGCCATCTCCTACATACTGGCCCTGTCCCACCGCTTACGAAAAGGACGCGCCGGCGGCTGAACGAGTCGCCAGGCCAAACCGCCGCGCCGGAAAGATACGGTATGACGCTGAATCAAAACGCTCCCTTCCCGCGCCTGGCCTCGCAGGCGGCCGTTACCGCCACCGCCGCCGTGTTCGGGCTCACCTACAGCCTGAGCGCCGCCCTGATCGCCCTGGATCTGGCCGAAATGGGCCTGAGCGAAACCGTTATCGGCGCCAACGCCGCCATGCATGCCGTGGGCGTGCTTGCCATGGCCTTTCTGCTTCCCCGCGTCACCGCCTTTCTGGGCATGCGCCGGGCCATGATAATCGCCCTGGCCTCGGCCGCCGTTCTTTTGCTGCTCTTCCCGGCCATGCCCTGGTATTGGCTGTGGTTTCCCCTACGCATGGTTCTCGGCGCTTCTTCCGAGACCTTGTTCGTTCTTTCCGAAACATGGCTCAACGCCTTAAGCACCGAACAGACCCGCGCCCGGGCCATGGGTGTTTACACGGCCGCCCTTTCCCTCGGTTTTGCCCTCGGGCCCCTGCTCCTGTCCCTTGTCGGCACGGACGGCTTTGCCCCCTATCTGGTCGGCGCGAGCATAGCCGCTCTGGCCGCCGTGCTCGTCATGTCCCCCTCGGTTCACGCCCCTGTGGTGGAAAAACCCGCCCACGGCAATCCGGCCGCCTACATGCGCCTGGCCCCGCTCGCCCTGGCCGCCACCGCCCTCAACGCCGCCGTTGAAACCTCCGGCCTCACCTTTCTGCCCCTCTATGCCCTTGACCTGGGCTGGGAAGAAAGTCAGGCCACCCAACTTATGACCTGGATGATGGCCGGCGCCATCATCCTCCAACTGCCCATCGGCTGGCTCGGCGACAAGCTCGATCGCCGACGGCTGGTCATCGCCCTGGCCGGAGTCGCCGCCGCCAGCGCCCTGGTCTGGCCCCTGGCCCTGAAACATCCTGTTGCCACCTACTCGCTTCTCTTCATCTGGGGCGGGCTTTTTGTCGGCATCTACACCATCATGCTCGCCATTGTCGGGGCCAAATTCCAGGGCAGCGAGCTTATCGGCATCTACGCCGCCATGGGGCTTTTCTGGGGCGGCGGGGCGCTGGCCGGCCCCCTGCTTGCAGGCGTGGCCATGCAACTGGCCACCCACGGCCTGCCCTTTTTCGTGGCCGCCGCCTGCGCCGCTTTCATGGTCATGGCCCTGCGTTTACGCGGGGCCTGATCTTAAAAAATGATTGCGGACGAAGCCATCTTGGTCGTAGTGGGGCTCTGCGCAGAGCCTGCGTCCCCGCCCCCACGCCCCGCAAGGGGGCAGCGGCCCCCCTTGACCTGCGCATTTGGTAAATTTTGTACTTGTCGGGACAAGTGCATATCAATCTATTTTTTCCGCCCCGTCTATTGACGCGCGTCCGGTTCGCAAAATTCCGGATTTCGCCTCTTGAAGAGAAACGAACCCTCGGATAGTATGAAGCGGTTTACGGCGGAGCCGGCGTTTTTTCCGACCCCGGCCGCGAGCTCAGCCTACCCGGAGGATTATCCCGTGACTTTAGCCCCAACCAAAGAAGCCCCCACCAGCAACCTGGCCCTTGATCTTGTCCGCGTCACCGAAGCCGCCGCCCTTGCCTCGGCCCGCTGGCTGGGTAGAGGGGACAAGGAATCGGGCGACAAAGCCGCCGTTGACGCCATGCGCCTGAGCTTCAACTCGCTCGCCATCAAGGGCACGGTCATCATCGGCGAAGGGGAAAAAGACGAAGCCCCCATGCTGTTTAACGGCGAAAAAGTAGGATCGGGCCACGGCCCGGCCCTGGACATCGCCGTGGACCCGGTGGAAGGCACCAACCTGCTCGCGTACGGTCGGCCCAACGCCATCTGCGTTGTGGGCGCCGCGCCGGCCGGCACCATGTACAATCCCGGCCCCAGCTTCTACATGCGCAAGCTGGTGGTGCCGGCCGCGGCCCAGCACGTGGTGGACCTTGACGCGCCCGTGGCCGAAACCTTGAAAAAAGTGGCCAAATCCCTGGGCAAGGATATTGACGACCTGGTGGTCTTCGTGCTGGACAAGCCGCGCCACCAACGCCTGATCCAGAGTATTCGCGAGGTGGGCGCCCGCATCCAGCTGCACAGCGACGGCGACGTCTGCGGCGCGCTGATGGCCGTTGACCCGCGTTCTGACGTGGACATCATGATCGGCACCGGCGGCACCCCCGAGGGCGTGCTGGCGGCTTGCGCCATCAAGGGCATGGGCGGCCAGATTTTCGCCCGCCTGGACCCGCAGAGCTACGTGGAAAAAGAAGCCATTCAGGAAGCCGGCATCGACGTGCGCGACACCCTTACCACCGATACCCTGGTGAAGACGGACGAAGTATTTTTCGCCGCCACCGGCATTTCCGGCGGCACCTTTCTCCGGGGCGTCAAATACAGCGGTAACGGGGCCATCACCCACTCCATGGTCATCCGGTCCAAGACCGGCTCGCTGCGTTACATCGAAGCCCACCACAACTGGTCCAGGCTGATGAAAATCAGTTCGGTCGAGTACGACAAGTAGCGAAAGTCAAAACTGACGGCTGCCCCACAAATGGGGTTTCCAAAGGCGTTCGCGCAGAGCCCGCGCCCCCGGCCCCCTTTGGCCCTTTAACCGCCCGCATGATGCGGTCAAGGCTGCCGATCAGGCCGGCCACATCCCTACCAAACGCCAAGGTGCAGCCGGCCGCCGGGTTTCGCGATGCGAAGCCCGGCGGCCGAACCACGCACAAAGAGCGGACTTCCGCGAGGGAAGTCCGCTCGTAAGGCTTGCCGAACGCGCCGCGCGGGCGCGGGGCGGCTTAACGCTTGGAGTACTGGTAGCGGGCGCGGGCGGCGCGCAGACCGTACTTTTTGCGCTCTTTCTTGCGGGCGTCCCTGGTAAGGAAGCCGGCCTTTTTCAGAGCGCCGCGCAGGGCGCCGCCGTCCACTTCAAGCAAGGCACGGGAAATGCCGTGGCGCACGGCTTCCGCCTGTCCGCTTACGCCGCCGCCCTGAACCGTCACCTTGACGTCGGTCTTTTCCAGCAGCTTGGTAAGCACCAACGGCTGGCGGATGATCATTTGCAGGGACTTGCGGGGGAAGTAGTTTTCAAAGGGGCGGCCGTTGATCACGATCTGGCCGGTGCCCGCGTAAAGGCGGGTACGGGCGGTTGCGTTCTTGCGGCGGCCTGTGCCGTACTTGAATTCCGTGGACATACTTACGATCTCCGGCCTGGTTATTGAAGGGAAAGAGGTTTAGGCGTCTGCGCCGCGTGCGGATGCTCGGCGCCGGCGTAAATGCGCAGCTTTTTCAGCATGGCCCGGCCAAGGCGGTTTTTGGGCAGCATGCCTTTGACGGCGTGCATGAGCACCAGATGCGGCTTGGAGGCGATGAGCTTTTCAAAGCTTATTTCCTTAAGCCCGCCCACATAGCCGCTGTGGCGGTAATACTTCTTGTCGGCCGCCTTGTTGCCGGTGACCCGAATTTTTTCGCAGTTGACAACGATGATGAAATCGCCGTTGTCCATGTGCGGCGCGAATTCCGGCTTGTGCTTGCCGCGCAGGCGATGGGCGATCTGAGCCGCGAGACGGCCGAGCACCTTGTCCTGAGCGTCCACCACGAACCATTCGCGGTTGATGTCTTTGGGCGTGGGCGAGAATGTTTTCATGTCGTAGTGGCTCCTTCTCTCTACTCGAAAGAGAGAATCTATACGGCGTCGTCAAAGACAAGTCAAGATTCAGGGAACACTTTTTTCGCATTCAGCGCCAATTTCTCCCTGCCCGCCGGGCAAGGCCCGCCCGGACGCCGCGCCGCCGTTTTTTTGCCCCATTCCGCTCCACATTACGTTTCTGTCGCCGCGAAAAGTGCGCCGGCAGCGGAGAATAGTTTTTCCGACAACAATTTCTAAATAAATTTTATGTATTATATAAAAATTTACTAGACTTTTTCTTATATTTGGCCTATCGTGCAGGTGAATTGCCATCTTCATGTCGCGAATAGCGTTGTTCATCACAGCCGTACCGTTTGCTCGCGTCGAACAAACAACACATAACGGTCCGCCGCAGAACCAGCCGCCTTCCGAATCAGGCGTTTTACCCAAAAATGCGGCGGCTCGGTTCCCCGCCGCCTGACGCCGTAAAAAGGCCGGAGCGGCTGTTGTCGCCTGCAACGCGCGGGCCCCCTCATTTTGTCCAGGAGATTGCCATGAAAACACGCAGATTGTTCCTTTCCCTGCTTTTGCTGGTCATGTCCGCTACATCCGCTTTTGCGGCTGCCACGTCTGTTGGTCTGGACGTGGCCCGGGGCGACGGCCATTCTATGGCCTATTCCCTGAGAGTGGCGCAAAAATATGCGCCCTGGTTTTCCAACTCGCTGTTCGAACTCGGCCCCAGCGCGGAAATAGGCGCTCACGCCTGGGTGAGCGATAAATCCCATGTGGACACTGTCTGGGGCGCGTTTGTCGCCCCCGGCCTCTACCTTACCATGTTCACCGACGCCCCTATCCGTCCCTTTGCCACGGCCAGCGTGGGCGGCGCGGTAAACAGCGAAGACAAGCTGGACCACCTCGACTTCGGCAGCCACGCGCTTTTCAGAACCCGCGGCAGTGTGGGCGTTTCCTTTGGCGAGGATTACCGGCACAGCGTTCAGGGCAGCTACACCTATTATTCCACCTGGGGCTTGACCACACCCAATGACGGCTACGGCTCTTACGGCCTGTCTTACAGCTATTCGTTCTAGTGTAGTGAGTCAGAAGTCCACGGCAAAATAAAAAAAGCAATTTGTTGAAGCCACCGAACCATATGTGGGACTAAACACCTGACAGATCCGTCCTCCGCGCCCGCAGGCCGGGCGCGGCCGTGGATTTCGCTCGCAGTGCGTGATATGGTACGGGCAAAGGGAAAGAAAACACTCCTCCTTCTTTCCCTTTGCCCTTTTCTTGCGCCTTTTTTCGGAATGGCAGGGCCGACGCGAAAGTCGTTTTCCTCTTCGTCCGCTCTGGCGCTCCGCTTACTTGCCGGAGGTGGACCATGGCCTTGGATTTTAACGCCGCCAGCCACGTGGGTCACAAACGCGCCGTCAATGAGGACAGCTGGCTCGCCCGCCGCCAGGGAGATGGATCGTTGCTTCTGGCCGTGGCCGACGGCATGGGCGGCGCGCCGGGCGGGGATCAGGCCTCGGCCCTGGCCGTGGCCGCTTTTGCCGCCACCGGAGCCGGCAACGCCATTGTTCCGCACGACCTGTCCCGGCTGGCCATGGCCGGGCACAAGGCCATTCTGGATCGTGCCGCCTCGGACCCCGGGATGAAGGGCATGGGCACCACCCTCACGGCCGCTCTTGTGCGAAAAGCGGAACTGTCCTGGGTCCACATCGGCGACAGTCGCCTGTACCGGTTGCGCAAAACGAAACTACGCCAGCTCACCAGCGATCACCGATTCATCCACACCTTGTTCAAGAACGACAAGCCTTCGCCGGAAATCCTGCGCCGCCACCCGCTCAGGAATATGCTGGACCAGTGCCTGGGCGGCCCGCGTATCGAACTGGAACTGGGCGCCGAGAGTTTTTTTCCCGGCGATTGCCTGCTTCTATGCACGGATGGGCTGTCCGACGAGGTGGCGGAGGATCGCATCGTCGCCATCCTGGGCAAAGACGCCGTTCCGGCCGAGAAAGTCGGATGGCTGGTGCAGGCCGCCCTGGATGCCGGCGGCAGCGATAACGTCACTGTTGTTGTGGTGGGCTAGAGCGGGCTTCAGCGGAGAGAAAAAGCAAAACAGGCCGGCCGCCGTGGGAGCGCTATCTCCCACGGCGGCCGGCCGTTGTTTTATCCGCGCTCCTACGCCTGCCGCAGAGCCTGCTCCAAATCCTCAAGGATGTCGTCGGGGTGCTCCAGGCCTATGGACAGGCGGACCATTTCCGGCTTCAAGCCGGTTTCGGCCTGCTCCAGGCTGGAAAGCTGCGAATGGGTGGTGCTGGCCGGATGCAGGACCAGGCTTTTGGCGTCGCCCACGTTGGCCAGATGCGAAAACAGCGTGAGGGATTCCACAAAGCGCCGCCCTTCTTCCTTGCCGCCGCCCGATTCCCTGGAGGCCAGGCCGAAAACCACCATGCCGCCGCATCCCTTGGGCAAATAGCGCGCGGCCAGTGCATGAGCCGGGTCGCCGGGCAGGCCGGGGTAGCGTACCCAGGCCACTTTGGGATGTTTCGCCAGGTAGTCGGCCACAGCCAGGGCGTTGGCGCTGTGGCGCTCCATACGCAGGGGCAGGGTTTCCAGGCCCTGGAGGAACATCCAGGCGTTGTCCGGGGCGATGCAGGCCCCCAGGTTGCGCAGGGGCACGGTGCGCATGCGGGTGATGTAGGGAGGCGGGCCGCCCAGATCGTGCCCCCAACGCAGGCCGTGGTAGCTTTCATCCGGCTCGTCGTACAGGGAGAAACCCTTGTCCCTCCAGTCAAAGCGGCCGGCGTCGACCACAATGCCGCCTATGGCCGTGCCGTGGCCGCCAATCCACTTGGTCAGGGAATGGATGACAATGTCCGCGCCGTGCTTGATGGGCCGGAGCAGGTAGGGCGTGGCAAAGGTGGCGTCCACGATCAGGGGCAAGCCGCGAGAGTGGGCCAGATCGGCCAGGGCGGTGATATCGGCTACCTCCAGGCCGGGGTTGCCTATGGCTTCCACGAACAGCGCCCTGGTTTTCGGGCCGATGGCGGCCGCAAAGCCTTCCAGGTCGTTAGGCCGGACCAGGTGCGTCCCTATGCCGAACTGGGGCAGAATGGAAGTGAGCATGGTGTGGGTGCCGCCATACAGATTGTTGGCGGCCACAACCTCGTCCCCCTGCCGGGCCAGGTTGATAATTGCGTAGAAAATGGCGGACGTACCCGAGGCCAGGGCCAGGGCGCCGGCACCGCCTTCCAACAGGCTGAGGCGGGTTTCCAGGATCTCCTGGGTCGGGTTGCCCAGCCGCGTGTACAGGTAACCGGCCTCCTTGAGCGCGAACAAATCCGAAGCGTGTTGCGCGTCCCTGAAGACAAAAGAGGTGCTGCGGTGCACCGGCACGGCCCTGGCATTGGTGGCCGGGTCCGGTATCTGGCCGCCGTGCACGGCCAGGGTTTCGAAGCGCGCCTTCATATTTCGCCTCCTTATCCGGCGGTGGCGCTCAACGCGCCGGTGCCGATGGCTTCCAGTTCAAAAGGCGTTTCCTGGTAAACGTAGAAGTTGAGCCAGTTGGAATAGAACAGGTTGGCGTGGGCGCGCCAGGAAACCAGGGGTGGCCTGGTCGGATCGTTGTCCGGAAAATAGTTGCACGGGGCTTCGATGGCCAGCCCCTTGCCCACGTCACGCCAATATTCCCCGGCCAGGGTGTCGGCGTCGTATTCCATGTGCCCGGTGATATAGAACTGGCGCTGCCCGCGAGTTTTGATCACGCAGACCCCGGCCTCGGGCGATTCGGCCAGAATTTCCAAGTCCGGCGAGGCCGCCACCTCGTCCCGCCGTATTTCGGTATGGCGAGAGTGCGGCATGTGAAACACGTCGTCAAAGCCCCGGAAAATGGGATCAAAACGGCTGTTCACCTTGTGCGGGAACACGCCGAACATCTTTTCCGGCAGCGGATGCTTGTCTATGCCGTAGTGGTGGAACAGCCCGGCCTGGGCCCCCCAGCAGATGTACAGGGTGGAAAAGACGTGCGTGCGGCTGTAGTCCATGATGGCCGCCAGTTCGTCCCAGTAATCCACCTCGGCAAAGGGAAGCTGCTCCACCGGAGCGCCGGTGATAATCATGCCGTCGAATTTCCGGCCCCGCACCTGGGAAAAGGTGGTGTAAAAACGCTCCAGATGGTCGGCGGAGGTGTTTTTGGACACGTGATTCTCGGCCTTGATCAGCGTAATGTCCACCTGCACCGGCGAATTGCCCAGCAGGCGCAAAAGCTGCGTTTCCGTGGCCACCTTGGTCGGCATGAGGTTGACAATGGCGATGTGCAGCGGGCGGATGTCCTGCACCCTGGCCCTGTCCTCGGTCATGACAAATATTTTTTCTTCTTCCAGCTTGCTGCGCGCGGGCAGATCCGCCGGGATATTGATGGGCATGCTCGGTCTCCTTAAGGGAACCCGCGAAAAATTCCGGAGAACGGCTGACGTTCTCCGGTTCATCCGGACTCCGGAAGGCCATATTACCGGGAGCGCCAATTATTGCAAGCGACGGAAAACGCCGATTTTTTCCGTCTGGCGGCGTTGCGGCACTTTTTTCCAAGAGGGCAGAACCTAAGAGTCCAGCCCTCTTGGAAAAAAAGCTTGCGCCTTGCCACACGAAAAAACTCGACGTTTTCCGGGCCAAGCCCGTATCCTTTTTTATTGGAGAAGCGGGAGAAAGAAGAGGCAGCCCACCAAATGGGGTAGTCCACAAAGGAAATTTGCCAGGAGGTAGAACGCTTTTCCTCTTAAAAAAGGGAAAGCAACACTCGGGGAAACGCTGAGTTTTTTCGTTTGGCAAGGCGCGAGGCATTTTTCAGGAGGGGCTGGCCTCTTCTGGCCTGCCCCTCCTGAAAAATGGCGAGCAACGCCGCCAAACGGAAAAACTCAGCGTTTCCCCCGGAAGTCGCGAAAGTCCAGGTTGTACTTCTTCATGCGCAGGCCCATGATACGCTCGGTTATTCCCAGACTCTCGGCGGCCTTGGCCATGTTGCCGCAGGCATTCTCAAGGGCGTTGCGGATCAGGCGCTCTTCCAGAACGGACAAGGCCGCGTCAAGCGTGGCCGCCCCAACGGGCTGGGCCTCCCGTATCGAAACGGGCAGGCATTCGGCATCAATAATGCCATCCGCGTCGCACAGAATCACGGCCCGCTCGATCACGTTTTCCAACTCGCGGATGTTGCCCGGCCAGTCGTAATCCATGAGCATGGCCGCGGCCCGGCGGGAGATGTCGACCACCTTGCGTTTGTTTTTCGCCGCGAGCTTTTCCATGAAATGCCGGGCCAAGGGAATGATATCGTCCCGCCGCTCGCGCAGGGGCGGCAGGGTAATGGGAAACACGTTGAGGCGGTAGTACAAATCCTGCCGGAAAAGGCCCTCCGCCACCATCTCTTCCAGGGCGCGGCTGGTGGCCGCGATCAGGCGCACGTCCACCCGCAGGGTCTGGGTGCCGCCAACCCGCTCGAATTCACGCTCCTGCAAAACGCGCAGCAGCTTGCTCTGGGCCAGCGGGGTCATGTCCCCCACTTCGTCCAGAAACAGCGTGCCGCCGTGGGCCATCTCAAAGCGGCCCTTGCGCATGCCCACAGCGCCGGTAAAGGCCCCGCGCTCGTGGCCGAAAAGTTCGCTTTCCACCAGCCCGTCCGGCATGGCCGCGCAGTTCACCTTGACAAAGGGCCGGCCGGCCCGTTCGCTGTTGGCGTGAATGACGCTGGCGATCAGTTCCTTGCCGGTGCCGCTTTCGCCGCGAACGAGCACGGTGGCGTCAGAGGCGGTTACCTGCACAAGCTCGCGCAGCACGGCCCGGAACGAGGCCGATTCGCCCACCATCTCGCCCATGCTGAAGGAACCGTTGACCAGGTTCTGCAAGCGCCGGTTCTCTTCCACCACTGCCGCGTGCATGGCTCGCACGTCGCGGCGGCTGCGCACGGCCCTGGAGATAAGCGAACTGAGCACCTGAAGCAGGCGCATGTCTTCCTCAAGGCAGACGGAATCGGCGAACAGACGGTCGGCGGACAACGCGCCCACGGTTTCGCCGCCGAGAATAATGGGCACGCAGATGAAGGCTACCTCCTCCTTCTGCAAATCGCGGGCGCCGGTCCGGTTCAGAAACAGGGGGTCCATGGAGACGTTGGGCACCACCATGGGCTTGCCCGTGGCAATAACCCGGCCGGTCACGCCCTCGCCCACCTTGTACCGCGCCCGGCGCTTTTCGGCATTTTTCAAGCCGTAGGAAGCCTCGTGCACAATCTCGCCGCCGCCGGGCTCCACCAACGACAAGACGCCGCGCATCATCCCGGTATACCGGGCCATGAGCGCGAGCGCCGTTTCCAGATGATCCGCCAGTTCCGAAGCGCCCTCAAGGGCCTGACTGACTTCGAACAACAGCCGGAGCTCGTTGGTTTCGTTACGAATCGGCAGTTCCGCCATAAACCCCATCCCTGAAACAGTCTTGGTCGGCGGGATTCGGCCGGGGCGCGGCCCTCCCGCGGGGGCCGGCAAAGCCGGATGTTTCCGCTCTGATAATACACTCAATTCAGAGGCTCGGGCAAGGCGAAACATGCGCGTTTCCTTTCTTTTTTACGGGCGGGAAGTTCCTTTCCCCGCCGCGTCTTCCCACCTTACCCCGACATGACGCCAGTGTAGTAATCTTGCAGGGGGGCGACGCTCCGTTTGTGAATCTGCCGGCTTTCCAAGCCCTCTATGGCCGCGCGCAAGGCCGCGATGGTGGTGAACAGGGCGCAACGCCGGGCAATGGCTTCGGCCCGGATGACCGTGGCGTCGCGGGCCGATGTCGGTCCGCTGACGGTATTGACGATAATGTGGGCCTGGCCGTTGCGCATAAAGTCGAGCAGGTGGGGTCGCTGCGGGCCGATTTTAACAATGGGCGTGCTCCTGATGCCGTTACGGGCCAGGGTTTCACCCGTGCCGGGCGTGGCGTGCAGAACAAAGCCCAGGGCGGCCAGACGCCTGGCCAACGGGGCCAGGGCCTCCTTGTCCCGGTCGGAAACGGAAAGCACGGCATTGCCGGAAAAAGGAACCGGGGTCCCGGCACCGGACTGGGCCTTGAGAAAGGCCATGCCGAAGCTCCGGTCAATGCCCATGACCTCGCCGGTGGAGCGCATTTCCGGCCCCAGGCTGATCTCGGTGCCGGGAAAGCGCTCAAAGGGAATGACCGCCTCCTTGACCACATGGTAGCTCAGCCGGGGCTCCTCGGTGAACCCGATTTCCTTGAGGGTCCGCCCGGCCATGACCAGGGTGGCCATGCCGGCAATGTCGCGTCCGGTGGCTTTGGACACGAAAGGTACGGTGCGCGAGGCCCTGGGGTTGGCCTCGATGACCGAAACTTCGTTGTCGCGCACGGCGAACTGGATGTTCAAAAGCCCCTTGACGCCCAGAGCGAGGCCCAGTTCGCGCGTGAAATGCCGGATGCGCTCCAACGGGGCCGAGCCCAGAGTGTGGGTGGGAATGGAGCAGCTGGAGTCGCCGGAATGGACGCCCGCCTGTTCGATGTGCTCCATAACCGCGGCAATGGCCACGTCGCGGCCGTCTGCAATGGCGTCCACATCCACTTCCACGGCGTCCTCAAGAAACTTGTCCACCAGAATGGGCGAGCCGGGATCAAGGCTGTAGCCGGTGAGTTTGCCGCCCACGTAAGCGCGCAGATCACTTTCGTTGTGGATGATGCGCATGGCCTTGCCGCCAAGGACGAACGAAGGCCGGACCATGACCGGATAGCCGATGCCCTTGGCCAGGCGGCACACACTTTCCTCGTTGCTGGCCATGCCGCTGGGCGGTTGGGGAATGCCCAGACGCCCGACCAGGGCGGCAAAGGCCTCGCGATCCTCGGCCAGGGCTATGCCTTGCGGCTGGGTGCCGAGAATGGACACGCCGGCTTCGGCCAGGGCGGAGGCGATGTTCAGGGGCGTCTGGCCGCCGAACTGGACGATAACGCCGTCGGGCCGCTCCATGGCGCACACGGCCAGGATGTCTTCCACCGTGACGGGTTCGAAGTACAGGCGGTCCACGGTGTCGTAGTCGGTGGATACGGTTTCCGGGTTGGAATTGACCATGACGGCGGTAATGCCGAGGGAACGCAGGGCAAAAGCGGCCCGCACGCAGCAGTAATCGAACTCTATGCCCTGGCCGATGCGGTTGGGCCCGCCGCCGAGAATGAGCACCTTGCGCGGCGGGGATTGTTCCGCGCCTGTTTTGCCCCGCCCATTCCCGCGTTCGACTGAACGGCCGGACTTGCGGGCGGCGGCCCTTTCCTCCGCCAGGGCTCTGGCCAGGGCCGGATCAAGCCGCGAACCGTTCGGATGCGAAGCCGGAAGGCCTTTTTCCTCCGGCGCGGCAAAGCTGAAGTCGCGGTCCACATCGTGGCTGGAGTAGAAATAGGGGGTCAGGGCAACGAACTCGCCGGCGCAGGTGTCCACGCTCCGGTAGGCGGGGTGGATGCCGGCCCCAAGGCGCAGGGCGCGCAGGCGCGCCTCGTCCATTTCGTCCGCCAGGGCCTCATCTTCAGCCGCGCCCGCGCGTAAAGCCCTGGCAAGCAGCGTGGCGATGCGGGCATCGCTGAATCCCTGGGCCTTCAAAAAGGCCAGATGACGGGCAAAGGCCCGGTCAACGCCCGCATCGTGCCGGTTCTCCGGCCGCAACACCCGAACGGCCAGAGCCGCCAGCACGCCGGCCACGCTTTTTTCCGCTTCGAAAACCCGCTCCAACTGGCGCAGGAACCAGGGCTCAATGCCGGTAATGGTGTGCGCCTCATCAAGGCTCAAGCCCAAGCTTATGGCCTCGTAAAGCTGCGGCAGGCGCTCGGGCCGGGCGTGGTGAATAAGACGCTTGAGTTCGGCCAGGCGTTCCGTCTTGGCATTGCAGTTCTCGGGAGTCGGGCCGGCTTCAAGCCCGTCAAGGCCCACTTCCAGGCCGCGCAGGGCCTTTTGCAGAGCCTCGCGGAAATTGCCGCCCAGGGCCATGGTTTCGCCCACAGAGCGCATCTGCAACCCGAGTACCGACTCGGCGCCCAAGAATTTTTCAAAATTGAAACGCGGCGCCTTGACCACGCAATAGTCCAAAGCCGGCTCAAAGCAGGCCGAGGTGCCGGTGATGTCGTTACGCAGTTCGTCCAGGCGATAGCCCAGGGCCAGCTTGGCCGCCACCCTGGCGATGGGAAAACCGGTGGCCTTGGAGGCCAGGGCCGAGGAGCGCGACACGCGCGGATTCATTTCAATAACCACCCGGCGGCCGGTTTTCGGGTCCACGGCAAACTGGATGTTGCAGCCGCCCGTGTCCACGCCCACGGCCCGGACCACGGCCAGGGCATCATCGCGCAGGGACTGGTATTCCACGTCGGACAGGGTCTGAATCGGGGCCACGGTAATGGAGTCGCCCGTGTGCACGCCCATGGGGTCCAGGTTTTCGATACCGCACACGACAATGGCGTTGTCGGCCGAATCGCGCATCACCTCAAGCTCCAGTTCCTTCCAGCCGAGCACGGATTCCTCCACCAGAATCTGGCCGATGGGCGAAGCATCCAGACCGCGCCGGACGATTTCCTTGAACTCCTCCAAATTGAAGGCCACTCCGCCGCCGGTGCCGCCCAGGGTATACGAGGGCCGGACAACGACCGGAAAACCCAAGTCAAGAGCCAGTTCCACCGCTTCTTCAATGCTTGTGGCCAGACCGCTTTCCGGCAAATCAAGGCCTATGTCGCGCATGGCCCGGCGGAACAGGCGCCGGTTCTCGGCCAGTTCGATGGATTCCGGCCGAGCCCCGATCATGCGCACGCCGTGTTCTTCCAGCACGCCCATGGAATGCATCTCCATGGCCAGATTCAGGGCCGTCTGCCCGCCAAGGGTGGGCAGCAGGGCGTCCGGCTTTTCGCGGCGGATGATGGCCGAGGCCATATGTACGTTCAGGGGTTCAAGGTAGGTGCGGTCGCTGAAGCCGGGGTCGGTCATGACCGTGGCCGGATTGGAGTTCAGCAGGATGATCCGGCAGCCTTCCTCTTTGAGCGCCTTGCAGCCCTGGGTGCCCGAATAGTCGAACTCGCAGGCCTGGCCGATGATGATGGGGCCGGAGCCGAGCACCATCACCGTCCGTATGTCGTCACGTCTGGGCATAATCACGTCCTCTGCGGGGGAAAGAGTGTGAGGGCGCGCAAGGGCATTGTACCTTTGCGGTTATCCATTGCAGTCAGCCCCCAAATGGGGTTTCCAAAGGGGTTCAACCCCTTTGGCCGCCGGAGGCACAGCAAACTTCTTGGCAGCTTCAAAATTGATTTTCCCCTGCCGCCCGGCCGGCGTTTCATCTTGCCTCTCCTGATTCCATCATGGCCCTGAAGCGGCCAAACAGGCCGACGGCGTCGGCCGGGCCCGGGGCGGCTTCGGGGTGGAACTGGACGGAAAAAGCCGGGACACGCGCGCAGACGAGGCCTTCCAGGGTGTCGTCATTAAGATTCCAGTGCGAGGGCGCAACATGGTCCGGCAGGGAGTGGGAATCGACGCAGAAGCCGTGATTCTGGCTGGTAACGAGCACCCGGCCCGTGAGCAAATCCTTAACCGGGTGGTTGACCCCGTGGTGCCCGAACGGCAGCTTGTAGGTCTTGCCGCCAAGGGCCAGGCCGAGCAACTGGTGCCCCAGGCAGATGCCGAACAGGGGCACGCGCCCCAAAAGCGCGCGCACGGTTTTTACGGCATGGCGGCAGGGCTCCGGGTCGCCGGGCCCGTTGGAAAGCAGCACGCCGTCGGGCCGAGAGGCCAGAATGTCGCGGGCGTCCGCGCCGGCCGGCCAAACATGGGGCAACATGCCCTGGCGGATCAGGTGGACGAGAATGGATCGCTTGACGCCGTAATCGATAACAGCCACGCGCAAGGGCGGCGAAGCCGGCGCCGGAACAATCCGACCGTTTGCCGGAGAAAAAACATACGGCCGGTCGCAGGAAACGCGGCCGGCCAGGTCCTGTCCCTGCATGGACGGCAGAGCCTGGGCCCGCCGCAGCAGCGAGGCCTTGTCCGTGTCCAGGGAGCTGATGATGCCGTTGCGGGCGCCGTGCTCGCGCAAATGCAGGGTCAGAGCCCTGGTGTCCAGACCGCGCACGGCGGCAACGCCGGCCCGGCCCAGGCTTTGATCCAGTGATTCGGCCGCCCGCCAGTGGGGAAAGCGCGGGTCCGCCCCGGACGCCCGCTGATCGCACAGGTCGTGAAACACGGCCCCGGCGGCCCGCACGCTGCCGGATTCCTCGTCAAGCGGGGTGGCTCCGTAGTTGCCGATGTGGGCGGCGGTAAAAACCACTATCTGGCCGTAATAGGAGGGGTCCGTCAGGGTCTCCTGGTATCCGGCCATGGCGGTGGTGAAAACTACTTCGCCGGCGGCTTCGCCGGGGGCTCCGCAGGCCTCGCCCGTGAAGCAGGCCCCGTCGTCCAGCATCAGCATTGCCTGCTCGCCTGCCATACTGCGCACCTTCCTAGTGAAAACGTTCGCGTTCGCGCACCCACCCCGAACATCAGGGGGGCTGCGCGAATGCTTTTGCAATTTCAACGCCACCGCGCTTTTTCAAACACCGGGAAAAGCGTCTGTTCGCGCATATCCAGGCGGAACGGGGAAATCCGCCGATTCGAGTCGTCACCCTTAGGGCAATGAAGAGTTGCGCAATCCGAAAAAAGATACCGTTTTGTAAGAATACAAAGAAAAAGCCCACCAAAATGCAATAAATCTTTAGTGCCAAACTCCTGTTTTTTTTCTCGGCTCTCAACGGATCAGATGAATAAATCATGTAATATAAGTGTTATGCGTTTCATTATCTCTGGCATCGATCGCGCTTGCACGGAAGTTGCTATGAATGGGTACGAGTGCGCGGCTGAATAACGAAAAAAGCCGGACCGCGCTCTATTTCGCCGCAACATGCCTTATTTAAGGAGGTTGTTATGAGTTACTCGCCCCGCAACGCCGTCCGCGTGGCAGTCGCCACCCGGAAGCCGCAGGTCGCCCCCCTGCCCCGCCAGCTTCCGGCGGAGCTGTTCGGGCGCGACGTCTTCAGCATGTCGGTCATGCGCGAGCGCCTGCCCCAAGCCGTTTTCGCCCGGCTTGAACGGACCGTCAAAACCGGCGGCAGCCTGCTTGAAGGCGATGCCGACGTTATTGCCGGTTCCATGAAAGATTGGGCCATAGAACGCTGCGCCACCCACTACACCCACTGGTTTCAGCCCATGACGGGCTGCACGGCGGAAAAGCACGACGCCTTTCTCACCCCCCTGCCCTGCGAGGACGGGGCCGTGACCATGATCAACGAATTTTCCGGTAAAATGCTGATCAAGGGCGAGCCTGACGCCTCGTCGTTCCCCTCCGGAGGCATCCGCTCCACTTTCGAAGCCAGGGGCTACACGGCCTGGGATCCCACCAGCCCGGCATTTCTGCTGGAAAACCGCAACGGCAGAACCCTGTATGTGCCTTCGATCTTCCTTTCCTACACCGGCGAATCCCTTGACCGCAAAACGCCGCTTTTGCGCTCGCTTGAGGCTTTGTCCCAGCAAGCTTTGCGTATTCTGCGCCTGTTCGGAAACACCAGCGCCACCAGGGTCAACGCCATGGTGGGCGCGGAACAGGAATATTTTCTCGTTGACCGGCGCTACTTCAATCTGCGTACGGATCTGATGCTGGCCGGACGTTCCGTGTTCGGGGCCAAACCAGCCAAAGGGCAGGAGCTCGAGGACCACTATTTCGGCGCCATCAGCCCAAGGGTGCTGGCTTTCATGGCCGAAGTGGAAGAACGCATGTGGGCGCTGGGCATTCCGGCCCGCACGCGGCACAACGAAGTCGCGCCCGGCCAGTTCGAACTGGCCCCGATGTTCGAATCGGCCAACATCGCCACCGACCACAACATGCTGACCATGGAAATTTTGCGCATCGCGGCCGAGCGCCACCAGTTCGCCTGCCTGCTGCACGAAAAGCCCTTTGCCGGCATCAACGGCTCGGGCAAGCACAACAACTGGTCCCTGTGCGATTCAAACGGCAACAACCTGCTCAATCCCGGCTCAACCCCCCTGGACAACGCTCAGTTTCTGGTCTTTCTGGCCGCGGTGCTGCGGGCCGTACACAAGCACGCCACCGCCCTTCGCCTGGGCACGGTCAGCGCCGGCAACGATCACCGCCTGGGCGCCAACGAAGCCCCGCCGGCCATCCTGTCGGTCTTTCTCGGCGAGCAGCTTTCCTCCGTGCTCGACAGCGTCATTGCCGGCGACAAGCGCAACGGCGGGGGTTCGGACTGGGGCGGCGGCGTCATGACCGTGGGCGTGAGCACCATGCCTCCCCTGCCTCGTGACATTTCCGATCGCAACCGCACCAGCCCTTTTGCCTTTACCGGCAACAAGTTCGAATTCCGGGCCGTGGGCGCCGCACAATCCGTCGCGCCGGCCAACATCGCGCTGAACTCGGCCGTGGCCTGCGCCCTTGACGACATCGCCACTGCCCTGGAGAGCGAAGTCGGCAACGGCACGCCGCTGAACACGGCCGTCCAGGATTTGCTGGCCCGCCTGTTCAGGGAACATCAGCCCGTCATCTTCAACGGCAACGGCTATGCTCAGGAATGGCAGGAAGAAGCCGCCAGACGCGGCCTGCCCAACCTCAAGGACAGCGTGTCCGCCATTGCCCGTTACAGCGACGCGGAGGTCATGGACGTGTTCCTGCGCCACGGCGTTCTCAGCGAGCGGGAAATACTGGCCCGGCAGGAAATTCTTCTGGAAACCTACATCAGGGCCGTGCATGTGGAAACCAAGCTTACCTCGACCCTGGGCCGGTCCGTGATTCTGCCCGTGAGCTTGCGCTGGCTCAAGGAAATGGCCGAACTGGCCGCCACCACCCACGCCCTGGCCGAACCCGGCACTCCGCTGCCCGAAGAAGTGTATTACAAAATTTTGCGCCGCCACGTATCCGGGCTGATGGCCGCCCTGGACGAACTGGATGCCAGGCATGAAGAGCTGGACGCCATGGAAGGCACTCTGCTCCGGGCCGAAGCGGCGCGCGACGAACTGCTTCCGCTCATGGCCGCCTGCCGCGAACACGCGGACAAGCTGGAGACCATGGTGGACGACGACCGTTGGCCGCTGCCCAAGTACAACGAGCTGCTTTGGCAGTGAACAACGACCCGACCGCGTTCCGGATAACCATCCCCCCGTGTCCGGGCGCGGTCGGAACACCCAACAGGCAATCCGGGAGAGAAGCGGACGTATGCCCCCGCACCCGGCGCGACAGGATACGGTTATGTCCCAGAACTCCAACGCCAGACAACGGACAGGCCAAACGGACGTCAGCGAGGATAAGCCGGAGCAACCCGGCGAGAACGCGTTTTCCCGGCCGAATGTTTCATCGTCCCTGTACGATCCCCGGCGGGAGCACGACGCCTGCGGCGTCGGTTTTGTGGCCCGCCTGGACGCCTTTGCCTCCCGCGCGGTCGTGGATGACGCCCTGGCCGCCCTCGGCCGCATGGCCCACCGGGGCGGCGGGGGCTTTGGCACGGAATCGGCCGACGGCGCGGGCATTCTGCTGCCCCTGCCCCAGGCCCTGATGCGCCGCGTCTGGCGGCCCCTGTGCGGCGAATTGCCCGCCCCGCACGGCCTGGGTCACTTTTTTCTGCCCGCTGACGATAACGTCCGACAGCGCATGGAAAAGCTGATCGAATCCACGGTTACCGGGCAGGGCCTGCGCGTTCTCGCCTGGCGCGACACGCCCGTGCGGCCGGAGGTTCTTCCGGAACAGGCGCGGGCCTCCATGCCGGTTATCCGGCAGTTGCTCGTCGGCGGAAGCGGGGGCGAATCCGGCCGCCCGGACCCCGGAACCGACTTCGAACGCGCCCTCTATATAGTCAGGCGGCGCATTGAACGCGCCGTGGCCGAGGCCTTCCCGGCCGGCCGGACCGGCTTTCATATCGCCAGCTTTTCCTCGCGCAGCGTGGTCTACAAGGGCATGCTGCCAGGGGCGAAACTGGCGGCCTTTTATCCCGATCTGGCCGACCGCGACTGCGCCGCCCATTTCGCCATTTTCCACGAACGATACAGCACCAATACCCGGCCCGCCTGGCGTCTGGCCCAGCCCTTCCACTGCCTGGCCCACAACGGCGAGATAAACACCCTGGCCTGCAACCAGGCCGCCATGCGCATGCGCGAGCCCCTGCTGGCCTCGCCCCTGTTCGGGGACGACACCCGCTATCTGCGGCCGGTGCTTGACGCGGACGGCAGCGATTCGGCCATGCTGGACAACGCCTTTGAGATGCTGGTGCGCGGCGGCCGCAGCCCGGCCCACGCAGCCATGATGCTTCTGCCCGAACCTTTCGGCCAGACCTTTGTCATGGGCGAGGACAAGCGCGCCTTTTACGAATTTCACGCCGCCCTGATGGAGCCCTGGGACGGCCCGGCGGCCCTGGTCTTTACCGACGGCAGCCGGCAGGTGGGGGCCATGCTCGATCGTAACGCCTTGCGGCCCTGCCGCTACGCCGTCACCACCGACGGCCTTTTCGTGCTGGCTTCGGAATCCGGCGTGCTCGATCTGTCCCCGGCGCGCATCGCCAGACGCGGACGCCTGCAACCGCGCCGCATGCTGATGATCGACTTTGCCCGCCACCGCGTCATTACCGACGCCGAATGCAAGAACAGCGTCATCTACGCCAAGCCTTACCGCCACTGGGTGCGCGAACGCGGCCTTACCCTGCGCGATTTGCCCCTGCCCGCCGGGGCCTGCCCGCCGGCCCCCCGGGACAACGGCAAAGGCCGCAAGCGCGAAAGCGGCCAAAAGGCGAGCCAGGCGGCGTTGCTCCGGCAACTGCACCTTTACGGCTTCAGCAGGGAAGACGTCAGCGACATCCTGGTCCCCATGGCCAAAAACGCCCAGGAGCCGGTGGCCTCCATGGGCCGGGACACGCCCCTGGCCGTCCTGTCACAACAACCGCAACTGCTGTTCTCCTACCTCAAGCAGCGTTTCGCCCAGGTGACCAACCCTCCCATCGACCCTCTGCGCGAAGGCCTCGTCATGACCCTGACCGCCTTTGCCGGCCGCCGGGGCAATCTGCTGGAGGAAAGCCCGGAACACTACGGTCTGCTGCGCCTGCCCAACCCGGTGCTTCATGCCGAGGATCTGGAGCGCCTGAAGGCCTCCTGCGATCCTCGAGCGCGCGCGGCCGTTATCCCCATGCTCTTTGCCCTGCCGGAACCGACGGTGCCCGTAACAGCGCGGGAAGCCGGGACATCCCTTGAACGGGCGCTCGACAGGCTGTGCGCCGAGGCCGAAAAGGCTCTCGACAAAGGCGCCACCCTGCTTCTGCTCAGCGACGCCGGCGCGGACGAACGCCGCGCGCCCGTTTCCTCTCTGCTGGCCACCTCCGCCCTGCACCACCATCTGCTCAGAAAAGAGCGTCGCCATGCCTGCTCCATCCTGGTCGACACCGGCGAAGCCCGCGAGGTCATGCATCTGGCCCAGCTCATCGCGTTCGGGGCCAGCGCCGTCCATCCCCGCGCGGCCTTTGCCCTGATCGAATCCATGGCCGAAGCCGGCGAGTTGGGGGAAGGCATCAGCGCCGCCGGAGCCAAAGCGGCCTATGCCACGGCCCTTCAGAAGGGTCTGCTCAAAACGCTTTCCCGCATGGGCATCTCCACCCTGCGCAGTTTCCTGGGCGGTCAGGGCTTTGAAGCCCTGGGCCTTGGCCGGGAACTGATCGATCGATACTTCACAGGCCTGCCCAGCCGCATAGGCGGCATAGGCCTGCCGGAAATAGCCCTTGACGCCTGCCGACGGCATGAATCCGCCTACCCCGGGGCCGGAGCGCGGCCTGCTGACTCCCCAGGACGCGCCCGGCCCGGAGAGGCGGGGGATTTCCCGACGATGCTGCGCGACGAAGGCCGATACCGGCACCGCTCCGGCGGCGAACGCCACCTCTGGTCCCCCAAAGCCATCCGCTCCCTGCACGCGGCCGTGCGCGGCAACAACGCCGAAGCCTACCGCGCCTATGCGGAAGAAAGCGACAACCAGCGTAACCGACCCGTCACCCTGCGCGGGCTGCTGCAATTCGCGCCCGCAAACCCGGTTTCTCTGGAACAGGTGGAACCCGAAGCCGCGCTTCTGCGCCGTTTCGTGGGCGCGGCCATGTCCCTGGGGGCCATCAGCCCGGAAGCGCACGAAGCCATCGCCATTGCCTGCAACCGGGTGGGAGCGCGCTCCAACTGCGGCGAAGGCGGTGAAGCGGTTGAACGTCTGCTGCCTCTGCCGGGCGGCGACAGTTCCCGCTCCCGCGTCCGCCAGATCGCCTCGGGCCGGTTCGGGGTTACGGCCGCCTATCTGGTCCGGGCCGACGAAATCCAGATCAAGATGGCCCAGGGCGCCAAGCCGGGCGAAGGCGGGCAACTGCCGGCCCACAAGGTGCTGCCGGAAATCGCCCGGCTGCGCCACACCATACCGGGCGTGACCCTTATTTCGCCGCCGCCGCACCACGATATCTATTCCATCGAGGATCTGGCCCAGCTCATTTACGATCTTAAACGGCTGCATCCCGAGGGCCGCGTTTCGGTCAAGCTGGTGGCCGGCACCAACGTGGGCACCGTGGCCAATGGCGTGGCCAAGGCCGGCGCGGACGCCATTCTCATCTCCGGTCACGACGGCGGCACCGGGGCTTCGCCGCGCTCGGCCATCGATCACGTGGGCCTGCCCTGGGAGCTGGGTCTGGCCGAAACCCAGGCCGCGCTGGTGGCCAGCGGATTGCGTTCCCGCGTCATTCTCCAGGCCGACGGACAGCTTCGCACCGGCAGAGATCTGGCCATGGCCGCCCTGCTCGGGGCCGACGAATTCGGCCTTGGCACCATTCTGCTGGCCGCCCTGGGTTGCTGCCTGCTGCGCGTGTGCCACCTGGGCACCTGCACCGTGGGCGTGGCCTGCCAGGACCCCAAGTTGCGGGCCAGATTTGCCGGCTCGCCCGATCACGCCGAGCGCCTGCTGCGCTTTCTGGCCGCTGATCTGCGCCAACATATGGCCAGCCTGGGCTTTCACAGCCTGGACGATATGCGCGGCCGGGCCGATCTGCTGCGTCCCGCGCCCCTGCCCCGCCCGGACGAGCTTTTGCCGGACGGACGCCAGGCAAACGTCCTTGCCCCTGAGGACTGGCTGAACAAGGTGGCCGGCCTGGACCTTTCGCCCCTGCTTGTCCGCACCCGGCCGGAACCTGGCGGCGACTCGCCCGGCGCTCTCGACTGGGCCTCCCTTGATGCGGATCGCCGCGTTATGCCGCCCGAATGCCGCCTTGACCGGGACATGCTGTCCGCAATCATGCCGGGCCTGCGCACCGGCCGGCCGGTTCGTTTTGAAAGCGCGGTCCACAACACCGACCGCAGCGTCGGCACCCGCCTCTCCGGCGAAATAGCCCGCCTGCGCGACGAGGCCGGGCTTCCCCCGGGTTCCGTGGATATCGCCCTGCACGGCACGGCCGGACAAAGCGCCGGGGCCTTTCTCGCCCGGGGAATATTCCTGACGATCACGGGCGACGCCAACGATTACGTGGGCAAAGGGCTTTCCGGCGGCACCATCGCCATCAGACCGGCCGACAGGGCGCGCGGTCAGGCCCTCACCCCTTACGACAGCCTGGCTTTTGCCGACGATCAGGCCCTGGTCGGCAACGTGGCCTTGTATGGGGCCACCTCCGGCGAGCTTTTCGTGGCCGGTTCCGCCGGCGAACGCTTTGCCGTGCGCAACAGCGGGGCCGTGGCCGTGGTTGAGGGCGTGGGCGATCATGCTTGCGAGTATATGACCGGAGGTGTGGTGGTGGTGCTCGGATCAAGCGGCTACAATTTCGCCGCCGGCATGAGCGGCGGCGCCGCCTTTGTTTTTGACCGGGCCGAGATGTTCCAGACCCGCTGCAACCTGGACGGCGTGGACCTGGAAAGCGTCTGGCTGCCGCAGGATGCCCAGTTCCTGCGCTCTCTGCTCACGCGGCATATCCGCCTCACCGGCAGCCCCCTGGCCGCTTCCGTGCTGGAAAGCTGGAACGCATCCATGCCCCTGTTTTTAAAAGTAACCCCCATCGAATACCGGCACGCCCTTGCCCGCATGAAGCAAGGCGAAAGCGCCCAGGCGGAAAGCGTTGCCGCGACCGAAGAGGTGTTTCACCCATGAAGACCTATCTGCCGACCCTTATGGGGAGCCCGCTGTCCGAAACCGGCGCCGACAACCCCCGGGCCGCTCCCTCCCCTTCAGTCCACGACCACTATAGCGGCATGATTTCCGAGGAAGAATTCCAGGTTCTGCTGGCCGACCGGGGCACCCATTCCAAAGGGCCGGGTACCATCGTGCGCCACCCCGTCATTCGCGCCCGCGACGCCGACGCCCGCTCCCGCGCCGCCGGCGGGGCCGCCTCCCGTTTCCGGACTTCCGCCCGCGCGGTTTCTCCCGATGCTCCCCCCCTGGTCGTGGCTTTCACAAAAATGCAAGGGCTTGGCAACGACTACGTCTATGTCGAGGAATTCAAAAAGCCCGTAAACGATCCGGCCGCCCTGGCCGTGGCCATCAGCGATCGCCACTTTGGCGTGGGCGGCGACGGGCTCGTGCTGATCGGTTTTTCCAAAACCGCCGATTTTCGCATGCGCATTTTCAACGCCGACGGCTCTGAAGCTGAAATGTGCGGCAACGCCGCCCGTTGTGTCGGCAAATACGTGTTTGAAAAGGGCTTTATTTCCCGTCCGTCCTTCTCTCTGGAAACTCTGGCCGGCATTCGCGGCATCCGCCTGGAATTCAAGGGCCGGACGGTCGAGCGCGTGCGCGTGGACATGGGCAAGCCCAACCTCGTTCCTTCCGCCCTGCCCATGCTTGCCGACGGCAACAGCTTTATCAACCGGGAAATTCCCGTCAACGGCAAGCTGTACCGGGCCACGGCCGTTTCCATGGGCAACCCGCATCTGGTGGTGCCCTTTTTCGGCATAGACTCCCTGAACCTGCCCCTGATCGGGCCGGCCTTTGAAAGGCATCCCCTTTTCCCCCGCGGCGTCAACACCGAATTCATTGAAGTGCGCGATCGCAACCGCATTCGCATGCGCGTATGGGAACGCGGTTCCGGCGAAACCCTGGCCTGCGGCACCGGCGCCTGCGCCTCCCTGGTGGCCTGCGCCCTTAACGGGCTTACCGAGTACAAAGCCACCGTGGAACTGCCCGGCGGCGAACTGGCCGTGGAATGGGACGCCCAGGGGGTTGTCCATATGACCGGTCCGGCTGGCTTTGTTTTTTCCGGCGAATACTATATGACTTAAGGAAACGCTGAGTTTTTCCGTCTGGCGTCGTTGCTCGCTTTTTTAAGCAGACATACAGGAGATATTGTGGCTCGCATCAACACCCATTATCTGGAACTGCCCGGCGACTATCTGTTTTCCGAGATAGCCAAACGGGTGAGGGTCTACGCGGCGGAGCACCCCGAAGTCCGGCTCATCCGCCTGGGTATCGGCGACGTGACCAACCCCCTGCCCGCCCCGGTTGTGGACGCCTTGCGGCGGGCCGTGGACGAACAGGCCACGTTTGAGGGTTTTCGCGGCTACGGACCGGAACAGGGCTACCCCTTTCTGCGCGAGGCCATTGCCAATGACTGCTACCAGGGGCTCGGCATTGACGCGGATGAAATATTCATCAGCGACGGGGCCAAAAGCGACATCGGCAACTTTCAGGAGCTGTTTTCCACCGACTGCCGCGTGGCCGTTACCGACCCCGTATACCCGGTGTATGTTGATTCCAACATCATGGCCGGCCGGGGCGGGTTGCCGAACGGGCCGCGCGCGGGCGCGAAAAACGGCGGCCCTCAGTCCTTGATCCCGCTTCCCTGCACGGTGGAAAACGATTTTGTTCCCGCCCTGCCGGAAGAACGGCCCGACATCATTTACCTCTGCTACCCCAACAACCCCACCGGATCGGTGTTAACCAAAGAACAACTGGCGCTTTGGGTGGATTACGCGCGGAAAAACGAATGTGTGATATTCTTTGACGCGGCTTACGAAGCCTTTGTCCGCACGCCCGGCATTCCCCGCAGCATATACGAGATTGAAGGCGCGAAAGAGGTGGCCGTGGAGTTTCGCAGTTACTCCAAATGGGCCTGCTTTACGGGCCTGCGCTGTGGTTTTACGGTAACGCCCAAAAGTCTGCGCGGGTATGCGCCCGCCCCGGGCAATGGGCGGGGTCAGTATGTGGGATTGCGACAGTTGTGGAGCCGCCGTCAGGCGACCAAATACAACGGCTGCCCCTACATCATCCAACGAGCCGCCGAAGCGGTGCATTCCCCGGAAGGTCAACGCGAAACGCGAACGCTTATCAACGGCTACCTGAGCAACGCCGAACTCATACGCCTATGCTTCCAAAGTCTTGGCCTGCAGGTATCGGGAGGCGTGGATGCCCCTTATGTCTGGGTAAAGCTGCCCGACGGCATGAATTCATGGGCCTTTTTCGATCTGCTGCTGCGCGAAACCGGCATTGTGGGCACGCCGGGCTCCGGCTTCGGCCATGCCGGGCAGGGCTATTTTCGCCTGACCGGCTTTGGCGGGGAAAAAAGCACGCGCGAAGCTGTGCAACGGCTGCAAAACCTGCGCCTGTAGGGAAACGCTGAGTTTTCCCTGGTGTTGCGGTACAATACAAAAGACGAAGCAAGAGGGAACTCCCTTTTTTCAAGGGGTTCCCTCTTGCATTGTCGTTCGGGTGTTTCTTGCTTTTTCCCGCTACTTGGCAGCCGGAGCAGCCGGAGTGGCCGGGGCCGCAGGGGTGGCAGCCGGAGTGAAGGAAGTGGAAACATTGTAGACGGCGGAATCGTTGGTGGGAATGGATTCCAGCGCGCTGATGGGCTGCGGAGTTGCCGGATTCAGCGAGATGACCAGGGTGCCGGGCTGCTGCACGAGCTTTGCCAGGCCCTCAAGAACGGCCTTGGAGTCCGGGTTGGGAGCCGCGGCCGCTTGCGCCTGAAGTTGCTGCACGGCGTTGGCGCGCACGTCGTCGACGCTCTTGAAGGGGCTCTGATCGCCGAACTGCTTGACCATTTCGTATTGTGCGGCAAAGGCGTATTCCGCCACCTTCCTGTCTTCAAGAGACAGGCTGGCCTTGGTGAGCAGCCATTCCGGAGAGGCCTTCATGATCTTTTCCAGGCTGTCCGCGCCGGGAGCGCTGGCAAAAATGTCGGCATCCAGCTTCACGGCCCCGAATTCTTTTTCGGACAACTCGCCGCCGGTCAGCCGGCAGTCCAGGCGATCGTTGTTTCGGGCGCCGGTAAAGTCGACCCGGCCGGACAGATTCAGAGGCTTGCCGTAGGCCAGGGCCAGCAGAGCACCCGCTTCGTCGGCGTTTTTGTAATAGGTGGGCGGAATAACCAGATCGGCGAAAGACTTTTTCACCGCCAGCTTGTCGCCGGAAAGCTCAAGATCCAGGGACAGGTTTTTCAGGGTCAGGGCTTCGGGTCCCAGGGCCTGAACGGACATGTCGGTCATGGAAAAGCCCTTGATCACGAGGGGCTCTTTTTTCAGAGCGTCGAGCATAGCCACGGCGATCTTGTCGTCCGCGTCGTCAATGGTGTTTCCGTCGGGCGACAGAGCGGCCAAAGGGGTGAACACATCGGGAATAACCACGCGCTGCATGGTCATGCCGCCGACTTTGATGATATCCATATTCATGGCCGAGACTTTGAAATCCTTCCAGACGGCCGGGCCGCAGGAAAGCAGATTGAAGTCCTTGACCTCGTAGGAGCTGATGGAGGAAGTCATGGGCGTGGGCAGGCCCATATCCACGCGGGAAACATAGTCCGTGGCGGAGACGGAGTCCGCGTGCAGGGTTTTGGCCGCGGCGATTATCCGGGGAAGGTCGGCGGGGACCACCGTCTTGGTGGCCAGTATCTTTTCAATTTCCGCCTTCATGCCGGCAAAGTCGCCCCGTAAGCCCACAACCGTGCCGGATTTGAAGGAGATGTTCTGCTTCGCGGCCGGCATTTCCACGCCAGGCATGGGGGCCTGGACAATATCCGCCTTAACATTGCTCATGGTAATGGTATCGGCCAGGGGAACCACGCCTTTGGCCGTAAGCGCGTCAACGTTGAAGCCGGCCATGGTCATGCTTTCGGCTTCCAGAGTCATGCCCATCAGGTTGGGGATCGACCAGTTGTACTTGATATTCGAAAGCGCGGCGCTTTTGCCGAAAAAGCTGACCTTGACCGAGGCCACGCTGCCGCCATTGGCCTTGACGTACTCTTCAATGTTGCGGGCCTGCTCCTTTTCCCACTGGGACATGCCGAAATAACCGCCGACAGCGGCAAGAACCACTATCGCCAGAATAATCAGTTTGGCGGGCGATTTTTTGGACGGTTCAGTCATACATTCTCCTTTGGCCTCTTGGGCTGGGTGGTGTTACAATAATGATGATTATAATTTCGCGCCGGGCAACGGCCTTAACAAGGCTTAAGGGGCCGGCGCATAGCTGGTCCGTATCTTATACCCGCCTGGAAGGTCCGCGTCTATGGCCTCGAAAATGTCCAGAGGCATGGGTTCGTCCGGGTTCAGATCGATGGTAAGGACGCCGGAGCGCTCCAGCAGTTGCACCACTCCTTGCAGAATGGCCTTTTTGTCCGGGTTGGCCGCTTCGTCGGCCTCATTGCGGCACTGACGCGCGGCTTCGGCCCGGAGAGCCTCCGGACTTTGCGCGTCCGGGACGGTGATTGCGCCGCGCTTTGCTTCCTCATAGAAATACCTGAAGGTAAGGGCCAGAACACTCCTGTCCTCAAAGGTCACATGGGCGCTTTTGAGCAAAAGCTCGGGCGCGGCCGATTGCAGCAGCGACATCAGGCTGTCGGCCCCGGGGGCGCGAAAAAGCAGGCTGAAATCCGCCGTTATCCCGCCGAGTTCCGGATCGCTCAGGGAATACTTTTTGCCCTCGAACGTCAGACCGCCGTCTTTCCATTCGCTTACGGTTTCCGCGTTGGCCCGCAGACGCAGGGGCTTGCCGTACGCCGCGCCCAGCATGGCCCCAATGGCGTCAAGGTTTCGGTAGGCAAAAGGCGGCAGGACCAGATCCTCCATGTTCTGATTAAAAACGCACTTGCCCCCGCCCAATTCCAGGTCCAGGCGGCCGCTTTTCAGGGTGATCGGCTCGGCGGACGGCAGGGTGACGGCCACGTCGTTCATGACAAGCCCGCGCATCACGAACGGCTCTTTGGCCAGGGCGTCCGTAAAACCTTGCAGGACGGCCTCGCCTTCCTTGACTGGATCGCCCAAAGCTCTGGAAGCATAAATCGGCGTGAAAATGTCGGGCAGAGACATGCGCTCCAGGCTCATGGAAGCGGCCGTGAACATGTCTTGGCCCAGGAAGTTCAGGGAAACCTTGGTCCAGGTGGTGGGGCCGCAGGCAAGAAGCCCAAAGTCCTTGCCCTGGAAAGATTCCAGCCTGGCAACAAGTGGCGAGGGCAAGCCCATCTCCATCCGGACATTGTACCCGGTTATGACGGCCGTCTCGGAACGCAAACTGGCCGCCGACGCGAAATATCGGGACAGCACGGCGGCATTGTTCAAGTTTTGGGTTTTGCGCCCCATTTCCTCCAACAGGCGGGCATCGCCGCGCACCTTGGTCAGGGAAGCGGAGGTTATGGTCACATCCTGCTTGATAGCGGGCGTGCTGTTCCGGGCCGGGTAATCGATGGACATCATGAAATCGGCGATGACGGCGGAATCGGCCAGGGGAGCGACACCGGGCGTGTCCATGGCGTCGAAGTTCACGCCGGCCAGGGAAATGCTCCCCATGGAAACGGCGGCCGTCGCCCCGGCAACATAGGGGCCGCTCCCCTTAAGGCCGGTGATGACCACGCTTTTGTCAAAAAAGCCGACCTTGATTGTAGCGGACGTTACATCCATCTGGCTGTTAAGGTAGCCCTCTATCTTGGCCGCCTTGTCGTTCTCCCAGCGGGCAATGCTGAAATACGCGCCTGCGGCGACAAGAACCGCCGCCGCCAGAATTATAAGCTTGCCCCGTTTTCGCGAATCCTGATTCATGCTTTCTCTCCCCTGATTCTCCGCAGGCGAATTATTGTTGACGCGGCGTGTACCGGACAGTGGCCTTGTACGCGCCGGAAACATCGTTTTTTACGGCCCTGTGATCCAGCGACCGGGGACTGTCCGGAGCGAACGAAATCTCGAGCCTGCCGGGCCCTTCCACCAGCTTGGCCAACCCTTCCAGCACGGCCTTCCGATCCGGGCTGACGCTTTGTTCCGCCTTGGAACGGACGCTTCGCACGGCCCAGGCCCTTGTCTGCTCAAGAGTTTCAGGAGTCCGGCCTTCCTCTTCAGCCTCTTTTTTATCACTCTCGTTCATACCCTTGAACAGAATGCCGAGAAAATGCCTGTCTTCGAGAACCACGCGGCCGTTTTTAAGAAAAGCCTCCGGCTCCCGCCCGGACTCGATGAGCTTGCCCAGCGAGTCCATGCCGGGCGCCTCGAACAACAGGTTCATATCCAGGTGAACTTCGCCCAGATTCTTTTCCGTCAAACCGCTGTCCTTGAGCAGCAGTTCGCCCCGGCCGTCCTTCCAGGACAGCAGAAACTCCAGCGCGCCGGAAAAATTCAGAGGCGCGCCGTAAACTTTCGCAAACTCGCCCGCCTCCCGGCCGCTGTAACGGTAATACGAGGATGGCAGCAGCATATCCGCAAAACGGCTTTTCAGTTCCACGCGGTTGCCGTTCATTTCCAGATCGAAAAAACAGCTTTTCAGTGTCACCGCTTCCGGGAACAGAACGCGGAAAGACACGTCTTTGGCCTCGATGTCGCGCACGACCAACGGTTCTTTATCCAGCGCGGCCATGGCGCGGGGCAGTTCCTCAAATCCCTCGGACGTGCCGGAGAGCAACGGCGAGGCGAGGGCATCAGGCATGGAGAGGCGGCCCGTACTCAAAGAGCCAACAGTCAATATCTTCTCGCCCATGACGCTGAAGGCGATGTTCGAAGCTTTCGCAGCCCCGTGGGAAAACGCGCCGTAATCCTCGCTCCGGAACGATTCCATGCTCAATACCATGGGCGTGGGCAACCCCACGTCCATGGTTGATTCGTAGCCTGCAATGATGGCTACGCCTGTTCGGATACTGCCGGCACTGGCGAAATAGCGGGCCACCGTTTCCGGATTCGTCAGATCCTGGGTCTTTCTGCCCATTTCCTCAAGCAGACGGGCATCGCCGCGTACCTTGTCCATGGAATACGACTTGATAAACATCGATTGTTTCCCGCGCTCGGATTGCGGCGGGTACTCTACGGTGTTCCTGTAATCCGTAATTTGCACAGAGTCAGCCAACGGAACCACCCCGGCGGATTCAAGCGCATCAAAATTTGCACCGACAGCGTGCACGCTTCCGGCCTCCAACCGTATCTTGCCGCCCATGACGTAAGGCGCGCTCCCTTTGAGGCCCAGAATCGTGATGCTCTTGCCCCAAAAGCCGACCTTGAGCGAATCGAAACTGAACTCGCCCTGTGCCTGAAGTAAGGCTTCGATTTTGGCGGCCTTGTCTTTTTCCCACCAGGAAATGCCGAAAAAACAAGCCGCAACGGCAAGCACGACAACCAGAACAATTCGTCTTTTGGACGGCTTTCGGGACACTTCGCTCATTTCTACCCTCCGGGCCGCGCGGCGTAGCAGTGTCAGTAAAGGTTTTGAAGAATACGCCCTTTTCCCGCAAGAGGGAAGAGGGGCAGACGCGAATTTGGGAAGAACCGGTAACGGGATCACGGCGGGCGACGCGAAAACGGGCCGTTGCGGCGCCCCGTTCTGCCGGCCGCCGCCTTGCCTTTCCGGGAGGGAAGGTGTAGCGGGTGGGGTATGGAAATGAAGGAAGCGCTCCGATCATATTTCGGCTACGAAGCCTTCCGGCCGCACCAGGAAGAAGTGGTGCGGGCCGTGCTGGCCGGGCGCGATTCGTTCACGGTCATGCCCACGGGCGGGGGCAAATCGCTGTGCTACCAGTTGCCGGCAGTACTGCTGCCCGGGGTGTGCGTTGTGGTCAGCCCGCTGATTTCGCTGATGAAAGACCAGGTGGATGCGGCGCGGGCGGCCGGCATCCGGGCGGCGGCCTTTAACAGCGCCAGTTCGGCGGCGGAAAAACGAAGCGTTTGGGAAGGTCTGCGCGGGCAGAAGCTCGACTTGCTGTATGTGTCGCCGGAGCGCTTGCGGGTACCGGGGTTTACCGGCTTTCTCAAAGAATGCCGGATCGCCTTTTTCGCCATAGATGAGGCCCACTGCATTTCCGCCTGGGGCCATGATTTCCGGCCGGACTACCTGGCCTTGTCCGAGCTTGCCAAGGCCTTTCCGCAAACGCCCCTGGCCGCGTTCACGGCCACGGCCACACTGCGGGTGGAGCGGGATATCGTGGATCGCCTGGGTCTGCGCCGGCCGCTGCTCACGCGGGCTTCCTTCAACCGGCCCAACCTGTTCTACCAGGTCACGCCCAAGCTGGATACAGAGCGGCAACTGCTGGAATTTATCGAGGAGCGCCAGGGGGAATCCGGCATTATCTACCGGACCACTCGCAAGGACGTGGAAGCGACCGCCGCTTTTCTGAAAAAGCGGGGCATCGCGGCCGTGGCCTATCACGCCGGCCTGCCCGACGCCGAACGCACAGCCGCGCAGGAGGCCTTTCGCCGGGACGAATGCGCGGTAATCGCGGCCACCATCGCATTTGGCATGGGCATAGACAAGCCCAACGTGCGCTTTGTCATCCACGGCGATCTGCCCAAAAATCTGGAAAGCTACTACCAGGAAACCGGCCGGGCCGGCCGGGACGGCGAGCCGGCCCGTTGCGCCCTGTTTTACGGCCGGGCGGACATCGCCCAACTCATGCGTTTCGCCGAGGGCATGGAAGACCCGGACGCGCGGGAAACGGCCAGAGAGCAAGTGTTCCGCATGCTGGACTTCACCCAGAAGGAAGGCTGCCGACGCAAGGCGCTGCTGGCCTATTTCAATGAGGATTTGCCGGGCGACAACTGCGGCGGATGCGACATCTGCGCCGGCGAAACAGAACGGGAAGACGCCACCGTGCCGGCCCAGAAGCTGCTTTCGGCCGTGGCCCGCACGGGCGGGCGCTTTGGGGCGCGGCACGTCATCAACATTGTGCTGGGCAAGGAAACGCGGCGCATCCGCGACTTCTTCCACCACGAGCTGCCCACCTTCGGCGTGGGCAACGATCGCGAAGAGCCGTACTGGCGCCGGGTTATGGATACCTTACTGGCCCAGGGCATGGTTACGGTGTCCAACCCGCTCATGCCCACGCCGGCCCTGACGGACAAAGGCTGGGAAGTGCTGCGCGGCCGGCGTCCCTGCTCCATCGTGCGCCTGCCCGAGGCCGCCAAAACGACCCGGCGAAGGCGGGAGCGCGAAGACTCCCCCCTCTTTCTGCTCCTCAAGGAAGAACGCATGCGCCTGGCCAGGCAGGCCGACATGCCGGCCTATGTCATTTTTTCCGACCGGAGCCTGCGCGAGATGGTCGAACGTCTGCCCCTGACGCCGGAGGAACTGCTGTCCGTTTCCGGGGTTGGCCGGCACAAAATGGACGCTTACGGCGGCCCCATGCTTGAGCTGATCGGGGTCTGGCTGGAGTCCCATCCCGAAGAGCGGGCCCGGCGGGAGGAAAACGCCGGGAACAACTCCCTACTCGCGGAAGGGCGGCAACGGCGCTCCCGGCGCGCCGCTTCCGACGACGGCGAAAACGGCTCCTCCCCGCAGACCAAACGGAGCGGCTTGGCCAAGGGAGACAGTGCCAGGGAAACGGCCCGGCTGCTGGACCAGGGCCTGAGCCTGGAGGAAGCCGCCAAAGCCAGAGGACTGGTTTCCGGCACCATTCTGTACCACCTGGAGCAATTGGCCGCCTGCGGAAAAACCTATCCGCCCGAACGCTTCATGACTCCGGCCCGCCTGGACTGGTTCCGCGACCTGTTCGCGGCCTGCGGCGGCTGGCAACTCGCCCCGGTGGTGGAAAAAGCCAATAGCGAGCCGGAAGTTCCGCTGCCGGAGAGCCCGCGCCAGCCGGTCAATTTCGAGGAAGCCCGGTTGGCCCGCTTTCTGCTGCGAAACGGCGACAGCGCGGCGGACGGACGGGGAATGGAAGAGACGCAAGGGCTGTTGAATTTTAAAGTTGCCCAAAAGTAATATTGCCTCCGGTCGCGGACACAGGCTCTGTGGAACCCCTTTGGAAACCCCATTTTGTGGGGCAGGCGAGAGTGAATACTCTCAACGGCAATTTGCTCTAGAGCAAATCAATTTTGAAATTGTCCAAGAGTAGTATTGCCTCCGGCGGCCAAAGGGGTTGAACCCCTTTGGAAATCCCATTTTTCTAAGCAGATTCAAGTGAATAATTTCAAAATTGAAATGCTCTAGAGCATTTCAACTTTCAAATTATCTAAAATTTGTTTAAACTTTGAGCATGAAAACAGCAAGTTCTGA
>JAVBOI010000060.1:0-8537 GCA_031550695.1 Desulfovibrio sp. | reverse complement strand
ATGGCGTCCTCCGGGCTTTCCCCGCGTACCGGCATAAGAGTGAATTAGCTTTGAGAGTATCCACTTGAGTCTGTCCCATACAATGGGGTTTCCAAAGGGGGGTCACCCCCTTTGGCCGCCGGAGGCAATAATGCTCTTGGGCAACTTCAAAATTAATCCGCTCTAAGGAGTACTATGCTGGCCCTGGTAGTGTTTCTGAACGGCATGGCCGTCATGGTGCTGGAAATGGTGGGCGCGCGCCTGCTCGCCCCCTGGCTGGGAACCTCGGTGGTGGTCTGGACCAGCCTCATAGGCGTCATCCTGGCCTGCTTGAGCCTCGGCTACTGGCTCGGCGGCAGGCTGGCGGACAACTACCTGCGCCCGGCCGCCGCGCCAAAGCCGGAGAAAAAATCCGGCAAAGCCCGCCGGGCCGCGCTGACCGATAAAGCCGAAACCGCCAATGCCGGAACCGCCAACGATGACGATACCGCGGCCGCCGGCGCCCGGACCGCCAATACCCGGGCTGTGGCCATGCTGTCCAACCTGCTGGTGGGGGCTTCAATCGCGGTTTTCATCACCGCCATGCTCCAGGGCGTCATGCTGCCGGCCCTGGCAAAGGCCGTTCCTTCCCTGCATCTCGCGGCCGTGCTGGCGGCCCTTTTGCTGTTCGCCCTGCCCAGCATGCTCTGCGGCATGGTCTCGCCCTATGCCGTGCGTCTGGCCATCACGAACAGCGAAACTTCCGGCGCGGTTATCGGCCGCCTGAACGCCGTTTCCACCGTGGGCAGCATTGTGGGCACCTTTCTCGGCGGGTTCGTGCTCATTTCCTGGTTCGGCAGCATGGAAACCACATTGGGCGTGTCCGCCATTCTGCTGGCCACCGCCGCTCTGGTGCGGCTCAAGCCCGTGCTTTCCAAGGTCGCCCTGGCCCTGTGCCTGATTCTGGCCGCCTTTGCCCACAAAAGCTACACCGCCTATATGATCGAAGCGGAAAACGCCCCCATCGACGTGGATACGCTCTATTCCTCCGTGCGCGTGGCCGACGGCCTGATGGAGGGCCGGCCGGTCAAGCTGCTGTTCACCGATCCGGGCAGTTGCCAGTCCGGCTCCTTTATGGACGCGCCGGCCGAACTGGCCTTTGCCTACACCAAATTTTACGCCCTGGGCACAAGCATGAACCCCACGGCCAAGCGCATTCTCATGCTGGGCGGGGGCGGCTATTCCGTGCCCAAGTGGCTGCTGGCCGGCCGTTCGGAACTGGCTTCGCCGGACTTCAGCCTGGACGTGGTGGAGCTTGACCCCGGCATCACCGACCTGGCCCAAAAATATTTCAAAACTCCCACCGACGACCCGCGCATGCGAATTTTTCACGAAGACGCCCGCACTTTTGTCAACCGGGCCGCCGACGCCCTGCCCGCCGGCGCCGCCGGTCCCTACGACCTGATTTTCGCGGACATTTTTAACTCTTACTACAGCGTGCCTTTTCATGTGGGCACAGTGGAGGCGGCGCAAAAAGTCCACGCCCTGCTGGCTGAGGACGGCATCTACATCATGAACATCATCACGGCCGTCAACGGCGACAACGGACGGCTGCTGCGCTCCATCCGCAACGCCTTCACCGAGGCGTTCGGCGAGGTGCACCTGTTCCCGGTCCAGTCGGCCTACAACGGGACCATGGTGCAGAACGTCATGCTTCTGGCCTTTCGCACGCCCCGCCCCCTGCCGGACGCCGCCAAACCCGGCCTGTCCCCGCACATCGCGTCCATGCTGTCCCACCGCTGGACCTCGCCCCTGCCGTCTTCCGAAAAAGACGTTCCTCCCCTGCGCGACAACTTCGCCCCGGTGGAACGCTACACCCTGGGCTTTCACTGACAGCCCGGCAAAACGAAAGCCGGGATCAGAAAACGCCTATAGTGGAATCGGCTGCTCTGCTTCCGCAAGCCGCCGCCCTGGCGGCTCTGTTCCTGGGCGGCAATGTGCATTCACTGTCATTGAAAAAATGAACATCAAGAAAGAACCGGACGATATCCGACCGTAATCGACGGCCGTGCAAAGCCTCAGGAACGCGAAAATCCATCCACGCGTTTTGATATGGATTCAGATGACATTTGTCGCCCGACGTTATAGGGGGAAAAGAACCGGCCGTCCCGGCCGCAACATTCTTCCCGCCTGGCGTTTCTACGCCAAGGAACGGAGAACTCTATGGGCACGCTGCACAAAAATCTGGAACAGTGGCTGACGAAACTCAACGCGCAAAGCGCGGACGCGGCCGCGCAGGGATATGTTCCCACCGTGATCGGCGTTCGAGAAGGGTTTGCCGGCGTGGGCCGGTCGCTGATGACGAAAATTCCCGACGTGGCCCTTATTCGCGAGGGGCTCATCCCCACCCCCGGCTACAATGTGCCCGTGCGGGTATTCCACCCGGCGCCGAAAAAAGATCTGCCGGTGCTCATTTACTACCACGGCGGCGGACACTGCGCCGGCAGCGTGACCATGTACGATCCGGTCTGCCGCAAGCTGGCGCTCGCTTCCAACCACATTGTGGTGGCCCCCGAATACCGCCTGGCTCCGGAAAACCCCTACCCCGCCGGCCAGGACGACTGCGTGGCCACGGCCAAGCACGTTTGGCGGGTTCTGGACGACCTGGGCATGCGCTACAAGCGGATTCTCAGCGTCAGCGGCGATTCGGCCGGCGGCGCCCTGGCGGCCATCGCGGCGGCCAGAAGCCAGTGGGATCCCAACATTTCCATCCACAAGCAACTGCTGATCTATCCCAATACCGACTATACGCTGGGCTCGTCCTCCTTTGTGGAACTGGCCACCGGTTACTGGCTGGACAAGCCGCTCATGGAATGGTTCTCCGGAACCTATCTGGCCAACAACGAGGACCGCAAAACGGTTTCCCCCCTGTATTGGGAAGTCTCGTCCGACATGCCCCCGGCCATGTTCGTCATCGCCCAGTTCGATCCCCTGCGGGAAGAAGGCCTGTCCTACGCCGAAAAATTGAAAAAAGCCAAAGTACCTGTTGAGGTCATGCGCTTTGACGACATGATACATCCCTTCATCTGCCTGGAAGATCTTGTGCCCGAGGCCTGCGCCAAAGCCTATACGGCCATGGCGAAGTTCCTGCAGAAATAGAGCGGATTACTTTTGAAGCGGCCCAAGAGTTGTATTGCCTCCGGTCGCGGACACAGTCCCTGTCCGGCCAAAGGGGGAGTGACCCCCTCTGGAAACCCCATTTTGTTGGTCAGGAGTCAACGAGAAACTTCAAAGTGAATTTGCTCCGGTCATTTTCAAACACATTGAAACGGCCGTCCTTACTTGCAAAAGGACGGCCGTTTCAATTCATCAGGCGGGAAGAAGCAAAAACCCTTTCAACATGCGCGGGTCCTCCAAAAATGAGGGCTCACGTTCGACGGGAAAAACGCGTCATTCATACAGCATCCAGATCGGGCAGATAATTTGAGCAAAAGCAAAGACCATCAACCTTTGGCCTTGCGCAGGGCCGGCTTTTTTGCCTCCGGCTCGGGTTCCTTGTCCTGGGTGGAACGCTGCTGCATGATGCGCGACTGGGGCGGCACGCTCTGGGTGAGCCAGACGTTGCCGCCGATGGTGGAACCTTCGCCGATGGTCACGCGGCCGAGAATGGTCGCGCCGGCATAAACCGTCACGTTATCCTCAAGAATGGGGTGGCGCGGCTGGCCCTTGACCAGCACGCCGCCTTCGCCCTTGATGAAGCTCAAGGCCCCCAGGGTCACGCCCTGATACAGGCGGCAGTTCCTGCCGATGACGCAGGTTTCGCCAATCACCACGCCCGTGCCGTGATCGATGAAAAACTGCTCGCCGATGGTGGCGCCTGGGTGGATGTCTATGCCGGTGCGGGAATGGGCCATCTCGCTGATGATGCGCGGAATCAGCGGCACTTCAAGCTTGTACAAACTGTGAGCGATGCGCTGGTTGGTCATGGCCATGATGGAGGGATAGCAGAAAATTGTCTCCCCCGGGCTTTTCGCGGCCGGGTCGCCCTCAAAGGCGGCCTTGACGTCGCTGGCCAGCAGGTCCCGGATCGCCGGAAGCCCGGACAGAAAGGCCAGGGCTTTTTCCTCGGCCTCGCGGCCGCACTGGGGGCAGGTCTGCCGGGTATCGGCGCAGGTAAAGCAGATGCCGCGCCGGATCTGTTCGGCCAGCAGACGGAAGATCGAATCCAGGTTGGCCGACAAGTGATAGCGCAATGACGTGGCTGAAATGCGGGTATTGCCGAAATAGCCGGGGAACAGGGCGGAACGCAGCCGGCTCATAACTTCGCTCAAGGCCTCAAGCGAGGGCATGGGCGAATCGCCCGGCGAATCGTACGTCATGGTCTGGTATGGGGCGGGCGCGCACAGGGCGTCGGTGATCCGCTCTATTTCCGGCAGCCCGCGATGAAAGGGCGAGGTATTCATTTTCTGCGACATACAAACTCCTGACTAGAGCGGATTAATTTTGAAGTTGCCCAAGAACAGTATTACCTCCGGCGGCCAAAGGGGTTGAACCCCTTTGGAAACCCCGTATTATGGGCACAATATCTTTTCTTGTAACCGCAAAATTGATTTGTTCCAGGCGCGTGGGTAAACCCGCTCCCCGTACCGGCCGCCCCACGAAACGCTCCCGCCCACTTCCGGAAAACGTCCGCGAACCCGTCCTCACTCTTCGAAGAGCTTTGTTGAAAGATAGCGTTCCGCCGTGTCCGGGGCAATAAAAACTATGCGAGCTCCCTTGTTGGCCGGATCCTTGGCCAGCCCCAGCGCGGCGAACGCGGCCGCCCCGGACGAAATGCCGCAGAAGATTCCCTCCTGGCGCATCAGGGCGCGGGCCGTTTCCAGGGCCTTTTCGCCCGGCACGGCGATAATGCCCGCAAGCACGCTTTTGTCAAGAACTTCCGGCACAAAGCCCGCGCCTATGCCTTGGATGAGATGCGGCCCGGCCGTGCCGCCGGAAAGCACCGCCGACTCCGTCGGCTCCACCCCGTAAACGCGCGCGGCCGGGGCAAGCTCCCGCAAACGTCTGGCAATGCCCGTGGCCGTGCCGCCGGTGCCAATGCCCGCCACCACGATATCCACCCTGCCGCCGCAGTCGTCCCAGATCTCCTTGGCCGTGGTGCGGGCGTGCACCCGCGGGCCGGCCTGGTTGGCGAACTGCTGGAGCATGACCGCGCCCGGCGTGCGGGCCACTATATCCTCGGCCTCCTTGATCGCGCCGTTCATGCCGGCGGCCGCCGGGGTGAGCACCAGTTTCGCGCCCAAACCGCGCAGCAGCATCTTGCGCTCGTTGCTCATGCTCTCCGGCATGGTCAGAACCAGCGAATACCCCCTGACCGCCGCCACCAGCGCCAGGCCGATGCCGGTGTTGCCGCTGGTGGGCTCCACAATAACCTGGGCCGGATCAAGGCCGGGCTTGAGCCGCCCTTCAGCTTCCGCCGCTTCCACCATGGCCGTGGCCAGACGATCCTTGATGGACGAACCCGGATTGAAATATTCCAATTTGGCCACCACCTCGGCCTGGGCGCCCCATTTTTTTTCAAGTTTCCGCAAGCGCACCATGGGCGTCCAGCCGACAAGATCAAGCACGGTATTGGCTATGGGCATACAAATCTCCTGTTGGTTATATGAGGCGGCAAGAAAAGAGAGAGGCGGGACAAAGCACTCGCGTTCAAATTCTTTTGCCTCTAAAAAACGCTTACCCTATTTTTCCGCTTTTGAACACGCCGGAAAGACAATTCCGCATCCACAGGAAAGCCTTTGCCTCTCCGTACCATCAGGCACCCAAAATAAAAAGGTTTGAAGGAGAAGATGAGGGTTTGGGGAAAAAAGAATTTGCTTCGTAATAGCTCCCCGCTTTGCTCGGATCGAGCGGGCTTTCCTCAAAAGCTTCCTCTTCCTTCCCGCAACTGCCTTTTCTCTTCTCTCATTCAAACCGCACCAGTTCGAACAATTTTTTCTGGTGCGTGGCGACGATGTGGAAGCATTGGTTCTGGGGAACGTAAATATACGGCACGTCTTCTGTTCTGCGGAAGAGGAAGAGGGAGAGTATCATGCGGTTGATGGCCTGATGCCCGATGATCACGATGCCGGGCTGACCGCCGGCAAGAAAAAGGGCTTTGCGAAACCCGCGTTCCACCCGGTCGCGCAAGGTGACGTAGCCTTCGCCCTCGGGATAGATATAGTTGTATTTATCGCGAGCGCGAGCGGCGAACTCGTCGGGCAGGCGGGCGCGAATATCGTCGTAACGCAGGGAATCGCAGACGCCGGCGTTGATTTCGTCCAGTTCAGGTATGTCCATGACCACGGCTTCGGGATGGTCGCGGCTTATGGGGGCGGCGGTTTCGCGCGAACGCCGGAAGCGGGAGGTGAAGATATAAGGGATGTGCTTGTCGTGAAAGTGGGCGGCCAAAGCGCCGGCCTGGGCGCGCCCGCGTTCGGTGAGAGAGGAATCGCCGCCAATGCGGCCTTCTACGTTAAACTGGCTCTCGCCGTGGCGGGCCAGGTAAAGTTCGCGCACCCAGTCGGACACCAGGATGTCGCGAATGCGGATGTAGTGCGGCACTTTGCGGGGCAGGAATTCGGCCAGAATCTGGTTGCGCAGGGTATGAACGCGCACAAAGCAGCCCTCGCCTTGCGGGCTGGAGTAGATGCGCTCGTAGTAGCCGATGCGCTCCATGAAACTGGCCACGGCCTCTTCGGGCGAAAGGCGGACGAATTCGGGCATGCGGGCTTTACGCTGCACACTGGCGGCGATCAGTTCCGGATCGTTGTTGACACACTCCACGAACAGGATGGGGTAATCGGACAACTGCTCCTTAAGAAAGTCGCGGCGCAAGCGGCTGGCGTTGGTGGCGTCAAGTATGGCCACCTGGCCGCCGCCGCGCAGAAAGGTTTTGGCGGCGGCGGCGTTGATGCGTGCCAGATGCTCGCGTTTGCTGCGGCCTTCCTTGTTGTCGGGGTGGTAGAAGTCGGGCAGGGAGGAGTCTTCTCCCAGGTGCAGGCGGCGTAGTTCGCCGTTGTTGAAGATGCGGACGCTGAGCCCTTCGGCGGCCAGGCCTTCGCAGAGACGCAACGCAACGGTGGACTTGCCCCTGGCCGGCAGGCCCGTCATGACGATATACAGCTTGCTCATGGCACTGGTCCCCCGTTCGCGTGCGAAAGACGTCCACTCCGTGCGGAGCGCTTCTAGAGCAATTAACGCTTGAAAAAGTCGCTTACCGGCGGGCAAGGCACAGGGCCTGTGTCCGCGACCCGCCTACGCCTCTTTCGCGGCAAGGATTTGAGGACAAATCCTTGCAGAGCAATTCACTCATTTCATTCGTGAAATGCTCTATCGGCTGTAGATAATTTCCACTTCGTCACCGCCGGCGTCCGATTCGTCGTCGGCGTCCGGCTCACCACCGGGCTGGTCGCCTGCCAGGCGCGAACGGGTGAATGCCGGCACCGGCGCATTGGCTTCCAGTTCGTCGCGCAGGCGCCACATGGTTTCCGTCAGTTCTTCCAGTCCCTGGCCGGTAAGGGCGGAAATAAAGAACAGCCGCCGCCCTTCGGCCTCGGCCCGTTGCCGGATGGCCTCAAGTAAGTCGGAAGAAGCAAGATCTATTTTGTTGATCACCTCTATCTGGCGGCGCGTGGCCAGATCCGGAGAAAACAGGGACAGTTCGTTGTTAATCAGGGCAAAACCGGCAAAAGGGTCGTCCGGAGAGATATCCTGGATGCTGAGGATGTGGACCAGAAAACGCGTGCGCTCCACATGCTTGAGAAAACGGTGCCCCAGGCCGTAGCCGGTGTGGGCGCCCTCCACCAGGCCGGGGATGTCGGCAATGACCATGCGTCGCTCGTAGTTGTCGTTGTCGAGCATCACGCCCAGGTTGGGCTCAAGGGTGGTGAAAGCGTAATCGGCGATTTTGGGCCGGGCAGCCGAGACTTTGGAAATGAACGTGGATTTGCCGGCGTTGGGCAGCCCCAGCAGACCGCAGTCAGCCAGGATTTTCAGCTCAAGCCCCAGGGTGAATTCCTCACCCGGCTCGCCGGGCTGGGCGAAACGCGGGGCGCGCATGGTGGAGGATTTGAAATGCTCGTTGCCCTTGCCGCCCCGGCCGCCCCGGGCGATGAGCAGTTCCGAGCCGGATTCTGCCAGATCGCCGAGCAGTTCTCCCCGGCCGCCGTCGCGCAGGGCAAAAATCTGCGTGCCCACGGGCAATTCGAGCGCCATGTCCGCGCCTTTGCGGCCGTGACACTGGGAACCCTGGCCGGGCTGGCCGTTTTCCGCCTCGTACAGTCGTTTGAGGCGAAAGTCATACAGGGACAACAGGCGAGAAGAGGCCCGCAGAATGACGTTGCCGCCGTCTCCGCCGTCGCCGCCGTCCGGCCCGCCCCTGGGCACGAACTTCTCCCGGCGAAAAGACACGCAACCCCGGCCGCCGTTACCCGACCGCACCGTAATAATCGCTTCATCAACAAACCGCATGATGTATGTCCTTAAGAGGAAAGGCGGTTTGGTGGGGGGGGGGGGGGGGGGGGGGGGGGGGGGGGGGG